>CALFWW010000108.1 GCA_937928575.1 uncultured Saprospiraceae bacterium | reverse complement strand
ATTTCCGATGCTTCAATGCATCTTGCACGGTCGGAACAAAATGCCCTTTCCCACCAGCACGATCATCATCAAATGTAGTTGGTATTTCACCAGCAATTGTTTTCTCATTCCAAGTGACGTGTTGTGTTCCATCATCCCGTTTTACCATTGTTATGCATTCTTCAACTGGACAAACAAGTGAGCATAAATTACAACCGACACAATTTTCATCAATGATTTCTGGAATTCTATTTCCAATTCCTTCTGGGATACGAATTGCTTGGTGTGCACCGTCGTCACATGCGATGTAACACAAGTCACAACCGACACATTTAGTTTCATCAATTTCTGCAACTACTTTATGTTTCAAATTTAAGTGTTTCCATTCCGTAACATTCGGCAATGCTTTTCCTTTGAAATCGTAGATGGTTTCATATCCTTTCTCCATCATGAATTGTCTTAGCCCAGCTTCCATTTCTCTTACAATTCCAAATCCGTAATGCATCGCTGCTGTGCACACTTGTACATTGCCTGCACCTAACAATATAAACTCGACTACATCTCTCCAATTTTCAACACCACCAATTCCGGAGATTGGTGTATCTTGAATTTCAGGATGCTTTGCTAATTCTTTTATCATTTCCATCGCGATTGGTTTCACCGCTGGACCACAATAACCACCATTGGTTCCTTTACCATCAACTACCGGATAAGGTGCATAGGTATCTAAATCAATTCCAACAATACTTTTGATGGTGTTGATTAATGACAAGGCATCGGTTCCTCCATGCACTGCTGCCAATCCCGGCTCCACAATGTGAGAAATATTTGGTGTCAACTTGGTGATAACAGGAATTTGTGCCACTTCCATTACCCATTCTACGATCGTTTTTAAAACTGAAGGTTCTTGACCAACGGCTGATCCCATCCCACGTTCGCACATACCATGTGGACAACCGAAGTTTAATTCGATTCCATCAGCTCCTGCATTTTCGACATCTTTGATAATTTGATGCCATTGTTCTTTGGTCTCCACCATTAAAGATGCGATGACTGCATGGTTTGGAAAGTATTTTTTTACTTCTTCAATTTCTCGAAGGTTATCTGCTAATGGTCGATCAGTTATCAACTCAATATTGTTGAACCCGGCCATTCTGGTATCCCGATAGTTGACCGCGCCATATCTACTCGATACGTTGATTACGGGCACACCTAGTGTTTTCCAAACGGCTCCACCCCATCCTGCGTCGAATGCTTTCATGACTTGATAGCCTGAGTTGGTTGGTGGTGCGGATGCTAACCAAAATGGGTTTGGGGATTTTATTCCTGCGAAATCTATGCTTAAATCCATGATACGTGTTTTTTGCTTTAACGGAAGCTTATACTTAACACTGGTTCTCCTCTTTAACTATATGAGTTTTGAGTGATGAGTTTTGAATGTTGAGTGGCTTCTCTTTCAAATAAAATTTATTAGTTCAAAATTTACTTTCGTTTAAGATTGTACTTTTGTCTCGTTGTTAGAATACTGCTCTTTAGCATTTTCTCGATTTGAATTGCTTGCGAATCTAATTTATTGAATAAAGATTTTTCAATCATTTCGGATTTCACAAAAAGCTCCAGCCAGTATCTAGTTTCTCCAATTTCTTTCTGTGAAATACTTAACTTATGAACAAAGTCTTTCTTTGACTCCGCGGATTGAGCTTCTCGAATATTTGCTCCAACAGAAGTACCAGATCTAAGAATTTGATCAGACATTTTGTAATCATGAGTTTTGTTTAACTGCTTAGATAACTTTATTATTTCTAATGCAAATAGAACCGCTTTATCATCTAGAATACTCGCCATAGTTTGTATGTTTTTTGTTTGTTAATATTAACTCTATTGAGAATGTCGGTCAAAACTCAAGCTTAAAATTCAAATCAAATTTGATAGCATAGCTCGCCACCCACTCATCACTCATCACTTAAAACTCATCACTAAAAAAACTCTACATTTTACACTCTAAACTTCTAAAAACCCAGCAATTCCCAACGCCGCAACCTTCCCTTCATAAGCAGCATTCACCACCTCTGCTCCACCATTCACAGCATCCCCTCCGGCGAAATATTTTGGATTCTTAGTTTGATAATTTTCTTCGTTGACAACAATTCTTTTACGATTGTCCAATTCTAAACCGTCGATTAAATTTAAGAAACTAGCCATTTTGGCTTGACCAGTTGCTTTGATAACCAAATCACAATCCACAACGAATTCACTACCATCAATATATTCTAATTTTCCATCAACGGATTTTGTTTTGATGAATTTGACACCGTTTGCTTTTCCATTTCCGACGATGGCAACTGGTTGTGCTTCGAATAAACTATCTACCCCTGCACTAATTGCTAAGTCATATTCGAAACCATAAGCACCCATTCTATCTTTACTTCGACGATATGCCAACACTACATTTTCAGCACCAAGACGGGCCGCTTGAGAGGCTGCATCCATGGCTGTATTTCCACCACCGATAACGACGACTTTTTGTGGAACAGATAAAGTATGTTGTTTCATTCTTACCTCTTCAATAAATTCAACAGCACCGACCACATTTCCTTTGTCTTCACCATCCAAATCTAAAGTAGCGGTTGGTCCGATTCCTACTCCTAAGAAAATCGCGTCATAATCATTCTCGATTTTATCCAATTGCTCCTTAGTTGTAATTGGGGTGTTGAGAATAAAATTCAATTGCATTTGTTTTTCCAAATAAGCAACTTCATCCACTACTTCTTCATTGGTAATTTTGTAAGCAGCAATTCCATAAACAGTCAGTCCGGATGGTTTTGCTTTTGCCTCATAGATATCTACTCCGAATCCCATCATACGTAACTCACATGCACATGCAATACTAGCCGGACCAGAACCGATGATGGCTACTTTTTTACCGTTGTCCTCACCAGGTTTGAATAATGTGATGTCATTTTTGATTGCATGTGTTGTCGCATAATTTTGTAATCGACCGATTTGGATTGGTGGAACATCTTGGTGATTATAAACACAAGCACCTTCACACAAAACACCTGTTGGACAAATTTTTCCGCATGCATTTCCCAACCAATTAGATTCGAAAATAGTACGTGCAGAACCAGTCAGATTTTTAGTATTGATTTGCTTGATGAATAATGGAATATCAATTCCTGTCGGACAAGCTTGAACACAAGGTGCATCATAACAATATAAACACCGAGAACTTTCATAATAAGCTTCCGTCGTATTCATCAACGGTTTCTTTATTTTGAAGTTCTTTTCAAATTCGGTTGTGGAAGTAGGTTTTTTATATTCGGACATTTTTATTCGTGTTTTTTATTTAGTAACATGTGAATTTTCGTTGTCCGCATTCCGTTATCCGTTGTCCGTTGACGACCTCTGCGTGCGCATACGTGCTCAAATGCAGTGGTCGTCAACGGACAACGGATAAGGTAGCGAAGCTCACCGTCGGACAACGGACAACGGCTATAACTCAGTTAATTTATCATAAGTCTCAGGACGTCTGTCTCTAAAGAATTGCCAAGTCGAACGCACTTCTTCTATCATATCTAAATCAAAATCTGCAATTAATAATTCATCATCATATTCAGATGCTTTAGCAAAAATTTGACCTCTTGGATCGACGAAATAAGAAGTTCCATAAAAACGTCCTAAGTCCCAAGGTTTCTCCTCACCTACTCTGTTGATACAACCCATGAAGTATCCATTTGCTGCTGCGTGTGCAGGTTGTTCCAATTGCCATAGATATTGTGATAAACCAGCAACCGTTGCAGAAGGATTGTAAACAATTTCAGCTCCATTCAATCCAAGACATCTTGCACCATCTGGGAAGTGACGATCATAGCAAATGTAAACGCCTACTTTAGCATATTTTGTTTGGAAAACTGGATATCCTAAATTACCAGGTTTGAAGAAGAATTTTTCCCAGAATCCAGTCGTGTGAGGGATATGATTTTTTCTATATTTTCCAAGATAAGTTCCATCAGCATCGATTACAGCAGCTGTGTTGTACAATACACCTGGTTGTTCTTTTTCATAAATTGGTACAACGATCACCATATCATATTTCTTGGCATATTTTTGCATCAATTCTGTTGTTGGACCCGGAACGGTTTCCGCAGATGCATACCATTTACGATCTTGTCCTGGACAAAAATATGGAGTATTGAAAATTTCTTGAAGACATAGAATCTGAACACCAGCCTCTCCAGCTTGTTCAATATAAGGAATATGTTTTTGGACCATTGCCTCCATTATTTCATGAATGGTTCCTTCTCCTTCTGTCATTGGGAGACTCATCTGAATCAACCCTGATTTTACATTACGTGGCATAGTAGCTTATTTTCGTTTGTTATCTAAATTATATTCTTCTTAAGATCGACTTTTCATCAATGCTTTAATTTTTTTTCTTCTGCAAAAGATCTGTTAATCCTGTAAATAATTTTTCTTGATCTTCATTTTTCCTAGATGAAAAACGAAGCAAAAAATCACGGCTTTAAATATTTATCTAAAATTTAATTGGCTCCACGCAAAATCTCGAAACTCACAACACTTTCAGTGGCTCAAACAACGATCTTTTTTCCTCCCTCCACACTTCTAAATTTCTTTACGATAAATCTTTAAGGCCTACGACCCATCCGCTTCAAAATCCTTCGGCAAATTTTTACATTTAAAAATATATAACATTGTATTTTTGACAACACAAATTACATACGTTTTTCCTTCGCACTAAAACCAATCCTCATATCATTTATATGGTTAGGGATGTTTTTCCTCGTTTTACAAATTTCCCGTAACCTGGTTTTAATAGACATTTGTTTTTCTCTATAGCGACTTGTCCTCTCATCAAAACGGTTTCTGTTTTTCCTGTCAACTTCATTCCTTCGTAAGCGGAATAATCGGCATTCATGTGATGTGTTTTGACAGACAATGTGTGTTTCTTGTTAGGGTTAAAGATCACTAAGTCGGCATCAGCTCCAATTGCGATGGTTCCTTTCTTTGGATACATGCCAAAAATTTTAGCTGCATTCGTTGAAGTTACTTCCACATATTTATTGAGCGATATTTTTCCAGTTTTGACACCAGCTGAAAATAACAATTCCATTCTGTGTTCAATCGCTGGATGCCCATTTGGTATTTTGGAGAAATCATTTTTACCCATCGCCTTTTGTTTCATTGTAAATGGGCAATGATCGGTACCGACTACTTGCACCATTCCTTGATTCAATCCTGACCAAAGTGCCACCTGATCTTTCTTTTCACGAAGTGGTGGACTCATTACCCACTTGGCTCCGTCTTTTCTTTTGTACAGTGATGCGTCCAATGTTAAGTATTGCGTACACGTTTCGACGAAAACTTTTTGATTTCTTTGGGTTGCTTCCCTTACTGCATTCAATGCACCCTCGCAAGTCATGTGGACGATGTATCCCGGACATCCAGTATAATCCAACATATCCGCAAATCTCGCAGATGCTTCTGCTTCTGTCACTTCAGGCTGAGATAGGTAGTGATATAAAGGTGTGAGTTTTTTCTCTTTACGATGTTTTGCGATTAGGGAATCGATGACATCTCCATTTGTTGCATGGACAGTTACAAGTCCACCATTTTTCTTGACCACTTTCATCAATTGCACCATCTGTCCATCATCAATCATCAACGCACCTTTGTAAGCCATGAAAGTTTTGAAAGAAGTGATTCCTTCTTTTTTAATCATGTGCACTACTTCTTTTGCCACCTTATCATTGAAGTCGGTGACTGCCATATGATAGGAGTAATCACCTACTGCTTTTCCTTTAGATCGTTTTTGCCATGCTTTCAATGCATTCTTTAAAGTATCACCTTGCGTTTGCAAAATAAAATCAATCACCATGGTAGTTCCACCAAAAAGTGCAGCACGTGTACCTGTTGTGTAATCGTCGCTAGAGGAGGTTCCCATGAAAGGCATATCGAGGTGCACATGCGGATCAATTCCACCAGGAAAAACCAATTTATTTTTTGCGTTGATCGTTTTTTTAGCTTTGTAAGGAAGATCTTTTCCTATCGCTACAATTTTCTCACCTTCTACATATACATCCGCGATGTAATCAGATTCGGCGGTGACAACTCTTCCGTTTTTAATGAGTATAGACATGATGATTGTTAGTTTTCGAATTCATTAATAATTTATAAACGATAAAAGAAACTAGGAATCCTGAGAACCAGGAAAGTTTATAAAGTGCGTCTAGTGTAGGAACAAAATAACCAATTATTGCGACAAAAACACCTAAAGCTAATGCAATCATCGCAGCCATGTTGAATCCTCCATTGTAAGTAAACGCTCCTTTTCTTTTATATAAATCAGCCAATGGCATTTCTGTTTTTCTTACCCAATAATAATCTGACAACATAATTCCTAATACGGGTCCTAGTAATCCACTTACGAAAATGAGGATGTCACTAACTTCATTCATGATATACCAAGGGCAAATTAGAATGCCGATAATTCCAGTTATTAATCCACCATATTTGAATGGGATATTTTTAGGGCTCAAGTTGGAAAATGCATTGGCAGGTGCAATAACATTGGCAGCAATATTGGTACTCAGCGTAGCGATGATCATAAAAATTTGAGAAATAATCACAACTACAGGACTTTCAAATCTTGCTAATAATGATACTGGATCAATCGGCATATCTTTTCCAACGAGCATGTCATCAAAAATAACAACCGCTGCACAACTTACAAATATTGCCACGAATGAATAGAACATCATCGTACCTGGCAATCCTATAAATTGTCCCCAAACTTGTTCTTTTTGAGTCCCAGCAAATCTTGTAATATCTGCAATACTTAAAGACATCGTTGCCCAAAATCCAACCATAATTGTTAACCAAACAATATAACTCCACAATTTAGAATCTGTCCACGTTTTGTTGGGATTGGGTTTGGTGATTTCGATGGCTGCAGATTCAATGTAACTATCGCCTTTTTTCTTTCGGAATTGAATTGTTGAATTATCGCTTAAATTTGAAGCAGATAAAGTAGTTCCTGATATTGGCATCCAATTCGACTCCACTTTATTATTGACAAATCGATATTCTTCTGCTTTCGGTTTTCCTTCTTTATTCATGGCCAAATTCAAGTTGATGGTTTTCCCATCATCACTTAAAGCTGGTGCGGTCAGATATTTACTTTGATTTAAGACATTGGAAAAACCTCCTCCATTCATTGCACCCCATCCAATCAACACGACTCCCATCAATAATAGTATAGGTGCAGAATACAATTCTAAAAATTTGATACTTTCCGTTCCTTTGAAAATGAAGTACATATTGATCAACCAAAATATTCCGAAGCAAATAAATTTTCCAACAGACAATGCATCGTTGACATCACCACCAATTGCTGCATTATATATAGCATAAATTGCCAGCCCGCCGATCCATGTCTGAATTCCAAACCAACCACAAGCAACCAATGCTCTTACGATGGAAGGAATGTGTACACCATTGATACCAAAAGATGCTCGACCAATGACAGGAAATGGAATACCATATTTAACACCAGCATGACCATTCATCACCATTGGAATTGTAATGATAATGTTAGCTAAACCAATAATAAGTAGTGATTCGAGCCACCCCATACCACTACTAATCATCAAAGCCGCCATAAAATAGGTGGGAATACAAACCGCCATCCCTACCCATAATGCGGCCAAGGACCACATGGACCAAGTTCGTTCCTCAGGTGGCACAGGAGCCAAATCTTTGGAATAGAGATCTGAAGCAGAAAGGTCTTCTCGTAGTTGAACTATGTCTTTACTCATGCACCCGTATAATGTTCATCAGCAAGCGTCAGTGCTTGTGAAATAATATGTAGCCCTTCATCAATTTCTGCTTTCGACACATTTAGTGGTGGAGCAATGAAAATGAAATTCCATTTTACAAAAGTGAACATGCCGAGCTCGCGAATTTTTCCAGCAATTTGATACGTTGCCTGTGATTCAGCAGCCGGTGCATTCCAATGGGTGATTGGTTCTTTAGTTGCTCTATCTTTCACCACTTCAATTGCACCTAACAAACCAGTATTCCTGAAATCGCCAATAGATGGATGTTTTGCTTTTAGTTTCTCAACCTCACTTTCTACATACTTACCCATTTCTGCAGCTCTTTCCACTAAATTCTCTTCCTCCATAATTCTCAAATTTTCAACAGCAGCCGCACAACTCACAGCGTGTGCAGAGTAGGTCAATCCAATCGCTAAATTATTTTCATTAAAGTGTTTGGCAATCTCATCAGTAACAATAGTTCCACCAAGAGGTAAGTAACCAGAAGTCAAACCTTTTGCCATTGCCATGATATCAGGTGTCACACCATGATGATCGATACCAAACCATTTTCCTGTTCTACCAAAACCACTCATTACTTCATCGCAGATTAAAAGGATGCCATATTTGTCAGCAATTTTTCTGAGTCCTTGCCAGTAATTTTTTGGATACTTGATACAACCTGATGAGCCAGATTCTCCTTCCATCAAAATTGCGGCTACACTATGTGGGTTTTCGTACTTAATGATGTTTTCCAAATTCCTCAACGCCATCTCTCCGCATTCTTCCATTGAGTTGGTTCCCCATGGACATCTGTAGGCATATGGATTTTCTACGTGTACAAAATTAGGAGCCGCGTACTTGTCTATCGCATGTTTACGTGGATCTCCTCCTGCTGCCATTGCACCATACGTTCCACCATGATAGGATCTATATTGTGTGATTATTTTTGAGCGACCAGAATAAATTCTCGCAACTTTGATTGAATTCTCAATTGCTTCTGCACCACCAAGTGTAAAGAATGTTTTGGTCAAATTTCCAGGTGTGATTTCTTGCAATTTCTTTCCTAGCTTCGCACGAACTTCTGTTGCAGCTCCAGGATACACAAAACTTAATTGTTGCATTTGTTCTGTTACAGCTTTTGTGATTCTTTGATCACCATGACCAATATTTACATTCATTAATTGGGAAGAAAAATCAAGATATTTCTTTCCGTCGCGATCATAGATGTAACTTCCTTTAGCACTTGCCAAATTCATTGGATTGAGGCCACCTTGTCTTGACCAAGAGAATAAAGTATAGTCTTTACAATCGGCTACAATTTGGGAATTCGATTTATTTAGTGTTGTCATTATATTGTTATTTGAATGGGCGAAATTGTTGGATTACTCCATATTCAGCCACTTTGTTTTTTTAATTGGATATTTGGACTTTTGGCTATTAGGATTTTTGGACGCTTTGTCTTCAAATGAAAATTTTCAGTTTTAAAGAATAATTTCCTTTGAAGGTGAAGTGTCCAAAAGGCTAAACAGCCAAATAGCTAACCAGCGTCCAAACGATCCTCCTAGCTCATCCAATCTCTCTTATCTTCCGGATTCCACTTAGTCGTCGTTTTTTTATTTTGCGTCCAGAATTCGATAGAGCTTTTACCCGTGATGTCACCTACACCGAATTTTGATTCATTCCATCCACCAAATGAGAATGGCTCTCTTGGTACAGGGACCCCTATATTAACACCTACCATACCGGCACTTGCTTTGTCAATTACTTTTTTGGCGAGACCACCATTTTGTGTAAAGACAGCGGCGGCGTTTCCGTAGTTGGAACTATTTTCGATAGTGATTGCTTCATCCAAATCTTTGGCGCGAATAATGGAGATGACAGGTCCGAAAATTTCTTCAGTTGCAACGGCCATGTTAGGTTTTACATGATCAATGATCGTTGGGCCTACATAAAATCCATCTTCTTGTCCTTTCACGACCGCATTTCTACCATCCACCAATATCTTAGCACCTTGTGCTTCTGCTTCTGTGATGTATTTCTCAATTCTTTCTTTGGCTTCTTTACTGATGACGGATCCTAAATTTTCTCCTGGAACAATTTTATTTGCTTCCTTTACCATTTCATCAATAATGTGTTGGACCTTATCCACACCAACCATTACTGAGGCTGCCATACAACGTTGTCCAGCACAACCAGCCATTGATGCCACTACATTGTTAGCAGTCATACCAACATGCGCATCTGGAAGTACTAGCAAGTGATTTTTTGCACCACCCAGTGCGACACATCTTTGCAAATTTGAAGTCGCTCTTTTGTAAACAATTTTTGCCACCTTGGTAGAACCAACAAATGAAGTTGCTTTGATTTCCGGATGATCACAAATCGCTTCCACTACTTCTTTCCCACCATTTACAACATTAAATACACCATCTGGCAGACCAGCTTCTTTCAATAATTCAGCCATGCGAACCGTGCTAAGTGGCACCATTTCAGAAGGTTTTAAAACGACTGTGTTTCCGAGCACCAGTGCATTTGGGACGGTCCAGTGTGGAACCATATTTGGGAAATTAAAAGGAGTTATACAGGCTACGACACCGAGTGGTTTGCGCTCGATGCGACATTCTACACCACGACTTACTTCTTGTATTTCGTTTGTTACAATTTGTGGCATGGATACTGCGAATTCACAAAGCTCCATACTCTTCATCACTTCAGCCAATGCTTCACCATAAGTCTTACCATTTTCAATTTGGACCAACTTGGCTAATTCATCTTTATGCTGATCTAATAAAGTTCTATATCTAAAAAATATCTGAACTCTGTCTTTTAAAGTCATACCAGACCATCCTGGATATGCTGCGGCAGCTGCATCAACTGCAGCATTTACTTCTTTATTACCACTCATTGGCATTGTTGAAATTACAGATCCATCTAAAGGACTTAGTACATCCATTGACGGTTCGCCATTTCTTTCAAATTTGCCATTGATAAAATTTTTAACGGTGGGATGGGTTTTCGAAAGACTCATTGTCTATATGTTTAGGTAAAAAAATAAATCGAAAACAATTAAAATGCAATGCATAAAGCAAGAAATACACTTAAAAATGTTTTCAGCATGGCAATTTATGAAATATTATTTTGATTAATATAATTTTCAAGCAATTAATTAGAAGAAAGTTAGAAATCATACCCTATAATTTAGTTCGTTAAAAAGGGTTTTGTTACATTGGACTTCTATTCAAATATTAATGCTTCTACTTTTAAGTCGAGATACTTTCTGCCCTGATAATGGAATTTAAAAAGTAATAATGCCACCAATTAGCAACATCGTTTCATATTTTAGATCGTGTTATCAAGTTGATTTTCGTGCAATTCGCATCTTAAATTTTTATGGGAAAAATGTTGCTTCACAATTAGAATTAAAGAGTACCGAATTACTATCAGGTAGGCTACTGCAATTCCCTATTGATTCCAAATGGGGAGCCGAAATGGAACACACATTGGCGGTTCATTCGCAAGAAAAAGCATTGTATTGTTGTGCTTTTTTTCTTTCTGGGACGATGAATGTTATCGGGAAACCACAAAAAGTCTTTGCACCACTTTATATTTACCCGGTCGATTTGATACTGGAAGATGGTGTGTATTATTTAGAACTACAAGTCGAAAATGGGGTGATCAATCCGGTATTTGTAGAATATATCCGAACACTCCCACAAGACATCGATATCGGGTATGATGATTTGGTGAGTGCCTTACCCACAGGTTTTATTCAATTTGAGCAAATCTTTGAAATCGGAAAAGCATTACAGAAATTAATACCCGATCTAGATGTCTCGCAACTTGAACAATATTTCAACTTACAAGAAACAGGAGACTTAAAAAGTATTTATAACAAAAAAAACACGGATGCCAATCTTTCATTGATTCCAGGAATCGGAATCGGTTTAATCAACAAGCCATCTGGATCAAGAGGTGTTTTGAATGAACTAGAAAAAATTGCAACTAATGAAGACTATTCTACTATACTCAAAGAAATTTTCAATCCCAATGAAAACCGAAGATCGACCATAACACCACGCTCTTTGATTACACCTGTCATACTGAGCGGCGCTCAAAAACAAATATTCGAATCTTACTACAATCAGCCATTGTCTTTGGTAATTGGACCGCCAGGAACTGGAAAATCATTTACCATTGCTGCTTTGGTTGCGGATCTCATTACGCACGGGAAGACCGTGTTAATTGCATCTAAAAACGATCAGGCTGGAACCGTCATTGCTAATAAAATTGAAAAAGATTTCAGCATGAAAGGTGTGGTGGTCAAAACTTCAACTCGTTCTTATCGCTCTCAACTTCAAAAAAGATTAACCAATATTATCCATGGTATTGAGGTACAAAAAATTGAGAAGAAAGCATTAAATAAACTTGAACTTGGCATCCAAGATATAAACAGACAAATAGAAAAACTGGAAAGTCTATTAGAAAAAAGAGAAAAAGAAGAATTGAAATGGGGCGCAATTTTTCATAATGAATCCGGCTCTATTTTAACCAAAATACGACAGTACTTTATTGAAGGTCGGGCTAAAAAAAGTGAGCCAATTTTTCAGATCATGAAAGAGTTGAAAAAATTGTATCATCAACTCTTACGAAAGTCAAAAGTATATGTCAAAAAACAATTTGCATTTCATCTCTATGAAGTATTGCGTCATGAAAGAGCACATATTCAAAACTTGTTAAATGGCTTAGAAGAAGAAACAGGTAATCAAATGCAAGCTTATTTCGACAAAGTAGAATTTGATGCCGTGTTGCATGCATTGCCCGCATGGATTGTAAATGCAGTTGATGTCCATACTGCTTTACCATTAAGAAAAGAGCTTTTTGACGTTGTGATTATTGACGAAGCAACTCAATGTGATATTGCTAGTTCTATTCCATTATTGCAAAGGGCTAAATGTGCAGTTATTGTTGGGGATCCTAAACAACTCCGGCATATTTCTTTCTTATCGAAAAGTCAGCAACAGCAATTACTTGAAAAATTTGAATTACAAACAGTAGAATTCAACAAAATCAACTATCGGAAAAATAGCTTATTGGATATGGTCTCTGCTTCCATTTCGACTCAAAATCATGTTCATTTTTTAGATGAGCATTTTAGAAGTATGCCGGATATTATTGACTTCAGTAATCGTCAATTTTATAATAGTCAGTTGAAAATAATGACCGCTACTCCATTGACAATAAGGGATGAAAACACTTTTATTAAAACTTGCAAAGGACATAGAAATACGAAAGGACAAAATGAAAAAGAAGCTGCTGAAATTTTAGAACATGTCAGAAGAATAATTGAAAAAGAAAAAACATTTATCAAAAGTCAAGTGCAGACAATCGGCATTATTTCGCCATTCCGTTCTCAGGTAAATTATTTAAAAAGGCTCATTCGAAAAGTAATCGACACGAAGGAAATTAGACGTCACTCCATTTTGGTTGGGACTCCATTTGAATTTCAAGGAGAAGAAAGAGATGTGATTTTAATTTCGTTTGTAGTAGATGATAAAGTTCACCCATCCACTTATCTCTATCTTAATCGACCGGATGTTTTCAATGTTACAATTACTCGAGCACGGACATTTCAGTACATTTATGCATCAGTAGATCGCACAAATTTGAATCCTAAATTATTGCTTCGTCAATATCTAGATCATATCGATTCCAAAAGCTCCAAAAAAATCGTATCTGATTACGAGGGTAGTGATGCATTTATGGAAGCAGTCATCAAGCGTTTACATAAGTGGAAGATTAAAAAAATTCTTCGAGCACATCCGATTGCGGGTATTATTATGGACATTGTTGTGGTGCGATCAAACCAGGTTTTTGCAATTGACTTGGTTGGATACCCAGGAGATTTTGTGAATAAATTCCCAGTTGATCGCTGGAAGATCATGAATCGGATTGGGATTAAAACATTTACTTTATCTTATAGCGAATGGCATCTTAACAATGCATATACGGCAAAGTATTTAAAGAAATTTATTTTTGAAAATCGTTAGTAAATATATTGCAATCATCATTTCTAAACCAAGGACACTATGGAAAACATCAATATTAGATTTGCAAAAATTGAAGATATGGACCAAATCGTTCAGCTATGCAAAAGTCATGCAGAATATGAAAAATCCGAATACATTGAGGAAGGAAAAAAGGAATTATTAACAACAAGTATCTTTCAGACCAATCCGCCATTGTATTGTTTGGTTGTAGCTCAAGACAATTACTTATTAGGCTATTTAACTTACATGAAACAATATTCCACATGGGATGGCAATTACTATGTCTACATGGATTGTTTGTATATGTTGGAAGCAGCAAGGGGGTTTGGAATAGGCGAAAAGCTAGTGAACAAGATGAAAGAAGAAGCTCAAAAATTGGATTGCCAACTCATTCAATGGCAGACACCCAACTTCAATGTAAGAGCTATTAAATTTTATAAACGCATTGGTGCCACTTCGAAATCGAAAGAACGGTTTTATTTGGAATCTAACAGCTCAACATTATCTTAGTTATGGGACAATGAATACATTTTGAAAATTTATTGTTACAAATTAACTCAACAAAATCTCCTTTACCAATGCCTTTGTCAATTTTTTACCAGTTGCTTTTTTTCTCAGATCAACAAACGTGAGGCGAAAATCACATCCTGATTTCCACGCCGAACAACCATAAGCAGTTTTTCCTTTCACGATGTTTCCGGATTTGCATTTGGGACAATTTAAAGTTTCCTTTTTGACAGGTTGTTTTTTAGGAGAGATAGATTTTGATCCCGGTGCTTCCAAAACTAAAACAAATTGATTGTCAAAACGAATTAAGCCATTGACTTTTGATGCTCCCTTTTTGAAACCTTTTAGATTAACCGTACATCCTTTTTCCAACAAACGAATTACTTGTTTGTCAGAAATCTTTTTGCCCATGAATGAAAAAGGCAATTTAAAATTACAACCCGATTTCCATTGAGAACAACCGTAAGCAGTTTTACCTTTTAGTAGCGTTCCGTTTTTACATTTTGGGCAAATGCATTCTGTTGGACTCGATTTTTTGGCAGCATTTTTCGAGCTAGGTGTGGAATTAGAAGTTGAGGGAGTACTTTTTTTGACATACTTTTTCTTTCCTTTTTTGCCCCAAGTCCTTTCTGGAATTTGAGAAACATCAATTTTTGAAACTGCATTTGAAGCTCGGACTTCACCGACAATATCTGCGGTCATCTTTTTCATCTCATTGATAAAAATTCCTGCATTGTATTCACCTGATTCTATTTGACGCAATTTCTTTTCCCATTGTCCGGTTAGTTCTGCCGACTTCAACAAAGGATTTTGAATCGTTTCAATCAATTGAATTCCCAAGTCAGTTGCCATGATCGATTTCTTTTTTCGGAAAGCATATTTTCTTTTGAATAAAGTTTCAATAATATTTGCTCTTGTAGATGGACGACCAATTCCGTTTTCTTTCATCAAATCTCGAAGTTCATCATTGTCAACGGTTTTGCCAGCAGTCTCCATAGCACGCAATAAAGTCGCTTCCGTATAATACTTGGGTGGTTGGGTTTGCTTTTCTACCAGACTTGGCTCGTGTGGTCCAGACTCCCCTACTTTAAATTCGGGCAATATCTTTTCCTCATTTTTATCTTTCCCATCCTCCGTTTTTTTTGCTGCTCTTGGGAAGACTGCTTTCCAACCTGGATCAACAATTTCCTTTCCAGTGGCTTTGAATTTCACATCAGCAGCTTCACCAATTACCGTGGTATTATTGACGATACATTCAGGATAAAAATTCGCCAAAAATCTTCTCACGATTGCATCATATACTTTTCCTTCATCTAAAGCCAGATTAATTTCTACACCTGTCGGAATGATGGCATGATGATCTGTAACTTTTTTATCGTTGAATACTCGAGTTGATTTTACAATTGGTTTTGCAAGTAAAGGTGTTGTTAGATTTTGATACTTTTTTAATTTCTGAAGGATACCTTTGATTTTTGGATAAACATCATTGGGCAGGAAAGTGGTATCAACACGAGGATAGGTGACTACTTTTTTCTCGTAAAGTTTCTGAACCACTTTCAGTGTCTGATCTGCGGAATAACCAAACCGTTTATTACAATATACTTGTAATCCTGTTAGGTCAAATAATTTGGGTGCGTATTCTTTTCCTTTTTTCTTTTTAGCGGATAAAATTTTAAATGGGGTACCGGTCACTTGATTTAACAATTCACTTCCATCTTCCTTTTTCAGAAACCGTCCCTTTTCATATCTGAAAGTTACATCTCGATATATGGTTTCTAATTCCCAAAAAGGTTTGGATACGAAATTGATAATTTCCAGATGTCTTGCAACCAACATAGCTAAAGTAGGTGTCTGTACCCGACCGATAGACAACACCAATTTTCGTTGTCCATATTTGACGGTATACAATCGAGTCGCATTCATCCCCAACAACCAGTCTCCGATTGCACGCGCACTACCCGCATGATACAAGGCATCAAAATCCTTTCCTGGTTTCAATTTTTTAAAACCTTCAACAACCGCCTCACGTGTCAATGAAGATATCCAAAGTCGCTCAACTTTACCTTTGTACTTTGCTTGATTGAGCACCCATCTTTGAATCAATTCTCCTTCTTGTCCGGCATCTCCACAATTGATCACAACGGTGGCAGATTTGAATAATTTTTTGACAATCGCATATTGTTTCTTAATGCCTTTGTCCTTCTTTAATTTAGTTTGAAATTTTTCTGGAAGCATGGGTAGTTGATTGAGGTCCCAACGTTTCCATTCAGGTTTGTATTCATCTGGTGTGTACAATTCGCAGAAATGTCCGAAAGTCCAGGTTACTGCATAGCCATTGCCTTCGAAGTACCCATCCTTTCGGTTTTTGGCACCTACGACATTAGCAATTTCTTTTGCAACAGAAGGTTTTTCTGCGATACAGACTTTCATATAAATCGTTTTCTCTTAGCTTGTAAGATACTGTAAACTCATGAATAATTAGACATCTGATTTTACAAATAACACTTACCGATAATAATCAAACTGGAAAGTAAACTTGTATTACCACAAAATTATAACATAAAATTTACAATCTTCTTACCAATATCATGCTGTATATCTCTAGCTATCATAGATTTCATTTAATTAACTAAAATTCGGAAAACAAAATTTAGTAGTGCGCCAGGAAACAATCAGTCAAGTGAAATATATCTGGGCTCAAAAAAGTAAAATAGTCGAAAAAAATCACCTAAATCTAGAGATTTGTTTATTGTAGACTTCATAACAGTCTGGTCAACTTAGAATCAACATCCAAATCCTTATTATTGAGTCTTGAAATTAACGTCAACATCCTTTAACTTGAAATCTCAAATTAAAGTTTACTATGATTTCTGGTTATAAGATGGATCCTGCGCGATACAAATTTGAGATTGCTCATGCTGAAAATAATTTTCGTGATGAAACCTCCACGCATTTACACATAGACAAAGCTCTAATAAAAAAAATGTTTGACCTCAACCACAAGAATGTCTTAGACTTTGGATGTGGTTCGGGAGGAATGTCCTTATGGTATGCTAAGCATTGGGACTGTGAAGTCACTGGATTTGATATTGATCGAAGTTATATTTTTTTAGCCAATGAATTACAAGCTAAATTGAAGATTCCAAATGCGACATTTAGTCAAAGAAATATCATAGAAACACCGTTGAATGAAAATGAAAAATTTGATTTTATCTTTCTGAATGATGTGGCTGAGCACATTGAATTATCAATTCTTCAAGATATTTTTAATCAATTAAAAAAGGCACTTAATAAAAACGGGAAAATTTTTGTCACTTACCCACCTTGGCGAAGTCCGCACGCCTCGCATGTAACGCATGTCACCAAAATTCCGTGGTGTCAGTATCTTCCAAAAAAATTATTGATTCGATTAATTGAAAAAGACAACAGAGAACTAGGTGGAGAAATTGAGAACACCTTATTAGAAGCGTATCACGGTCTTAATCATTTGACGCATGAAAAAATGGCAAAGGTTGCCACGGAAGCCAATCTTAAAATTTCATTTCGAAATTCTCATAGTATGCTGAATCGGGTTCCTGTCCTTAATAAGCTAAAGCACATGACACCTTTTAATTTTTTAATCACAAAAGAGTTTTTATTGCTTGAGTAGAAGTCTGTCAAACATTGCCTAATCAATAAAAGCATTATATCTTTGTGACGATGCAACACCGACTCATTTCATCACCGCTCCAAGGATTCACCACTTTTCGTTTCCGAAATGCTTTCCATCAATTCTTTGATGGGATGGATATTTTCTATGCACCTTATATTCGGTTCAATGGGAAAATGGAAATCAAATCTGTATATCAACGAGATTTATTAGCTAAAAATAATACTGGTCTAACAATCATTCCACAAGTGATGACTTGCAGTGCAGATGAATTTATTTTCGCTGCGAATTACGTGCTTTCACTTGGATATAAGGAATTGAATTGGAATCTTGGATGCCCTTATCCAATGGTCACCAATAGAGGAATGGGATCAGGTCTCATAGCTAATCCCGACAAAATTGACCGCATTCTTGACCGAGTTCATACTGCAACTGATATCATTGTTTCTATGAAAATGAGAATGGGCTATGATCATCGCGACGAAATTTTGGGCGCATTTCCTATACTCGAAAAATATCCGATCAAAAGTATCGGTATTCATGCGCGTATTGGCAAACAACTATACAAAGGAGGGGTTGACCTAGAAGGTTTTCAACAATGTATTGACAACACCAGTCAAAAATTATATTTCAATGGAGACATCACGACAGTAACTAGATTTGAAGAGATGACCAACCGGTTTCCATCTATCGATCATTGGATGTTGGGCCGAGGATTAATTGCCGATCCGTTTTTACCGTCGATGATTAAAAACAAAACACACGATTACCCAGAAAATAGAATTGAAGTTTTTAGTAAATATCATGATACTTTGTTTACTGCATTTGAACAAAAATTAACCGGAGAAAAAGCGGTCATCCGAAAGATGTTGAGTTACTGGGAATATTTTGCAACTACTTTTCCCAATGCTAAACGGGAGATTAAAAAATTGACGAAGGTAAAGACATTTGAGGATTATGATGAGGCGGTGAAACGTGTTTTGGATTGTGAGGTGGAAATGGCATGATAAATACTAAGATTACAAACAAAGCACCCATCTCGTATAACACAAAAGATAAAATGAAACAAGATACTCACTAAAATGGCATTACGAAGAAGAAAAGATTTTAAAGAAGAAGACTTGTATGAACCAATTCACAAATGGTTTATCAATGAAGGATACGAAGTTCAAGCTGAGGTTAAATCTTGTGATGTGGTTGCGCAAAAAAATGGTGAGCTCACTGTTATAGAACTCAAAAAAAGTTTCAATTTGAAATTGGTGTATCAATGTATGGAGCGACAAAAAATTGCAAAATATGTGTATGCAGCGGTCGCCAATCCAGTGTTCGGAAAAAAGAATCGCGAGCTTAATAAAGTCAAAACGCTCTTAAAAAAATTAGGAATTGGTTTTATTGGTGTACAACTATATTCAGGTAATAAAAGTATGATCGAAGTACTTTTAGAACCTGCGCCTTCCACCCTTCGAAAAAACTCGAGGAAGAAAAAACGGGTTCTCAAAGAAATCGAAAATCGATCTGGTGATTACAACACTGGAGGTAAAAAAGGAAAAATCATATCTGCCTATCGAGAAGCCGCTATCCAAATCTATTACCTATTGCACAAAGAAATTGAAGCCTCTCCAGCTCAGTTGGTTAAACTAGGTGCTCCCGAAAACACTTCCAGAATTCTCCGTGACAATCACTACGGCTGGTTCCATAAAATTTCAAGAGGCCTCTATACTTTCGATGTGGATGTGGAAGAAATTAAAAAAGATTATGGGGAAGTTTGGGAGTTTTTGGAAAGCTAGTTAGACCGTGATTCGCTGCGCTCATCACTTTTTATACAGATTGTATTATATAATCGCGCTGGCTTGTAATACAAAAGGGCTTGCAAATAATATGGAGGAAAAATTTTCAAAGGTCAAGGCGGAAAACGCAAGTATCCCCTTTGGGCTATCGAGCCTGCCTGGCTGCGCCAAGCAGACAGGGCTTTCCAACGAAGAGATTTGGAAATTTTTCTCATAGAAAGCCCGCTATTTTATAGTTCAATTTGTATAAGTCCCAAAGGGATGATATAATGACCTGCAAAGGGAGCATCCCTTTAAACTGAATAATGCCAATCCCTGAAATTTAACATACTCCTTATAATAAAAAACTGGACAGCATGTATTTTAATTGTTGAAATAATTTTACTCGCACTTCTGATTAACCATCCTAAAAAAACGTGAATATTAAAATCACAGTTCAAAGACAGCTCCTATCTCCGCAACTTTCAAACCACTTTGAATTACCTTTTTATAAGCTTCACTGGTTTTATCCAAGACAGGATTGGTGTGATTAAAATGGATAAAGTGAATTTTATTCTTTTCTTTTAATGTCAGATCTTTAAACCGTTCCAAACTTTCGATGATAAAAGGATGTGGGATTTGAGAAATGTCTCGGTGATTGATTTCTGCACCATCATAAAAAGTACCATCTAAAAATGCGTAGTCAACATTGGCAATGACGTCTTCTATTTTGATGTCCCACTTTTCCCATTTATTGATATCGGTGATAAACAACACCTTTTTATTCGGTCCTTGAATCGTGTAACCAACTGTCTCTGAATATTCATCTCGATGCGGAACTGTAAATGGTGTTACTTTCAAGTTAGGAGTCAAATCAGTTGTTCCGTTATTTTTCAAAGATCGAATTTCAATATTATTATGTGAGACCAATTGACTCCACGGACCATTCTCTTCCAAAAAAGTTTTCATCCTCGGCATTGCATAGACGGGCACATTTTTAGCACCTTTCGCTTCCTTTCCCAAGTACATCAAACCCGTGTAATGTCCGATGTGTGCATGCGTCAAGAAAATACCATCAGGCATTTCTTTCTCACTAAAAGTAGCGTAGTTTTTTAAATCTTTTAATTGGGTCGTGATATCAGGAGTCGCTTCAAAGAGATATTTTTTCTCGTTGTCATGATCGACTAAACCAAGGCAAACTACTTTCCGATTCCGGTTATTATTTTTGAATAGAGCTGCACAACATTTTTTTGCACAACCAATATGAGGAGAACCTGCATCTTGAATGTTTCCTAATATGATTAGTGAATTTTGAAATGAAGTAGGTAGAGGAGTGGCTTTTTCAATTTCAGGTTGACAAGAAAAAATGAAAAATGCTAAAAGGATGAAAGTGAATTTTTCCATTGTGATGTTTGTTTATGAAAGATACAAACAATTCCCAGAATGTAAAAGAAGAATATCAACCAGTTAAAACAACCATTTGGATGATGTAAAAACCGAAATTAAAATGCCACTGATTTATTGTCTGCTTTCATTAGTTGCTCGAATTCTTGTTGGAGGTAGCCCTCATATTTTATGGAGGGAATTAATGATTTATTCTCATCAATTATTTCCTGTACTTTTGTAGGATTATTCATTTTTCTGAATAAGGAAATTGCAAATAAATTGTTATTAAAAATACTCGTTGCGTTGTTGGTGGACCGATAATGATTCATTGATTTTGCCAAGAAATGTGCACTTTCATCCAATGCACCTTCGATATAAAATACTCTTGCTAAATTAAATTGCGCAGCAGCTAATCCTACTTCATCATTCAACGCTTTATATTTCATGATTGAATCTACAATATCTTTTTTAGCAACCTTAGTGTTTCCAGTCAGCGCTTTTACATATCCATTATACATCAACAAATTCGCTTGCTGTTTTTCATCTTTTGCCAACACTGCAGTTTCCAAAGACTTTTGACCATAAAATAAGGCTTTGTCCTTTTTATCCAAAGTTTCATCATAGATCTTGGCGATATTGAAATAAGTCTCAGAAGCCCCTTTTGGATTATTATTTTCTACATATTTTACAGCTAATTTTTCCATCATCGGCAATGCCAGTACTGGACTTTCCATGTATTGTTTCATGGCAGCCTTTTGTAAAGCTGAAATAGAAAGTGCATTGTTGTAATCGTTTTCCGATTTGTTATTGTTAGATTCACTTGCACAACCAAATATTAGCAAGACGAAAAGTAGATATTTATACATTTATTTTTTCTTATGCTGATTCTTACTACTGAGTTGCTTTATAATTTTTAGCAACATTGTTGGCTTGAATCATGTGACGTTCAATATGATAAATTACAAAACGAAAGGTATCACCCAATCTAGTTTTAATCAAAGTAGAGATGGACAGATTCGTTTTTATTTTCATCAAATTTACCTTTTTAGCTTGGTCCAACAAAGACAACATTCGATCTTGTTGCTTGATAAATTGACCTACTGTTCTTTTGTCCAGCTTTGAGTGATCAGGAACTTTATCTTTTGGGGATTTCATTTTATTCGTGACAGCTCCTTCTTTGGGTGCTAATGCGTTGGCGAAATAATTTCCAAACCATCCGGATTTAAAAATCTCAACAGGGCTGTGATCTTTACCACTCAACATTTTATCTTCAATTTCTTTCAAGTAAAAATCTCCGTACATATTTAGGTGCTCCAGACATTCTAAAATACTCCAGCTATTTTTTGAAGCTTTCCAATTGAGCTGTTCGATAGGTGCATTTTCAAATTGTTGTGCTTGACGTTTTGCATGTTCAACTCTGTTTTTCAAATCGTCAATTAATGTAATTGCATTTTCTTTCATGATCTTTTTTTCGTAAGATATCCATATTGATTAAAATGCTTTAATCAAATAATCATTTCTATCCAAATTGCTTGACGGTAATATTTGATTGATTGGTGTAAATCAGTAATTATTCCATCAAATATTTTGCGTTTTCATTACCCATTTTTGTATAATTACAGTTTTAAGGCCAATCCTCAAACAATTCATTTACAATATCCGTCCCTGTCAGTTCTTTATTGATATAAATATTATCCCATTTCAATTCTCCATTTTCCAGCTGATAAAATACTCGGTAATACCCATTTTCTAATTCTTGTAAATTCAGATTAACTTGAGCTGCATTGATGTCGATGTTTAAGATATCCAGCGCTTCAATTTCTGATTGTGTGTAATTAATATTGTTAATTTCGTTTGCAAAATCAATATCCATAAATGTCGTATCCTGAATTCCAGGAAGAATCCAAATACTTTCAACAAGGCTATTAGGTGAATAAACAGAAACGATTCCTTGTCCCGGATTGGGATAAATAGCGGTTGCTTGTGGATTGATATTAGGATTGCCTACCGCACCAATAGGGCTCCCGTTTTCATCACGTAATTGCATACCTGTAACAATATCTATATCAGAGAACAGGACAGTCGGATTTGGATCTTTTGCCATTTCATCATCGTTTCCGCATGACAAGGTAATCGATAACAAAATAAATACGAATAGGAAATGCTTCATTTGAAAATTTTATTTTATGCAATAAACTTTCACAAATGTCCATAAAAAAAGGCACAACAAAAAATGTTGTACCTGACTTTAATATAATTCTCTCATTATTATTTTACGATCAAAATAGTATCTGCTACTTTTTTATAGATGGTCCCATCTTCCATAGATGAATTCATTTTGTCAACAATGAAGATACCGACAAAGCGAAATTTATCATCCCCTTTATAGTCCTTTAAATGAGCGAAGACGACCCGTTGTGTATGTTCATCCATCAATTTTTTCAATTTATCCTTTTGAGTTCTTGGTTTGTTCCAAGATTCAATCAATTGAGAACCATCGTTGTTTAATCGGATATATCTTTTCTCTGATCTTTCGAAAGGTGCAAACCAAAGACGCTGCTTCGCATTCAAAGCGTTGTCGATAAATTCTTTTTTGCACTTCTTTTTTTCATGTCCAAAACAGTTGACGATATCAACGATTTTTTTGAAAGAAGGCTGTCTGCTAGTTGAAAGGTAATCTTGTCTTTTTGATTCTGAAATCGGCATTATCAATCAAAGTTGTTTCAGCCTTGAAAAATGCAAAAATCAATCCACAACTTTAAATGTCGTCCTTCTATTTAATTGATGCTCATCTTCTGTGCACTTAGAACATTGACATTCAATTCTTAAACGGTCTTTGCCATACCCAACTGCAGACAATCTGGTAGGCTGAATTCCTTTTGTAATCAAATAATTGACGGCAGATTCCGCACGTTTCTGAGAAAGCGTTTTGTTGTACCCATCTGCACCTCTACAATCTGTATGTGCCGAAAGTTGAATATTAATTTGAGGATTTCTGAATAGAATAGTGGCCAAATTATCCAAAGAACGGGTTGCATCCGAACGGATATCAGATTTGTCGTAATCATAGTAGATATCTTCTAGAACAATTTCTTTGTTCTTGAAAATTTTATCCAAAACAATTTCCACTTCGAATTCTTGGGTAGGATTATTTGGATCTTTTCCGATACCTTTTGAGGAGAAGCGATTTTCACCGGTTAAATAATCAGTTTTAGTTGCCGAGAAAGAATAATCAGTGTTTACTTCCATTTCTAAAGTAAACTTGCCGTCTTCACCAATTGCAAACGTTTTTCTTTGACCATTAAAATTTGCAAAAACCTGGCTTCCTGGTAATGGTCGTTTTCCTAACATTTTACTATCGGGATTATTTGGGTCTTGAAAAATTTTCTCAACAACGTACCCATTTAATATCATTTTATACTCGATGGGTTTAGGTTTTACGGGCTCAGGTTTTTTAGGATCTGGTTCGGGGACCACTACAACTGGTGGCTCCACATACCTTTTTTCAAAACGATAAATATCATCATTTCCACTTCCACCTGGTCTTGAAGAACTGAAATAGCCGGCTTGTAAAATGTCTACATCTTCATTCTCAGATCGGTCTATTGTAAATGCAAAATCATCAGCACCAGAGTTGATGGGTGATTTCAAATTATGAATTGGACTCCAAGTATCATTATCCATCTTAAAAGTTCTGAAAATATCCAGACCTCCCATTCCAGGATGTCGATCTGATGAAAAGTAGAGGGTGTCACCGTCGATTACTGGAAATTTTTCGTTTCCATCGGTATTTACAGTTCGTCCTAAAACAATAGGTGGATCCCATCCATCAGGATTTCGCTCACTCCGATAAATATCATATCCTCCCCATCCATCGGAATGATTGCAAGAGAAGTAAAGCACACTACCATCTGCGGATAAAGTGGGGTGGGCATAGTTTGCTTTATCGTCGACAAAATTTATTTTAATGGGAATCGACCAAGTATCACCCTGACGGGTACTTGTCATTAATTTGCAATGTTGATCCCCATCGACTTCGCTATAACATCTTGAAAAAATCACTTCTGTAAAATCTTCATTAAAAGTTAACGTGCCTTCATTGTTGGATGAATTAATTCTATCATCAAAAGAAGTGACCTCGTCGGAAACTGGATCATATAGATAGAGATTGGAGTAATAATTTCCAGTCCACTTATATTCGTTTGCGGTTTCACCCATTTTTCTATCGGAAGTGAACACCATTTTCCCATCTTCAAACAATGTAGGTGCGTATTCTGCATTTGAAGTATTTAGGGGTAATTCGATTAAAGTATATTCACCAGATTTGCCTTCTTCAAGCCAGGACTCTGATAATTTGCAGGCAGTAATTTCGCGACGATATTCATAAGGGCTTCCAATTTCCAAACCCAATTCTTTAAATGCATCTTTGGCTTCTGTATATTTCTCAGCTCTTTTCAATCCAAAAGCATATTGTTTCATGGCATCAATTCCGTATTGATTGTCCATTGCTTTTTTGTACCATTCCAATGACTTTTCTGGTTTGTTCATTCTTCTGTAGGACTCCCCAATCAGGTAAGCAATTTTTCCTTTTTCAACTCTTGATTTTTCTTTCTCATATTCGGATGGTAACATCTCACTTGCGACACTAAATTGTTTTCTGGCAAAAGCTGTTCGTCCATCTTTTATTTTCTCCGTATAGCTACAAGAAATGATGGTAGATAGGATAAGAAGTGTCAAGAGCGTATGGATCCGGTTCATGTGATTCATTTTCAAAGGAATAGGAATGGATTAATTATACAGATTGTATTCTAAAATGGCGGTTATTATATGGAGGAAAAATTTATTGAGATTAAGGCGAAAAACGTAAACATAGCCTTAGTTACGGTGAGGCTTTTCAACGCAGATATCGATAAATTTTTCTCATAGATAACCGCC
>CALFWW010000107.1 GCA_937928575.1 uncultured Saprospiraceae bacterium | reverse complement strand
ACACTCTAAAAAAGCTTCGCTTTTTTTAGACATTGAACCGAAAGTGCATCACATCTCCATCCCCAACCACATATTCCTTACCTTCGACGCCTTGTTTACCAGCTTCCTTTACTGCTTGCTCTGAACCAAAAGAAACGAAGTCATCATACTTAATTACTTCTGCACGGATAAAACCTTTTTCGAAATCAGTATGAATAACACCTGCTGCTCCTGGCGCTTTAGTACCTACTGGAATGGTCCAGGCACGTACTTCTTTTTCACCAGCCGTGAAATAAGTAATCAAATTTAGCAAACGATAGCAAGCCGAAATTACTTTGTTAACACCGGGTTCTTTCAAACCCATCTCAGTCAAAAATTCTTGACGTTCTTCTTTTGTATCCAATTCTGCAATATCCGCTTCAATACCTGCAGAGATTAAAATTACTTGTGCATTTTCATTTTTCACAGCTTCTGTAAATGCCTTGGTCATATCATTTCCATTGTGAACAGAATCTTCATCTACATTACAGACATAGAGGATTGGTTTTGCCGTCAATAAATAAAGTTCTTTCAACAATTCTTCTTCCTCCGGTTTTTCACACACAAATGTACGGGCAGGTTTCTCCTCATTCATATGATCCAAAATCCGCTGACTGACTTCCGCCATGATTTGATCTTCCTTCTTTCCACTCTTTGCCATTTTACGATACTTATCTGTTCGTTTTTCAGCAGTTTCAATATCTTTCAACAACAATTCCGTATCAATAATCTCTTTATCCCTAACAGGGTCCACACTTCCATCTACGTGGACGACATTATCGTTTTGAAAACAACGAACAACGTGTACAATCGCATCCACTTCACGTATATTCGCAAGGAACTGATTTCCTAATCCTTCCCCTTGGCTAGCTCCTTTAATCAAACCAGCGATATCAACGATTTCAATAGTCGTTGGTTGAACTTTCTGTGGAGTCACCAACTCAGATAATTTATCCAATCGTTCATCAGGAACTGTAATCACTCCAACATTCGGATCTTTGGTAGCAAACGGATAATTCGCAGCCAATGCTTTTGCATTTGTCAATGCATTAAATAAAGTTGATTTTCCTACATTCGGTAATCCGACAATTCCACATTTTAGTGCCATGGTAATATTATTTTAAAAAGAAGCGCAAATATAGTTATTAAAACGAGCATTTTCAATGCAGTAATACCAATTAATCTTTTACCTTCATCCTATATGAATTTCTTAGCACACTTATTTTTATCAAACAAAGATCCTAACATTTTGATCGGTAATTTTATCGCTGATTTTATCCGAAATCATGAGGTTGGAAATTATTCCAGTGAAATTCAGAAAGGCATCTTATTACATCGGAAAATTGATTCTTTTACAGATAATCACCCATTGGTCAGACAAGGTACTGCTCGATTACAACCGGTTCAGCACAAATATGCGCCCGTTGTGATTGATATTTTGTACGATTATCTGTTGGCCAAAAATTGGGATACTTATACTGATGAGCCACTTAGAAAATTTTCCAATTGGGCATATCAAGTATTGGAAAGTAATCTTCGCTTGATGCCTGAACGCCTTCAAAAACGGGTTCCAAAAATGGTCGATGCAGATTGGCTAATGGCTTATGGAACCGAAAAAGGAATGCGTTTTACTTTTGAGAAAATGTCAGATCGTACTTCTTTTCCTTCTTATTTTGATAGTGCTTTTGATCAACTTTTAGAAGACTTTGATAAATACAACAATGAGTTCAATTCATTTTTCCCAGAAGTAATGGAAATGGTAAATGAAGACTTAAAATTATCTTGATTTGGTTGACTTTGGATAAGAATTTGTTTTCTTATAACCATCCTTTCCAATGCTTCAAAACTTACACGGAACTTTCACCCGACAGGAAATGTGTTATTCCAAAATTGAGATCGAAATCATAATTCCTTTCTGTATTATTATCTTAAATGAGCTTTTCCCATTATGAGAATTAATTTTTTGACCGTACTTTTTCTACTTTTCGTACAAAATTCATACAGCCAAGATTGTCCTGATTTTTTAAGTGTGGCTTTTTTCTCTCAAGCGGATGTGAATCAATTTCCAATCGACTATCCAGATTGTACAGAAATTCCTGTCAATTTAAAAATTGGTAACTCAGAGGAATCAGATATCAATGATCTAACTCCACTACAGAATATATCGACAGTTTTTGGAAGTTTAGAAATTGGTACAAATCCAGGATTAATAAATTTAAGTGGATTAGAAAATATCACTTCAATTGTCGGAGGAATTGAAATCATCAACTGTGAAAATCTTATCGATATTTCTGCATTATCAAATGTAATCAATACGCAATGGGTCATCATTGAAGGAGGGACTTTACCGAATTTAAATGGCTTACAAAATATTTCTGCATTGACAGAAACACTTTCTTTGGTTGGAACTGGTTTACAAGACTTAAGTGCATTATCAAATGTTGCTTGCGACTTGACTGAATTGAGAATTGAAGATAATGAGCTGCTCCAGAATCTGAATGGCTTACAAGGCGTTTCGGCGGCATCAGAAATTTATTCTATTGGCGGCAATGATAATCTAACAACACTTGTCGGAATCGGAAATATAACTACTACCGAAAACCTCTCAATCTTTGGAAATCCCAATCTCAACAATCTAATTGGATTAGAAAGTTTAGTTGAAGTGGGTGATTTTACGCTGAATGGAAATGACAACTTAGTGAATCTTGTCGGCCTAACGAACCTAGTTAGTTTTGAGCAAATGATTGTAAGTTCCAACAATAGTCTTGTAAATTTTGTTGGATTGAATAGTATTGTCAATATGGGGGAGTTACATGCTCCCAATAATCTTGCGTTGGAGAATTTTGTTGGATTAGAAAATGTATTGAGTATAGCACATTTGAGTATCTCCAATCAAAATGCAAATGGGGCTGGTCCACTAAACTTCATAGGTCTCAACAATCTAACCACGATTAACCATGAACTCAGATTACGTCAAGCCCAAAGTCTGGTTTCTTTTGAAGGTCTAGAAAACCTAACAACAGTCGGAGGTTTTAATTGTTATTCTGTACCACTGATTGAAAATCTAGAAGGATTGGATAATTTAACGACTATTAGTGACGAACTTTATTTTAGATTCTGCGGAAACTTAACAAGTTTGGATGGAACCAATTTGAGCTCAGTAGGGAGCCTAAATATTCAATTGAATTATAACCTTTCCGATTGCAGTATTCTTGCAGTTTGTAATCACCTTGTTGTAAATGGAGTTGCGAATATTGGTGAGAATGCTTTCGGATGTTCCACAGCAAATGAAATACTTTATAATTGTGATTATGTCGGAAGATTGTCCCACACTATTTTCTATGACTTAAATCAAAACGGGATTTATGAGGTAGGAGAACCTTTTCAAAACCAAGCCAATTCAACTATTTCACCAAATAATAGTATTGTATTTACAAATTCGGAAAATGATGGGCTTACTTATCTGCCTATCGGTAACTACACGATTGAATTCAATGAATCAAGTGCACCACTTTGGGAGGTAACGACGACACCAACTTCCTATGATTTCACACTAACAGAAAGCGAAAAAACAGATAGTTTCTATGTCGGCTTATACCCAAATACATTTGAAAGCGATGCCGCTACGATAATCGTTGCGCCAATCCTTCGCTGTCTTACCACACGCACATTGGATGTGTATGGCATGAATGTAGGAACGAATTTTATTGATGGTACGCTTTGGTTAGAAGTAGATCCAAGTCTATCTAACATTGTTTTTACAAATCAACCAGATGAAACGATTGGGACCAATTTATTTGGTTGGAACTTCCAAAATTTAGCACCAAGTAATGTTGTTTTAAAACAAATTCAATTTGAGGTGCCATTTGGGGTAGGAGATAGCTTACAATTTAAAAGCTATGTAGATTATACGGTGGCCACCACCACTTACACTTCTATTGAGTTCAATTACAGCGGTATTATTGAATGTGCTTATGATCCAAATGACAAATTAGTAAATCCAGTTTATCCTGAAAATTATGCATTGATAGGAGCGGACCTTATTTATACCATCCGCTTTCAGAATACCGGTAATGCTGAGGCTTATGATGTGATTCTCCGAGATACTTTAGATACCAATTTGGATGCAGCAACTTTTTCAGTAATCGGCTCCAGTCACAAAGAAGTTCTTACTACCAACTTGCTTGAAGATCGATATTTGACGTTTGATTTTCACAATATTTTCTTAACGGACAGTACGACTAATTTTGATGCAAGCCAAGGTTATGTAAGTTATCGTATTAAAGCAAAAGAAGGGATTCCAGAAAACACCATTATCAATAACACCGCAAGTATCTATTTCGATTTCAACCCACCGATCGTTACCAACACTACGGAAAATAACATGGTATCTACATTCGATGCAGATGAAGATGGCTCTTTACTTTGGAATGATTGTGATGATAATAATGCAGACATCAACCCAAATGCAACAGAAATTCCAAACAACAACATCGATGAAGATTGTGATGGTGCCGACCTAATGGTTGGTATCAATGAACTAGAAGAGTTGCAACCACTAATCTTCCCAAATCCAACCACCGGTAAATTAATGATTCAGTTGAACTATTCTGATGAAGTCAACATGACCATTACGGATGCGATCGGAAGAACATTAATTTCTAAAATAATTCGCGAATCAGCAGAAATTGATCTTTCTGAATGGACGGATGGAGTTTATTTGTTAGAAATTTGGAAGAATGAGCAAGTTTGGGTGGAAAGGGTTGTGAAACTTAAGAATTGAAAATGTGAAATTATAAATAGACCTTGTTACGTATGCACACGTGAACCCACGTATTCCTACGAAACAAGGTCTATTTTAAATTGCAAAATCCTCCGGCTTTTGTCTACCCTTCAAAGTGCAATGAAATCGTAAAACTTCTTGACAACACCTTATCAATAATAGTAGACTCATCCAAATTATCATTGTAGATCAACACATTTCCAATTCCATGAGACAATTTAAATTCTGGAGAAAATATAAAGAAAGGAAAGAAGAACTGAACCCCAGCTCCATATTCGATTTGAAAATCAGTGGGCGCAATTTTTACCAGCTCATCCGCTTGTCGCGTTCGCGAGTCACTGGCTACATCAAATGAGTATTTTATGCCACCAATCACAAATACACGCATATCCCTGTATGGATCAGATTTGTATCGAATGTGAAAAGGCATTTCGACAAAAACCGATTCTACTTTTCGGGTATAGGGAAGTCTAAAATTATCAGGAGTCGCATAAGAAATATTTCGTTCAGCGAATGACAACGTTGGTAAAAAACGAAAATCAAAATGATCTCCTACTTTCAGATTACTGACAATCCCGAGATTAAATCCTGGACCTGTAACAGAGTTGGCCAAACGAATACTATCATTATTGATGAACGAATCACTGAAACGTAATTTGTAGTCAGAATTGTTGTACGCCAATGTGATACCGAAATAGTAAGGTTTTTGTTGGAAATCTAAGAAATTGTAATTGCCTTTATTTTTTTGAGCTTCTGCATTGAAAAAGAATAACGACAAAAATAAAAGGAAGACTACTTTCTTCCCGTGTAAATGGAACAGATTCCAATATTTAATGATGTGCATTGATTTGAGTTATATCCTGTTTTTTCCAAGACTTTAAGAAAAGCAGCTCCATCAGGAAAATTCTGAACGGATTCATAGAGATAATGATATGCTTTCGGGTCCTTGGAAGTTAATTTCCCTATTAGGGGTAAAATATTTTTAAAGTAAAAGTTGAAACCTTGCTTGAAAGGAAACATCGTTGGTTTTGAAAATTCAAGGACAACCAATTTACCATCCTTCTTTAAAACCCGATTGATTTCACTCAATCCCTTTTCAAGATTTTCAAAATTTCGTACTCCAAATGAAACGGTAACCGCATCAAAACTATTGTTTTCAAAAGGGAGATTCTCAGAATCACCAACCATGAGTCGGATATTATTAGACAACCCTTTTTTCGCAATCTTTTTATTACCAAAAGCAACCATTTCCTTAGAAATGTCGATGCCAACAATCTCAGTTTCTCGAAATTGCTTGTGGATCTCAATCGCCACATCAGCCGTACCTGTAGCAACATCCAAAACCTTGCCCGGACTCACTTCATTCAATCGCTCAACCGCTTTTCTTCTCCAAATCGTATCAATTCCAAGCGAAAGTACTCGATTTAGCAAATCATACTTCGGAGCAATATTGTCAAACATCTCTGTGACTTGCGTTTTCTTACTTCCAGCATCAGAATATGGCTTAACAGTATTGGTGTTAGAAATGGTATTACTCATGTTTTCAATTAAAGTCGTGTAAAGATATATTTCTCTCTATTATAAAGTGAATTTAGGCCTACTTGTTCGTAGAAATTTGAAGAATTTTTGAAGTCTTTAGGCTATTAATGAAACTTGGGAAAATTGTCACATATTGCAAACAATTCACATATGATTCAACATGTACATTGTCAGTGTAATACACATTTAAAATAGATGAAATATCCAATCGCTAATTATTTATAACACAACGTCACAAAACCACTGAAAATCAAGTTTTTAAGCCGAGTTGCGTTTTTACATTAGTGTTACAAGCAACTGAGGTCATCTCAGAAAAACCGATTTGAAGAAATCTGCCGGGAATTTCATGGGTTAAGACTTGGCAGATTTACTTCAACACTTAATTAGAACGCACTAATAAATTGATTTTATAAAACATAATCCGTTTGTTGAAAATCTAGGTTAGCAGCGGCAATACTTCAAACCAGTATTGTCGCTTTTTTTATGTGCAAACATAAACTAGCTAGTAGGAAATATCTAGTTTTTTTAAAGTCTCAAAATCAAGTTGACCAATCTTTAATCTGTGCTTTTTTTGGAAATGTCTCAAAGCGTCTTTTGTCGCATCGTCAAGTTTGTTATTGGCTTTCAGCAGATATCCTAATTCAATTAATTTATTTTGAATGGATATAATAGAGTAACCACCACAACCTTCTCCAAGGATTAGTTGTCTGGGAGTTGTCCAATAACCACCTTCGAAAAAATATTCATTATCTTTCAATGTTTCTGGCTTTTCTACCACAGACCACTTGACTAATTTTGTTGGTTCAATTATACGCTTTGTAATTAATTTGTTATTAATTTCTTTTAGTTCATCTTTTGATAGAGTAACATACTCACTACGTCTATTTGTTATGTGCGCAACATATCCGTTTAAAACTTTAGGAGAAAGCGCTATTTTCCCTTCTCTCTCGTAAACACTCCTCCCAGATCCACCAGAGATTTGAATGTTATTATGAGAAGGACTAATAGGGATCGTATATAAATCGAATCGCTTTTTATAATTTAATAATTCTTCATTAGAAAAAGTCACTTCTATTTCCTCAAATTGAGTTGGTACAATTTCCAAAATAAATGGACCTTCTTTTTCCACTCCTTCCATTGCTTGCTCAAGTCGAAGTGATGTATAACGACATTTCTGTTCAAGCTCATCAGCACAAGCCATTTCAATGATAATATACTGTTGCAAAGTATCCTCAATTATATTATTCTGCGCTAAGACATGGTTAGTTATTATTCCAAATGCTAAAAGAAAAAAATACCTCATTCCTGATTTTAATTTTTGTGAGCATAAGATAGATGCTAAATAGCAATACGAGGTTGTATCTACGTGCACCTCTCCAAGAGCTTTCCGAATTTTTTTTAAAAACTTGAGAATAAATTTGACCAGGATTTATCATTAAAATCGAGAGCTTTCTGAAAAGTATAAGTAGGACCAGCAACAAACACTAATTCCCCATATTCGCATTTTAAGCCACCAAAAAGCGATTTTCTGAAAAATCTTAGCCAAATTAAAAACAGCTCAACGGTTTTTTCGATCAAATCTCAGTTAAATGCCCATATAAGCCATTTTAAGGCGATTTAAGCCAAAATGAGTTGTAATTAGTTGGTCTTATCTACCTAACAGATGAGGTCTTTTTGTTATCTTTGTGTCTATTTTTTTACGTCAAATTTGCACTTGAAAAACAACTATGGCAGAAGATAAAATTATTCCGGTTCCGATTGAAGATGAAATGAAATCCGCGTACATCGATTACTCGATGTCAGTGATCGTTTCCAGAGCGTTACCGGATGTTAGAGATGGTTTAAAACCAGTACACAGAAGGGTACTTTACGGTATGTCCGACCTCGGATTGGTTGCCGGGAAACCCCACAAAAAATCAGCACGTATCGTTGGTGAAGTTTTAGGTAAATATCATCCACATGGTGATACTTCCGTTTACGACGCTATGGTCCGTATGGCTCAAAATTGGTCGTTGAGATATCCACTCGTTGATGGACAAGGAAACTACGGATCCATGGATGGTGATAGTCCTGCAGCGATGAGATATACAGAGGCTCGTCTAAGAAAAATCAGTGATGAAATTTTAGCAGACATCAAAAAAGACACAGTTGACTTTCAACTGAACTTTGATGACTCGCTTGAAGAACCTACCGTACTTCCTACGCGTATTCCGAATCTCCTAATCAATGGAGCAACTGGAATCGCAGTAGGTATGGCTACGAATATGTTGCCACACAATTTATCTGAAGTGGTCGATGGTTGTATCGCTACTGTAGACAATCCGGCAATCGAGATTTCAGAATTGATGACACATATCAAAGCACCTGATTTTCCTACCGGTGGTATCATCTACGGTACGGAAGGCGTTAAGCAAGCTTTTGAAACAGGTCGTGGTCGAGTTGTCGTTAGAGGTAAAGCTGAAATCGAAACCACTAAAACAGGCAAAGAGGTCATTGTTATAACCGAAATTCCTTACCAGGTCAACAAGGCGAACATGGTCATTAAAATGGCGGAGTTGGTCAATACCAAAAAAGTGGAAGGGATCAGTGATATTAGAGATGAATCAGATCGTAATGGCCTAAGAGTTGTCGTAGAAGTCAAAAGAGATGCGATTGCAAATGTAGTGTTAAGTAAACTCTACAAGTACTCGCCACTTCAAACTTCTTATGGTGTCAACAATGTTTGTCTGGTCAATAATCGTCCGCAAACATTAAACCTGAAGCAACTGATTGAAGAGTTCATTAAGTTCAGATTGGAAGTGGTAGTTAGGAGGACTCAATTTGACCTCAAAAAAGCAGAAGAGCGAGCACACATCTTAGAAGGATTGTTAATTGCAATCGACCATTTGGATGAAGTGATCAAGTTGATACGTGCTTCCAAAACAGTGGAAGATGCGAAGAATGGATTGATGAAAACTTTTGAGCTTTCTGAAATTCAAGCGAAGGCAATTTTGGAAATGCGTTTGCAAAAACTGACAGGTCTTGAAAGAGACAAAGTCCGTCAAGAATATGATGAATTGCAAAAGACCATTGTCCATTTGAAAAAGATTCTTGCAGATGAAAGCATGCGTCGTGATATCATCAAGGAAGAGTTGATGGAAATGAAGGAAAAGTACGGTGATGATCGTCGTACTCAAATCACATATGCTGATGGTGAGATCAGTGTTGAAGATATGATTGCAAATGATGAAGTAGTCATTACTATTTCAAATGCGGGTTATATCAAGAGAACCAAAACTGCTGAATTCCGTGCTCAAGGAAGAGGTGGCCGTGGATCAAGAGGAAGTAAGACAAAAGGGGAGGATTTTGTAGAACATATGTTTGTCGCATCCAATCACAATTATCTTTTATTCTTTACGGATAAAGGAAGGTGCTTCTGGATTCGAGGATATGAAATTCCGGAGGCAACGAAAAATGCAGCAGGCCGTGTGATTCAAAATCTACTGAATTTGCCAAAAGAAGATAATGTCAAAGGATATATTGTTATCAAGGATTTGACGGATCAAGAATTCTTGGAAAATAACTACATCGTTTTCTGTACTAAGAAAGGACAGATCAAAAAGACCTTGGTGAAAGAATTTTCTCGTCCAAGATCAAACGGTATCAATGCCATTACCATCAAAGAAGGAGATGAATTATTGGATGCTAAATTGACGAATGGACAAAATGAAATCTTACTAGCGATCAAGAGCGGTAGAGCGATTCGTTTCCCTGAAGCAAAGGTGAGATCAATGGGTCGTTCTGCAGCTGGTGTTAGAGGAATTACGTTAGCGAGCGATGCAGATCAAGTAGTAGGGATGGTATCCGTAGATCCACAAGATCCATCCGTCTCAATCCTTGTTGTTTCTGAAAATGGGTATGGAAAACGTACCGCATTAGATGACTATAGAGTAACGAATCGAGGTGGAAAAGGAGTGAAGACGATCAATGTTACTGCCAAGACTGGTGAATTAGTTGGGATCAAACAAGTCAATGAAAAAGATGATTTGATGATCACCACTAAAGATGGAATCACTATCAGAATGGCGGTGAACGAAATCAGAGAAATGGGACGTGCAGCACAAGGAGTAAAAGTAATTCGTTTAGGAGAAAATGAATCTATTGCGGATGTAACGGTGATTCGTGAAGGAGATGATGATGACGAAAATAAGGAGGAAACAACTCCTGATTTACCACCAAAAGCTCCTATAAATTTGAACAAGGTCAGTAACGAAGAGGAATAATTTATATAAATTAATTAACCCCAATTAACAGTATAATTATTTTTTTAACTTTTAAACAACATACAAAGACGACTTCAAAATCGTCTTATCTATGTCAAACTAAATTTTCGCACTAAATCCATGATAATGAAAAAATTAATTCTTTGTTTTTTATCACTCGCACTTGCAGTTGGAACCATCCAGGCTCAGGATGCTGGTAAAGCACTTAAAGCTGCCAAAAAAGCTTTGGGAACTTACAATCTAGATCCATCCAATAACGCTGATAAACTTGTTGAAGCTCAGAAAAGCATCGATCAAGCTATTGCAAACATTGGCTCTTTCGAAGCTAAAGATGTTTCCAAAGCTTGGTTAGCTGCTGGTAAAATTTATAATGAAATTGCATCTAAGGATGTAGCTCAAAAAGTAGTTGACCCAACTTACAAGCCTGCAACAAAAAACGCGGCTTTAGTAGCTGTAAAAGCTTTTATGGAAGCAAAGTCTTCTGCAGTAAAAAAATACGAATCAAAAGATGCATTGGCTGGTATGAAAGAAGGTGTTGCGCACTTAAGCAATATCGGAATGGGCCTTTATGACAGTAAAGATTATGAAGGCGCTTATGATGCATTTAAAGGCGTTTTATTAGCCGATGAATTGTTGAAAGCCAATAAAGTTGATTCTACACTTCCTGATGAAACTGCCGTCAATGACATGCGTTTTGCTGCCGGACTAGCAGCTATGAATGCAAATAAAGAAGATGACGCAGCTCCTATCTTTCAGAAATTATTTGATTCAAATTATGATAAGCCTGCAGTCTACGAAGCATTGTACAAAATTAAATCTAAGAATAGCCCAGCAGACGCACTCGCTATATTAGAAGCGGCTAGAGCTAAATTCCCCGATGACGTCTCTTTATTGTTTGCTGAAATCAATCACTATTTGAAAGATGGTAAGTTGGATGTATTAACTGGAAAGTTGAAAACTGCAATTGAAAAAGAGCCAGAAAATATCTCACTTTATTCTACGCTTGGAAATGTTTATGACAATTTATTCCAAAAGGAAATGGAAGCCGGAAATGAAGCAAAAGCAGACGAATATTTCGGTGAAGCTATGAGTAACTACGAAGCAGCTTTGCAAAAAGATGACAAATACTTTGAAGCAATTTACAGCATCGGTGCATTGTACTACAACAAGGCGGCAGCTAAAACAAAAGAATTAGCAGCATTAGATTCTGACTATTCTAAAGAAGGTTTGAGAAAATATGAAGCCAAGAAAGCGGAAGTTTTCACTTACTTTGATAAAGCACTTCCGTACTTCGAAAGAGCAGATAGCATAAAGGCAACAGACATGAATACCTTAATCGCTTTGAAAGAAATTTACGCACGTAAAGATCAATTGGAGAAATCAGGTGCTATCAAGAAACGTATTGAGGCTTTGGGTAACTAAGCACAAAAACAATAAAAAAAGGGCAACTTGGAATTTCCAAGTTGCCCTTTTTTTATTGTTTTTTGTGTAGACCGTGAATCGCTTTGCTTCTCACTTTAAAACCGCTTGTCGAGCTAAAATCATCTGAAAAAAGAAATAAAAATTAACAAAACATTTTGTTTGTTTTTGATTTAAGTTTTATACATTTGCAAAACAAATAGTTTTATGACTATTTAGAACATTAAACAAACATACAATGAGAAAACCCACTATTTTCAACCCAGCTGAGAAGGAATTTTTGATTTCAACAACTCAACTGAATTTGCAAGCTGCGATAAATTTTCCAGAAAAATCTGCAAGAATAGAGACGGTTGCCGCTGAGGTATTGGCTATGCTAAGTTCTGATTGGGATCATTATTACCCTGTTGAATGTGTGAATTATATTGAGCGCGTCATTAAAGATTTTTTGAAACCGTTTTCCGAGAAAATTAAGCATCTGTTGGATACACCATTGTCTCAAATTTTGGAACAACAAGAGGTTGAATCGTTGGATTTGAAATTGATTGATAAATGCAATTCGATTTTAGGAAAATTAGGTAGAAGAAAAACAAAGTTCAATTTCATGGATGTTTTCGAACGGATTCAAGGAAGCCAACAAAAGCAGAATCGTCAAGAACCATCCACTTCTTTTGAATGGGAACCTGTTGCAAAGAGTGAAACGATGTTGTTTGAAATGATTCCAGGTGAAAGTGGAGTAGACCATCTGCCTATTTCAAAATCTGAAAATAAAACCAGCTCCATTGCTAATAATTTATTTATTGATTTGATTACAGAAGAAAGAGGGTATCGGGAAGTGGCATAAGGCACTTTAGTAAAGCTTGGTAATACGGTTTCGAAAAGTACGACCTCTCTGAGATGACCAATGAAATTCGATCCCAGAGTGGCAGGGATGTTAAGTTCTGACCAGCTTTAAACGAGCGTAAACAACAAAATATGGGCATCGCCTAGATTGGAATGATGAGGTGGAAGCTACAAGGGAGCGCTAGCAATTAAGTATTTAAATTTAAAGTACAGAATATTAAGGTACAACTTAAACACTCTTATTCGAAAAGGTCAATATATCGAACTAATCTTAATTTTGAATTGCTAGCGCACCTTTGGCGCTAAACTACAGGACGTTTTTACCAAATGGGCGATGCCCATTTTTAGTACTTCAGCTCCGTTGGAGCATTTCAGAACTTAGCAGCCTTTCAAGAGCGGGTCGCATTATGATTTTTTATCTTTGACATCACCTTTGGAAGTCTGAAGTTAAAACCATACTACCAAAGCCAAAAATCGGAATTGCTTTATGCTTTCACGTACCTAATACTATCCAAAAAAAACAGCAAAAAACAGATATGGGAACATTAAAATGGAGAAAGAAGAAACCTACATCAAAGGTCGAGGTGCCCAAATCAATACACCTAACCGTTTCCACGAGGAAATAAATGAAAGAGATCCTAGAGCCGCTTTAGAATCGGATGAATCATTAAAAACTTCTTACATTCCCGTTCATCCAAAAACAATTGTCAACAAAATTCCAAGTCCGGATATCCCGGCGGATTTCGGAATCAATCCCTATCAAGGTTGCGAACATGGTTGTATCTATTGTTATGCACGAAATACCCATTCATTTTGGGGCTATAGTGCAGGTACTGATTTTGAAACTAAAATATTGGTGAAATATGAAGCACCAGAATTACTCCGCAAAAAACTTCAAAGTAAAAATTGGAAAGCGGCACCAATACTGCTTTCTGGTAATACCGATTGTTATCAACCCATCGAAAAGCAAACTCAAATCACAAGAAAGATGCTAGAAATTCTTTGGAATTTTCGCCATCCAGTTAGTATCATCACCAAAAATAGTTTGATCGAAAGAGACATCGATATTCTTTCAAAGATGGCAAAACTCAATTTGGTGAAAGTTAATATCTCATTGACTTCACTAAAAGAAAATCTATTACAAAGAATGGAACCAAGAACTTCTTCCGCATTAAAAAGATTGCGAACTATTGAAAACTTATCCACCGCTGGCATCCCCGTGCATGTGATGATGGCACCGATTATTCCTGGATTGACAGATAGTGAGATATTTGATTTAGTAAAAGAAGTTGCAAAACGTGGTGCCAGAAGCGCCAGTTATCAGTTAGTAAGATTAAATGGAGATGTGGCAGAAATCTTCACTGACTGGGTCACGAAGAATTTCCCAAACCGCGCCGAAAAAATATTAATCCAAATCAAAAGCGCTCATGGAGGAAGTTTAAATGATAGTCGTTTCGGTGCTCGTCACAGTGGAGAAGGGGAGTACGCGAAGATCATTCGTGCTCAATTCAAATTGGCCAAAAAGAAATACTTTTGCGTTACGGCTACACCTGACTATAATTTAGATTTATATGAGCAATTTAAAAATCCACAAATGACGCTATTTTAATCAAATTATAAATTTGAAATTGAAAATTATAATTTGAACATCGTGCACGTGCCAATGTCATTGAATTTAGTGTAAAATTGATTCGACGAGTAAATAGATTTTTCCACTAGCTCAAGATCAATTACTCAAGGCACGGTCGAAATAGTAAAATCCAAGTACGCTTGATTCTTCGACTCCATAATCTGGACGAGTACGACGCCTATACTCAGAATGACAAGCGTATACTCAGAGTGACAAGCTTATATTGCATAATTCAGAATAAATTATAACACTATAAAGCCTATTTCCATGGCATTGGTGCGCGTGCATACATACTTCGATCAATTTATAATTTTACTTTTTCAATTTTCAATTTGATTAAACTGAAATTTCATTAAACTTGCTTTGGCTTCCTTCCCTTCATTTGATATATATAGTGTACCATCAGAATCTATCGCAATTCCCTCCGGTTTTATAAATTTGGACTTCTGTAAAAATTCAATGTGCAAGATTTCACCATTTTCATCTACTACAAATAACGTTTTGCCATTCGCTGATAATATGTAAATGTATTGTGATATTGGATGTACTGCAATTCCCGATGGTGCGAAACTCAAAGCATCATTGATTTGAATTTTCTTTAAGATCTTTTCTTTTATGCCACTAGCATTTTTAGCCGCTATAAAATCCTTAATCTTTTCATGGGTAATTAAAAACATTGGTTTCTTTTTCAACTTGTTTTTCCCCAGATCAAAATCATAAACAGCTTTAGACTTTTTGTACTTATTTTTCCCGGATGGACTTCCTTTACATGCGATCATTAGGCGATTTTTTTTCGACCAATATGAAAGTCCTTCAACGTCATTGGCACTGGTCAAAAAAGTATTCTCAATTGTTACTTGATGGCTTGATGGATCAATTGAAAACAAGGTTCCGTTACTTTTAACTACATAATATTTCCCATTGACAAACTCAACGCCTTCGTAATCTCCATTCACACCAAACTCAAAAGAAGATAACAATGCTCCAGAATTTTTCTCAAGAAAAAATATGCGTCCGATCTCGTCATTTAAACAAACCAGCTCCGAAGAATCAGGCGTCAAGGAAAGTCCAGAAATTTCGATCAATTTTCTGTCGAGATAAAATACGTCTTTGGGTTTTCCTAAATCATATGGGAATGTGTAATCTCGTAAAAATACTTCCTTGATTGTTCCATCATTGTTGAGTTGTATTGGCGTATCTGATGACGAACACCCCAAGTTGATAAACAACAAAAATGGCACGAAAAATAACAATATTAAGAAGGGCGCTTTCATTTAAAAAAAGAATCTGGAGGTGAAATAAAAAGAGATAATTTAAAAAATGGAGTATCCGTTTGATCTACTTCCAATGGAATTGTGTTTTCATTTAGCGAAATAAAAGAAGACGCGAAGTTGGTTTGAAAACCGATTTTGGAATAAAACCAAATCCATGGTGCAATCTGTTTCTCAATCATAATCGTACCAGAAAGGGCTGCATGATCGAAAGTATATTGTTGGAATTGATCTAGAAAATTCGAATATGCGATATTAAAAACATTACCAGAATATTCTGCACCAATAGAAACAATCGTCTTTTCATCTCGATAACTTTTTAGATAAATCGATAAAGGGAGTACCGCTTCAATACCCCATTGTGGTGCGAAATTATGATTGTACATCAAGATAGGAAGCCACTGATTATCTATAAAATCCTGAGAGAAAACAACTCCTATTCCTGCTTCAATATCATCCTTAAATATACGTCCATACAGTAGCGAGGCCTGAATATTACTAAACTTGTTTTGCAAATCGAATAGACCATCCAAATCACCATTGAATCCTTGCGCAAATGTTCCCATGATGTAGGACTGACTGTTTATAGACTTGCTTACTCTTGCATCAAAACGTACCGTTCGCAAATTCAAATTATTGAGGTATTGAATGGTTTCTTGAAATTCACTTCCTATTGTTTTGATCTTGTACACTTCATTTTTGTAGGAATAACCTGCTAGTATTTTTAGACCCGATTTGTTAATCAATGGAACTCTAAATTGCAAAAATAATTCTCGTCTTGAAGTGATATCCGTGAAGGGTTCTGTCAGTATTGTATTATTTTCACTTTCAAATTCTCCTCGTCCAAGTATGTTGTAAGAAAACTCTGCTAGACGTATTTTGGTTCGACACGCTTTTCCCGATTGACAAAATTCTAATGCGCCAAATTCCTGAAGTTGTTCAGGGTAAAAATCAGGCTTTTGTTGCGCAAAAAGCGAAAGAGATAAAAAAAGAAATACGAGAAAAATACTTGACTTCATTCTGTTTTTTTGTGATACCTTGTTGTAAAATTAAAACTATGAATAATTATTGGATTAAGCTGCTATTCTTTTTGATTTTGAACTTCGCAGCACTTGGGCTAGGAGGATTGGTTACAGGAGATGCAGTATTAGGCGAATGGTATCAAGGATTGAATAAAGCACCATGGACACCACCAGGATGGGTATTTGGTGCAGCGTGGACCACGATCATGATTTGTTTCGCGTTCTTTATGGCGTCCATTTTGGATTGGGATAAAGAATCGAGATCTATCATATTGATTGTCTATTTCTCTCAACTGTTGCTAAATTATTTATGGAATCCCGTATTCTTTTCCATGCACAAAACAGTAATTGCACTTTTAGTGATTAGCTCGTTATTTTTTCTGGTGTTGTGGTTATTTAGAATGGGTATGAAACAAAAAGGCTTTCCAACTGCTGGATTGATACTTCCATATATCGTATGGTTGGTAATCGCTATTTCACTAAACGCATATGTCGTAATAAACAATTAAAAATGAAATTAAAAGGAAAAAAAATTATTGTAACCGGAGGAAGTTCTGGAATTGGAAGAGCAACCGCTGAGTTGTTAATTAAAGCAGGAGCAAGTGTTTTGATTACTGGTAGAAATGCCGCTAAATTAAAAAAAGTAGCCAAAGAAATAGGAGCTGCACATGTCAAAGCCGATATCTCGGACTACAAAAAAATAAAAAGTAGTTTCAAGAAAATGATCAAAGAATTAGGAGGATTGGATGCTTTAGTTAATAACGCTGGAGTAGGGGACTTTGCATTACTTGGAGATATTAAAATAGAGCAATTTGAAAACATATTTGCAACGAATGTTTTCGGCCTAACAATGTTTACACAAGAAGCTGTTGCTGTTTTCAAAGAACAGAAGAAAGGACACATTATCAATATTGCATCAACTGCCTCACTAAAAGGATTCGCCCATGGAAGCGTTTATGCCGCATCTAAATTTGCATTACGAGGCCTCACTCAATGTTGGCAATCAGAATTGAGAAAATATAACATTCGTGTAATTCTTGTTAATCCAAGTGAAGTAACAACCGCTTTTAATAACAAAGAACGGGTAGAAAAACCTGAAGAAGCATCGAAATTGAGACCATTAGAAATCGCTCATACGATAAAAGCAACATTAGAAATGGATGATCGCGGGTTTATTCCTGAGGTGACCGTTTGGGCGACTAATCCTGTGTAGGTCGAACGATGGTGGTATGCACGAACGGTGGTGGTATGGCCGAACGGTTAGCACCATTCGTTGGAGGGTTATATCGTCCTTCCAGGACTCCACGAAAAGTCCTGAAAGGACGGTATAACCCCAAGTGATGGGAGCATCCCATCACAAAATCCCACACAAAAATCACCTACGTACCACCACAAAAGAAGCACTAACCCGCTCCTGCGTATTCTTCTCCAACACCGAAATAAAATAAGTGCCAGCAGCAAGTGAAACAATATTCAAAGGATACGTGTTTGTAATGTTAATATATCTACCACCAGCGTCCATCATCTGTATCGAATTCAAGTCAAACCTCTCTGAATTCATCAACTCCAAATAATGGTTGGTTGGATTTGGGAAAACGGATAAAGTAGGGGAGTCAACAATATTTGGTTCGGCAATTGGTGCTACTTCTGTTCCCATTTCATCCTTTACATTATTCAAAGAGCACGTCTTTTCAATCTTTCCACAACAAGATATCACTGATTTTATCAATTTCGATTTAGTACTGACAACTTCGACAACCTCAAGATCAATTTCAATTATTGGTGTTTCTGTAATTTCAATATTTTCAATGGTATACCATTCGTCATGTCCTGTATTTTTCATACAGATTTCAATTTGAAATTCATTACCATTTCCAACATCGATATTTTGTTGCCTGTATTTCGTTCCTTTATTTCCATCTTCATAAAAATGTCCAGAACCACATAAACGTTCAGCTTTATTGTCATCAGCTATTTGCCCATCAATGTAATAATTGAATTCTATCCAGTCTTTCCAAATTTTTCCATCAGATGGGTTTTGATAATCGACAGACCCTTTGGAGGAATAGTCTATTTCAAAAGCCAATTTATTTATCCTTGAAACATCGATAGGGTTGGTGAGGAAGCAAAATTCCTGGTGTGCACAATGAAAACTTAATTTATTTTTTGCGCCAATTATCGCTGGTTTGTACCAATATTTATTTCCATTTATGGCATGATCATTTTTACTCGTCTTTGGCAAACCCTGAAAATTTCCTTTGATGACTCCACTTGTAATTGTAGCCTTATTGTTTTCAAGTTTTACAATTCCTTCAGTATAAATTTTTGCTTGACGATGATCTAAAATAAAATTTGCGCTAAGCGATAAATTATATTTTTCTTGTGCATGTATAGATGTTACGAGAAAAAAACTGATGAGTGTATATAATATTTTCATAAAAAAATTTCTTTTCAAAATACTCAAATTAGGTCTGTAAATCTAAGATGCGAAGTAGATCCTCTATGGTGTGTGGTCTAAACATTAAAACTTTATTTTTTTGTATAGACAAATTATAGAGTAGGGGATTGACTCCTATTTTTGGTAAAAATTTATTTTCTCAGATTTGAAAAATTTAATTTTTTTGCGCTAGCCTGCTGCTCATCAGCTGTATTTTTTTGCAGAATCTTTTATTCTATATAACTTCTCAGTTCTTTAAAATTTTTCCCAGAAATGATTTTGTTTCCTAGAAACAGCTCTACACCATTGATATTCATCAATTCTAGGAAATTTTCTAGAGCTTATACGATATTTAAAAGTTACTGTACAGCTGTGCACAAATTTCCCACAGAAACGCTTGTTCATTTTTCACATGAAAAATATCTGTAATAAGATCCATTAACAACTGTTAAACAAGCTAAATATACGATTACCCTATAATTTATATTATGTTAAATAGACTTTTTCAGACCGCTCTAATTGTGAAAGAAAAAACAAAAAATTTTGCATTATTAATATAATTCGGAATTCGAAAACTAACTAATTGTACACGTTTTAAAAATAGGTAACTTCATTTTGAGTGTTTTTGTATCCGTCTGACGGATACAAAAACACTCCTACTTGTTCTTCATGATAAATTGGATGGCGAATTTCTATATTTCAATGTAAGTGTTTGCGGATAGTAAGGCATATCTGGTATCTCGGTAATAGAAAAACAAGTCCCACCACCTTGAGAATTTCCAATCATTCCATCCGCGGTTTCAAAATAAAGAGCGTTCTTGCCAATTAAAGTCCAACTTCCATTTCCAGGATCAAAATTAGGTGTATTATTATTAAGGTTTTGCGGTAAACATATGTTAGTAATTACAGGACCTCCACCATATCCTTCTTCGCAAGGTGCAATATTTCCCGTGTAATAAATGCAACTTCCATATGGGTTAAGACGTCCAGTTGGTACGCATATTTCTTCCCAAGCTTGAATGATTGTTCTTCGACGTGTATCGCAAGGAAAGTAGAGGTGCTCTGCTATATCACCAATTGAATTCATAAAGTCAGGATAATCTGGATTACTAGCTAGAGCTGGCAAGGCATTATAAATTAGTATAAGTAATTCCTCCATATCCATTGGTTCAATTCCGAGTCCTTCATTGCCATTGACAATAAAAAAATTATTCCTGTTTTTCATTTTGAGTAGTTTTTAATTCTCAACTTTTACTTAAAACGTTGTGCTTCTCTATCCAGAATTCTCGTAAACCGAGTCGGAGGTGAAATCTGAAAATCCTTTGGTTTTCCTGATATTGGATGAGGAAACTTCAGACTACACGCACACAAAAACAGCCCTTTTCCTAACAATGTTTTTTCATTTATCGCATATTCCTTATCGCCTAAAATGAGATGTCCCAAATCTTTCATGTGAATACGTAACTGATGGGTTCGTCCAGTAATCGGATGAAGCTCTACAAGCGATAAGTGGTCGTAAACTCTAGATGGCACTACCCTCTTGGTTTGGTAATTTGTCCTTGATTTTTTTCCACCAATAGGCTGATCAATTTCGCCTTTCTCATCTACTTTACCATGAACGATTGCAACATATTTCTTACTAACTTTATTCTCTTGAAAAAGTCGACTCATATTAATCAATGCACCCTTGGTCTTTGCCAATATGACCATTCCTTTAGTAGGCACATCAATTCGGTGTACGGCAACAGGCCTAGGCAATGCGTCCGGCTGTTTATTGTTTTTATTTAAATTCGCTACGGCATTTTCAACGGTTTTAAATCGATTTCCATTGACCGCAATCCCACCCGGCTTGTTGACAATCACAATAAATTCATCTTCAAAAACGATATCAACAGCGACATCCAATTTCTTAATAGCACGTGTATTACTTTGTTTTAATTCAATGAAATCTCCGGTTTTTACCAAATCGGAAGTTTTAGCTACTCTCCCGTTTAGCAGAATGTTATTTTTTGCAAGGGCTTTTTTAGTGGCACTTTTACTTCCCAATATTGGGAATATGTTTCCACAATAATCACTGATTCTTATACGTCCTTTAATGACAGGGACTTTATGTTTATTTCCTAGCTTTGTTTTCTTCATAATTTACATGGAAGGTAAGTGTTTTTACAACAATTATTTCAATGTCAAAATATTTAGATTTTTAATTAACAAAGTACTAGATTTAGGTTCCCCAATTCATTTTTAATCCAAAATACAAATATGAAAGGTCTACTCTATTTGGTTTTATTAGCACTTCCCACTTTGTTGATGCACTGTTCTAATACTCAAAAATTATTGAGTAAAGGAAATTATGAAAAATCTTATAAAATTTCTTTAAAGGAATTAAAAAAAGGAAAAGCCTCCTCAAAGGATTTGGAAATATTAAATACATCATTGGACAAAATCTATCAGGAGCAAATTGAAGCTATTTTGGAATCTGAAAATGGAGCGTCGTTAGAAGACGGGGTTAATGCCTATAATGGGTATCAAGGATTAGAGCATAAATTCAAGGAAGCTATAAAATATCTAAACGTAAAAAATAACGAACGCTACACCTCGATTCTAGATCGCCGAGCAAATTTAGAAATTGAAATGTACGAGGACTTTAAAATTGCTGGTATTGCAGCATTAAAAATAAGCAAGGAAAATGAGGATCGTGGCGCCGGAAGAGCCGCTTTTGAAAATTTTGAAAATGCAAAGAAATTTAATGCAACTTCTGAAATTGAAGCATTGTTGGAAGAGGCCTATGAATATGCAGTAACTATTTTAGTTATTGAAACGGAAGCTCCTTACAATCCTTCCTTCGAATTCGAAATTGAAAGAGAATTTAAACGTGTCGAAAATAATGGTTCTAAATTTCAAAGAGCATTTTATGACCGCAACCAAAAAAATGCGGACTGCATCATTAATGTCTCATTCGAACAATTCGATTTTCGATCCAATTTTCAAACGTTTACCAGAGATTTTACTAGAGATATAGCAGTAAGCAGAACGGTTACGAATGCGGATGGTGAATTAGTTACCATTACGGAAAATCAAATTGCAACTTGTACCCTTTACACCGATCAAACCGTTTCTGGCCTAAGAATTTACGCAGATATTGTAGTAATTCCACAAACAGATCATTGCCGTTCTTCGAGAGATAATTATCAAGATTTTTATGAAGAAATTTATGAGGAATACAGAGTCGTAGGCGATCGTCGTGCTTTACCACCTGAGTACAATCGTAATTCTACGGGCCAACGTCCAAGGGACTCAGATTTGGTAGAAGTTTTAGTTAGGAAATTTTATAATAATTTTGCACTTGAATACCTTTAGGATAATCGTCATTCTTGGAAGTGGATTTGATCACAATTTCAGCTACGTAGATGCACGCGCTCACTTGTTAATTCGATATTCCTTCTCCTAAGCACCTAAAAGTGCCAACAAATGCGCTTTCAACTTTCCTTCTTTTAAGAGTTTATATTGTTGTAAGTCGGGAAATAAAGGATAATTATTTGGTAATTCATTAATTGATTTTGCAGTATACTTATAAACCTGAGTGCTTTTACGAATGATGATTTCAAGTGGAAACCCTTTTGTGTTCGGAAAAATTTGCTTGTAATAATTGAATCCTGGTTTTATGTTTTTGGTCACATATAATTCAATAAAATTATCATCTGATATAAAATATTTTTCCTTAAAACAATTGTAACCCGCAATCTTTTTGACATCGAGTCTATCAACTGTTCTTATGCCTTTGTAAGTCATTTCAGATAATTCATCAATCTTATAATTCTGATCTTTTAAATTGAAAAAATAACTCCCTTGACCGTTTTGAGATCGATGATGACGTATACGTACGGATGAATCTCGGTCCATATTATCCAATAGAAACGAATTACTAGAGAAATAATGGGTATATGAAAGTTTTGCAAGCACAAAGAATGAATCTACGATTTGAACTTGGTCTTTCTCCAAATTCGCAACTGAAACTGCAAAATCTACTACTCCATTTTTAATGATTTTTTGGCTAAAAACATTGGAGGCTATAAGAAAGAATAAAGAAAATAATAGGCTAATTCTCATTTTTTAAATCGGTCTTTTCTTCGAATTATTTAAAGTAATATTTTAAACGATCCACTCGTCTATATATTTTGTGAAAATTTTTGCTAAATTTTCTGCATCTGCGATACCTCTATGGTGAATTCCTGTAAATTCAAATCCTTCTTTGTTTACAACAGATTTCAAACCAGCAGGTCTTCTTAAACCTTTCATTGATTGATATTGTTGTTTCAAATTAATGTACTGTTCGACCCATTCACTTTCAATATCATGCAGCACACAATCTGCTTGCAACATCGTCTTATCAAATCTTCCCCATGAGCAAAGCAGGTAATCATCTTCGAATATATTTATCCAGTCTTGAAAATCCTCAACTACTTTTTCAAAACCATCCGCCATATCAATATCAGCTTGTTTGATAGAAGTAAGTTCTGTACAAAAAGCAGATAAATTAGGATTGATTTTGGGTTTGACAAATCGACTGAATTTACCTAAAACTTCTCCATACTCGTTGAGTTTCATGGCCCCAATTTCAATGATCTCTTGGAGTGAACCAGGTGGTCTTCCCAACCAACACGTTGCTTCTAAATCGTATATTATGTAGTGCAAAATATTTTAGTTTCTATGGACTGATTACAATAATAGCAAAGATACTTCTTTAATTATATAGATTCACCTCCTTATCAGTACTTACTCATCAATAATAAATGGAATCACTTTTTTTCTATAATTGATTGTCCGACGGATTATCTGAACAAAAATGTAGTCGCCAAAATTTCATTTTAGGCGAGTGAAAGAAAGTCAGGGTCCGCAATTATTTCAACAAAGTTGAATAGGCTCGATTTATGAATACCTATTATTATTCGACTTAGCTGATTTACAATTCTATTTGTCAGATAAACAATAAATAAGTCCCTCATTATCAATTGGGTAGCCCTAAAAAAATTCTGTGACGCTGATTTTTGATAGATTGGACTGATTTTGGAAGCGTTTCCCTGTAATCTTCCCTCATTTATATACAAACCAATTCAAATTGAATAAAATGAATAAACTTATAGGGATTTTCGTGCTTTGCTGCATTTTTATTCCAACGTTATTAGAAGCGCAAGAAGCTAAAAAGACTTTGGATGAAATCAGAAGAGAGGCTTTAATGAAGGCGAAAAAAGCACGTACCGATCTTGAGACAATGAAAATTCCACAGCGGAAAAAGAAACGTCAAGTTATTAAGTCTTCAAATTCTAAGTCAACTACTTCTGATGAAACAAATGAGGAGTATTCAACAACTGCCTTGGAGTCCAACTTTAGCGGATCTAGAAATGAACTTGCTAAAAAAGAAAGAGAACGTGCGATAAAAGAACGTGAGCTAAAGGACGCGCAGAAAGCAACCGTAAAAAGTAACACTACTTATACGAGTTCAAGTAATCAAACAAATACTAGCGCCACAACGATACCCGTTCACTCCAATACTAAAAAGACTTCAACGAGCTCAGATGCAAAAGTATCAACCTATAAACCCAGTACAACTACCAAATCTCCTAAGTCAATAAAGAGTCCAAAGTTAACACAAGAAGAAGAACGATTGGTTGAACTACGCGAAAAAAGAGCAGTAGAAGAAGCACGTCAACAAACTATTAGAAAGGAGCGGTTGAGACTGGAAGAAATGGAAAAGAAAAGATTGGCGGAGGAAAAGGAAATGGCGGAATTGAAGTATCAAGAGCAACAAGAAAAAAAGCGTTTGGCTGCTGAGAAAAAAATGCAAAAACAAATTGATCTTGTTGAAAAAAACAGATTAGAAGAAGAGCAAAAGTTGGCAGCATTAAAACAAGCAATTGAAGCTGAAAAAGAACAACAAAAATTAATTGAAACAGAAAATAAGCGATTAACTGAATTGGCAAGGCAGCAGGAAGCAGAGCGGTTAAAAATGGATCAACTACTCAAGGAGCAAGAGATGAAGGAGAAACTTGCGAAAGAAATCGAAGTTGAGCAACAAAAACTTCGTTTACTAGAAGAAGCAAGAATCGCAGAAGAGCTGCAAATGAAAGAGCTGCAAGAAAAAATGCAGCATGAAAAGGAAATGCAAAAGGCATATCTGCTAGAGCAAAAACGATTGGCGGAAGCCGAGCAACAGAGAATCGATGAAGAAATGAGATTGGAAGAAGTGAGAAGATTGGCTGAAATCGAGAAAATAAAATTGAAAGAAGCAGCAGAAAAACAAGCTAAGCTTAATGAAATAGAAAGAGAACGAATTGCAGAAGAGAACAGAATGAAAGAGGTGCAACGTGCCGCTGAAGAAGAAGCAAAACGTCAAGCTGAATATGCTGCAAGACAAGAACAAATTTTTGAATTGGAGAGACAAAGATTGGCAAGAGAAGTGGAATTAGCTGATTTGAAAAAGCAAGGTGAGTTAGATAAAATCCGCCTTCAACAAGAATCAGAAAATTTGAAAAGACAAGCTGAGCTAGAAAGAGAACAAAAAGCAGCGGCAGTGAAAGCTGCTAAAGTAGCAGAATTTGCGGAAAAAGAACGGTTGGAAAAAGCAGCGGAAATTCAAAAAATCAAAGATGATAAGGCAAGAGCTAAAGCTGAGATTGCAGAAGCAAAACGATTGAAAAAGGAGGAGAAAGCTAGACAAAAATTGCTCAAAAAAGAGAAAAAGAATCTAGCTAAATTGGAAAAGCAAAGATTGAAAGAACAAGCGGACTTGCAAAAATCTGAAGTATTCCGACAAGAACAAGCAATGAAAGCTGCTGCTCAAGCAAAAGAAGAAGCGATGCAAGTTGAACTCAAAAAGCTTGAAAAAGAAGCAGCAGCAGAAGAAATGCTATTGAACTTGGAAAAAGAAGCGGAAAAGGAAAATGAAGAGGTCTTGCGCCAAGAGGAAGAAATGAGAAATAAGGTTGAAGAGGCTCAATTGCTAAAGATGGAAAAAGAAGCAGCAGAAAAATTACTATGGGAACAAGAGCAACAACAACTAAAAGAAGAAGCATTGTTACTTCAAATGGAACGTGATGCAGCTCAGAAAAAACTTCAAGACGAAATCATCAATGAACCAATCCTGATCAACGAGACAATTCCTACCCAAACAGAAGGAACACAAATGGAAGATCTCGAAAATACCGAACGGATTGAAGCAGATATATTTGAATTAGAGGAAACAATTGAATCGGAAGAATCCATGGATGAAATCTTAGATGAATTAGAAATGGAAGATCCCAAAGATGTGAAGAGGAGAATGAAAAAAGCCAAGAAAGAGAAAAAGAAAAGGGATAAGAAATCCAAAGGCAAAAAGAAAAAGAAGGAAGAGTTGGATGCCGAAATTGAAGCTATGTTGTTGGAAGATTTGAATTCTGAAGAATCCAAAGTAGATACTAAAGAATCTTCTGATGCAATGAAAGCTTTAGAAGAGTTTATGAACGGAAGCCGTACAGACGACAATACCAACGGTGGAAATTAATCCACTTCTACCCTATTAAAAAAGCCCAGTTCTGAAATTAGAACTGGGCCTTTTTATTGGACCAATTTTAAAATCCATAATTAGCCAATCGATTGTGATAATAATATAGTACATAAAAATCTTCACTCACGATCTGCTTAGTCTTTTTATGATATTTCAATGGATCTTTGATGTGGAAACTTCCCATTCGATTGATACCTTCATCCAATACCTTCTCTGCAGAAAATTTTAAACGATATGACAACCGAATTTTCCCTTCCTTTTCCATTTTGAATAATTTTTCTTGAAGCGGTTTTATCATCTTCAATAAATCATGTTCTTGAAAAACAAAATCATCATTGGGTTGTCTCAATAAGGCGTAAATATCCAGTCCCTTATTTTGTTGCTGAAAAACTTTAAATGCACAATAGGCAACTACCTGACTTGCCAACACTACATTCTCTTCATAATATCTTTCCACTAATTTATTCGACAATAGATTCGTGTATTCCGCTTCTCTCTGAAAATCCGATACTACTTCTCCATTAGAAACAAAATATTCTTTGATGTTGATTTTATTTCCCCACTTATCAAAACTCACTCCATTATCATCCACAAAATTCCCCATCACATCCATCGGTTTTCCAAATGCTAAATGAATATCATTACTTCGCGAAAATAATTGCCATAAAAATTTGAAAGCACTGCGCACACTCAAAGAAGCATCCTTTACTCTCAAAAACCTTTCTTTACCTGTTTGTTTAAGATGACCATCAATCATAAATTTTGCTTCCAACACAAAATTATAACTCAACACCAACGGCACAATAAACACTTGCTTATTGGTCCCTTTTTGAAATAATGCACGCTGCGCTTCCACAGCCGTTCCCAGCATTCCTTTCTTCAACTTCGTTTCCAATGAACCAGATCGTGATCGAGTCCCTCCAGGAAAAAATAAACTATTGGTTCCTCGCTGTATAGAAAGATTAGACATCGATTTTAAGGTCTCTAAATAGATAGGATTCTTTTTTCTTCGATCAATTCGGTAAGCACCCAATCGATTCATATAATAAGCCGTGTAACCCGTGTTATACAAATTCAATCCAGCTCCATAGGAAAAACTAGGCAATCCCAGAATGGAATCAATCGCATATCCAATTAAAATAGAATCCAGATTGCTAAAATGAGTCGGCACTAAGACGACTGTTCCTTTGGAGAACAACTTTCTGACGGATTCTAATTCGCCAGTCAACTTCAGCCGATCGTACAATTGAAACTTCCGCTCATAAAAACGTTTGAAATTTCGAGAGGCCGCTGTATTCAACAAGCGACCAAAAAAGCCAGTCAAAAATTTTCTGGCAAAAAGGAAAGTCTTTTTATTAAACGTTCCCACGATTTCTTCGGAATATCTTCCCACAATTCTGCGCAATATATTCTCATACAAAGCTCTCCTATCCGCATCTTTACTTTCAGGTTTTAGATCAATTATATTTTTACGGATCTTACTCCAAAAAGCTTTTTCATCAGGCGGGTCTACTTTCCATGGCTCCTCTTTAATTCGGATTCGCTCCAAATAAATCGTTTTCTCAATCATTGCTGCCAACTTCTCAGTCGGTCGAGACATCATATTGCGAATCGTATAATCTTCTACTTCTTGTACAAAAGCATCCCGATCATCACTCAACTTTTTGATGGGCCAGTCATTAATCTCCGGAATAACATGCGGATATATAATGGTCTCATCAATATCAAAATTGATGAAACCATCCGAGGAAGGCTCCTCTTGATCAGTCGGTGTTATTTTATTTGCAGTGTCTAATTTCTCGGTCATTTCACAAAAGCTTTTCAGACTTCCCCTCTCAGATCGGGACTACTAATATACAAAGTCCTTATTCACTTTTGCTATAAAATCAAGTATCTCTTCTCCACCTTCATTATTTATCGACGAAGTAACAAATTCTCTCGGCAATTCTTCCCAATATTCCAATAATGCATCTCTAAAAGCCTGAATATTTTCCTTCTTTTTAGTAGGCTTGAGTCGATCTACTTTTGTATAGACAATCGCAAAAGGAATAGAATTTTGACCACACCAGTTGATGAAATCAATGTCAATTTTTTGCGGTGATACATTCGCATCTATCAAAATCATCGCACATTGCAGATTCATTCTTTTTTGCAAATACCCGTTGATCATGTGCTGCCATTTCGCTCGGTGTTTCTTCGATATTTTAGCATATCCATATCCCGGCAAATCTACCAAATGCCATTTCTCATTAATCAAAAAGAAATTAATCGATTGCGTTTTCCCTGGCTTTTTTGAAATATGCGCCAAATCCTTTCGCCCCGTCAAAGAATTGATTAATGAAGATTTCCCGACATTGGACCGACCTATAAATGCATATTCAGGTAGCTCCGCTTGTGGACACTTTGCCTCTTCTGGAAAACTGCCAATATATTTGGTTTCTGTTATTATCATTTCGCCTGCGAAGGTAATGAAATGGTTTTAGATTTTTTGATTTTAAAAATCGTAGCATCAAGTTCTAAAGGCCCCCATAGAATAGCCTAATTCGTTTGTGCCTGGTTATTGTGCCTGGTTATTGTGCCTGGTTATTGTGCTATGGCTTCGGGTGTTTTGGTGTTCATTTATCAAGTAAGAAAATTTCGTCTGAGTAAAAGCATAGTACAACATTATCCATTAAACAAAAATCTAATAAGTCGTTAAAAATAAGTTAAGCCAACAATACCAATAAATAAATTAGAATCAAATCAGTTATAGAACCAACCCAGTCCATTCACATGTTTAGCTACAATTTTTTGTAACCAATTTAAGCAATATGAAAAAGTCAATCATTTTATTCGCCGCACTCCTATTCGTTTCTATGGAGATGAATGCACAATTAAAGGCAGGAATCAGAGCTGGGATATCTACTGATCAACTCGAACAAGAACAGCTATTAATAAATAATTTCGATGATCTAGAAGATCTAGGTATCGCTATTGGAGATGCAAGATATGGGATTCATGCGGGATTTTTTCTTCAAGGAAAAATCGGTCGGTTCATTATTCAGCCAGAAGTTTTATTCAATTCCAATAGCATTGATTATGTCGTGACTGATTTTGCTGATGGCAATATAGTCGAAAGTATCAAAACGGAAAGTTATCAAAACGTCGATATTCCGATTATGTTGGGATTGAAATTTGGTCCACTGCGTTTACAAGGAGGACCCGTCGGTCATTTCTTTCTAAACTCTTCTTCCGAACTTTTCGACATCTCAGGATACGATCAGAAATTTGATGAATTCACATGGGGATATCAAGGAGGTGTCGGTCTAGATATTTGGAAATTGATGTTTGATGTAAAATATGAAGGCAACTTTAATAATTTAGGAAGTCATTTTTCAATCAGAGATCAGGACTTTCAATTTTCGCAAACACCAGCACGAATTGTGTTTTCTTTAGGATATAAATTTGGAAGCAAATAATATCAATATACAATCACCTTGTTATTGAATGAAAGCGCTTGATTTTTTCAAGTGCTTTTTTTGTAATGGGTAAAATAGGATGTACGTTCCATTCTGCTTTTTATAATTCTAAAAAAGTCCGAGAGTAATGATAGTAAAGAAAGTTGCATCTTTAATTCTAGATCACTCATTCTAATTCGTACTTTTAGAACTCGTAAAATAAAACCTATTCGTTCAAGTTATGAATCAAAAGTTAGATCAACCCATCCAATTTAAATGTGGCGCTACCATGAAAAATAAATTTATGTTGGCTCCTTTAACCAATAGTCAAAGTCATGAAGATGGTCGGCTTTCTGACGAGGAATTTCATTGGCTGACGATGCGTGCAAAAGGACAATTTGGATTGGTCATGACTTGTGCTTCGCATTTGCAAGAGATTGGTAAAGGTTTTCCGGGTCAATTGGGTATTTGGTCTGACCAACATATTGAAGGTCATCAAAAATTAACGGCAGAAATAAAATCACATGGAAGTCTTGCCATCATTCAATTGCATCATGCCGGTATGCGGTCCCCTGAAAAAGTGATTGGACAAACACCAATTTGTCCATCCGACAATGAAAAAACAGGTGCGCGAGCAATGACATTGAATGAAGTCAAACAATTAAGAGATGATTTTATTGTAGCAGCCATTCGCTCAAAAAAGTGTGGTTATGACGGTGTAGAAGTGCATGGTGCACATGGTTATATTTTGACGCAATTTTTAAGTGCTGAAATCAATCACAGAACCGATGAATATGGTGGTTCTTTGGCCAACCGCAGTCGCCTACTTTTTGAAATCGTGGAAGCTATCAGAAACAAATGCGGTAGCGACTTCATTTTAGGAGTCCGATTATCTCCTGAGCGATTTGGGATGGATCTTGAAGAAGTAAAGACGATTGTTCAACAATTAGTTGACGGGAACAAAGTTGACTTTTTAGATATCTCCTTATGGGATTGTTTCAAAATGCCACATGAAGAAAAATATCAAAACAAAACTTTGCTAAAACATTTTACAGACTTAAATTTCAAAAATGTAAAACTGACAGTTGCAGGAAAAATCAGAAATGGTGCAGATGTTTTTAAAATATTAGATGCTGGTGTTGACTTTGTTACGATAGGTCGTTCTGCGATTTTACATCATGATTTTCCGAAAAGAGTGATGGATGATCCAAATTTTAAATGCACGCCTACACCCGTATCAAAAACTTACTTACAAAATGAAGGATTGAGCGATGTCTTTGTGGACTACATGAGGAAATGGGAAGGTTTTGTGGACACTGAATCCTAAATCAATAATTTGCTACCTTTAAATACGTTTTCATTCAGACAATTGAGGAGATGTTTATGACGAAAATAAAACACCTATTCGTAATTTTGAGTTTCATAATGATGGCTTACACATTAGCTGCTCAGCATGAGGAGGTCAGTTGTGCAAAAAACGTATTGTATTTGGAAGGATTGGGAATCGGTGGTTTTGGTTCAATCAACTATGAACGTAATTTTATTGTTGTCAATGCACACCAAATCAATGGAAGAATCGGAATCAGCACACTAAATATTCGTGACTTCACCAATCAACTGAATCCCGATATCATTGTTCCAATTGCGGTTAATTGGCTATATGGTAATCGGCATAAAATTGAAATCGGTATCGGGCAAGCAATCACTAATATCGTGGTAGCAGACAAAGGACAACCAAAACGTGGCTTTAATTTGAATGCAAATTTTAATATTGGTTACCGATATCAAAAAACTTCAGGTGGAATGGTGATTCGCTGTGGCTATACACCGTTTATTGAACATTACAAAAACTACAAGCATTGGGCAGGCCTATCTATTGGATATGCTTTTTAGAATCGACAAATGAGATATCTATATTTTACAATTATACTGTTAATAATTACAACTTCTTGCAAAAAAGATTTTGAAATTAGCAATCTTAATGGAGACACTATTACCATTTTGGGACATGGTGGTATGGGAATCGAACATCTTTATCCGCTCAATAGTTTCGAATCCATTCAGAATTGCCTGAGTATTGGAGCCGATGGAACGGAAATAGACATACAGATGACTAAAGACAGTGTGCTGGTTGTCTTTCATGATGAACTTTTGGAGCATTCAACTAATTCGGATGGTGCTATTTATCTAAAAAATTGGGATGATGTAAATGATGCCTCTTACTTATTTCCGCCATACGCGCAGTACAAGGTGGTAACTTTGGATCAACTTTTTTCTGACTTAGCCAATCCTAAGGATTTTACTTTTTTTCTTGATTGCAAAAATTTCAACCCTGATACAACAACAGCCTACTACAATACTTTTAACAATGCATTGATCCAGGTAATTGAAGATCATGACTTGGCGGATAATGTAGTTGTCGAATTGAAAAGAACCGGTTTGATTGAATCTTTACAAGCTAAGCGTCCGGATCTAAAAATTTTCATCTATCAAGGATTCGAAACAGGAATTCCTCTTGCAATTGAATATCAACTCGAAGGCATTACATTGGATGTCAATACCATTGCTAAAGAAGAAGTTGCGGAAGCACACGCACTTGGAATTAAAATTGCCGTTTTCAATACGCACACGAAGCAACGGAATGTTGATGCAATTGAAAAAAATGTAGACATTATTCAAACAGACAAAGTAAATCATTTGATCAAATTATTGAAATAACAAAATATTTACAAGTTGCCGAAAATGCAATCAACCTCATCCACATTAGACCATCTCCAATCAAATCCAAGACAAGTATTCTTACTGGATGGAATAGGTGCACTGATTTCGACCATATTTCTTGGTTTTATCCTCGTCCAACTACGAGCTTATATCGGAATGCCATCATCAGTCTTATACCTGTTAGCCTCTATGGCATTTATTTACACCGTCTTTTCCTTCAGTTGTTATTTCTTTTTAAAAGGGAATTGGTCTCCATTTTTAAAAATTATTGGGACCGCTAATTTATTGCATTGTGCTGTTACTAGCATTTTAATTTTCAATAATTTTGACTCACTGACTTCGCTTGGAATTGCTTATTTTGTTGGTGAGATAATTATAGTGGTTTGGGTTGCTTGGGTTGAATTGAAGATAGCTAAAGTACATTCCAATTAACAATAGTTTCTCATCTAAATGATACTACAAAATTCTTCAAAATAAAAACGAAACCAACATGAAATTAGGTGCATTTTCA
>CALFWW010000106.1 GCA_937928575.1 uncultured Saprospiraceae bacterium | reverse complement strand
CCGCATAGATCTCAAAGGAGAATCCTATCGCAAAAAATTATCTACCATCAATAAATAAACTATTATGTAACTTTGTCAGACTCTTTCAATAATGGCATAGCTTGTCCGAATTTGCTGGCATAGCTTGGGTGAATTATATACAAAAAAGAAAGTGGGGTAAAAAAGTGTTTTAATTTAATTTTCATACTTGAAAATAATTGAGTTTGTCTCAAAGAAAATTATAAGCTCTTAGAATCATATTTGAAAATGTTCTCAGATACCTACCCGAATAAAAAAAGGCTGCCTCAACTTTTTAGACAGCCTCAATTTATTAATATTATTGCAATGCATTATAAACATTTACCCATCCTTTTCCAAGATGAGGATGAGGATCATTGTCATTACTTGCGTTATCCTCTAACCGCATTTCGACAACATCCTTTGAAGTATTAGATCCTAATCTGGACCAAACTAAAGCTGCAATTCCAGCAAATGAAGCTGTAGCTGTAGAAGATCCACTTATAAAACTTGGTGTATCTCCATCACATGTAACAGCTACTCCAACTCTATTAGACACTAGGTCATGTTGCATAATATAAGCAAAATTAACCTCTTCGCCATAGAAACATATATCACAAACATCCTCGAGGAGAAAATCTGGAAAATTGATATCGTTAAAAAGTGCATTTGGCCAATCATTGGGTATCTGAATACCTGTCAAAGCCAAAGTTAATTCAGAGCTTGCAGGGAACCCAACGTAATTAATTTTGGCGCCAGTTCCTGCTGCAGCAACCATCAATTTTCCATTACTATCCGCAATCGTAAGTCCTATTTTTACAGCTTCTTGGTTTGCCCAAGGAGGCTGACCTAAAGACATACTTATTATTTTTATGTCAGTATTAAGGGCAGCATCAATAAGTGAGGATGCAACAGCAATTCTTTCTGTCGCCAAATCAAGAAATACATCATGAGCTGCTCTATAATTATACAGATTGCAATTATAAGCGATCCCTGATACATTGCCATCTGTTCCTCGTGGTGCCGCTATTAGTCCTGCCATTTTTGTTCCATGACCACAATAATCATGAGCATATGTCTTATCAATTAAAGAAACAATATCACCTTTTGAAGAAACTCTCTCATTCAAAAAATTCAGCCTCTTTTCAGTTCTTCCTAAAAGCGATAATCCATCTACAAAATCTAAATCATTATCTAAATTTTCTTGAAAATAAGATATACCTGTATCAATTACTGCAACACCTATACCGGCACCACTTGAAAGAGCCCAAGTAGTTTCATCGATCATATTATAATTTAAATTCCATGCTTTGTTTTGACAAAATAGGAGTACAATCTCTAGATTGTACTCCTATTAATCTACTCATTTATGGACATTCAAATTTTTTTTGTTCCCTATGACTGTTCTGCTTATATATCAACTCTCTATGGCCTCGGTAAAAATAGTTTTCGACGCCGTCCTTTATAATATGACCATATGACAACGAATAAGATACTTTTACACAACGTGAATCATTATACCAATAATCTCTAGGGTTTTTAGCAATGTTTTCATTACACATTTTTGAAGTTTTTCTATAGAAACTAAAAAAGTAATGCTTTTTCTGCTTTTCCTCTAAACTTAATTGATTGTACTTTTCACATACTAATTTATCCAAAATTTCAATTTGCTCCTCATCAAACCTAAACCCTTCCAACAAGAAATGCACATATTTAGCTTTTTCACTATCCATTCCTCTTCTCAATTCTTCCTGTTGCATAACTGAATAAAACGGTTCAATTTTAAATGCTCTAGTGTCTGGAAATTCGCAACCTACAAACATAAGGATGCAGAATAAAGTTATTGGTAAAATTAAATTAAATGAATTCATTTATTTGAATTTAAATAGTCCCACCAATTGTAGCAATAACACGCATTCTATGTCTAAATGGGATTTGATTACGCTGATGTTGTAATACCCACCAAGCAGAGAAACCAATAGTATCATCACTTATTTGCCAATTTGGTAATGCCCCCCAAAGAAAATCACTAATAGTAATTGCTTGAAATCTTAATGCATCATTCAAATCTAGACCAAAATCATCTTGAATTTCAAGGCAAATTTGTGCTTCCCAGTTTCCACTACCATCAATAGAATATGTTCCTGGCATATAATATGATTCTGTTTTTTCCGTATCATTTACTAAAATTCTTAAACCGTTAATTAGGTCAGGAGTAAATCCATATTTAGGACGAAAATCTTGTAATATTTTTTCAGAACTAAATGCTCCATCAAGCCCCTCGGAAGGGTTACTAGCAATAATATTCTCAACTACTGCTCCTACTCTTTTAAGAAAGTTTCTTGTCGACGGATGAGCCGCTATAGCTCCATTTACAACTATATTTGAGATTTCAGTATCAGTAGTGCTATTAGTTCTCATAATTTGAGTGAATTGCATTCCAATATCTTCTAAAGGCGAGGTACTCACTCGACCTATAAGAGTTTCAAGTAATTCATAAAGTTCTTCATTAGATAAAGGAGTCATATCTAATAATATACCTGGACCTGGGGCATTAAATGAATGCTGTAAATCTTCATCAAGTGGTGGCTCAGGAAATCTATCCTCAGTGTAAGCTATTAATTTATTACCTGGAATATTACAAAGATCTGTTGTTGGCACTACAGATAATATTGAAATCCCATTCTCTATTTCTAAGACCTCACTCGAATAAGCTCCCGAATTATACTCTACTGGCATTAATCGGCCATTGCATAACCATGTCGAAATCTCTTCAAGAAGATCTAGAGGATATTCATTTATCGGAAAATTTTCGGGAAGATTATTCTGTCTCATTATGAATTGCTCCAGACTTGTTCTATACGCATATTCTGAATTTATTATAACTTCATTAAATGAAATATATTCTAGACCTATTTCAGTTACAGATGTAGATGATGGTAAATTATTTAAGTCAACTCCTAATAGATTACATGGCTTAAAAATTAATCGTTCATCAGTAAACGAGAATAAACACTCGCCTTCTATTTCATCTTTATTATTTTCAAGAATTTCTTTCATTGTTGACTGTGGAATCGCATCAAAATCAGGCCCTAAATGTTGGTCGTAAAAACCAAAATAATTATACCAATAATTTTGAATCAATCCTTCCATTTTTAAATCCAAAATAGGATTCACTATTTCAATATTTTTGCTCGCATAAATCAATTCTTCTGAATTTTTCTCAACAAATTCAAAGTCATTTCCTTTTATAGAAAAATAAAAATACTTATCTATACTTTCTGATACTGAATCAATTGAGAAGTCACCAGTTGATTTTTCTAATCTTAATTCAAACATTAAAAAAGTTTTCTGTAGAATATTTGTATTATTAATATTTTCGACTGATAGATATTTCGTTTTATTAATAATATGAATCTCTTTATTTTTGTCAATATGCAAAAGATTTACAACTTCTCCATTTTCAATTAATGGAAACACAATATTTGAAACCATATCATTTTTAATTGTAATAGGATTTTCTGATAATCTCCCATATTTTTTTTCAAAAGTTGTGTTTTCGATAACTTTACTAACCTCATCATAACACGATATAAAATTCTGAATATTAAAAATTTCATTTTCTTTTACTGCCTTACTTTCACGACTAATTTTTAAATCTTCAGATAAAACATCTGATTTACGACATCCCGAAAGTACAAGCATACTAAACAAGCATGCAACTAAAAATACAAATAAATTTTTCATTTATTAAGTTTTTGTTTTAAAATACGACCGCCTTTTCATATTGGGGTAGGCAATCAAAGACCTTATACAGATTGTTAGCCAAACAATAGTATTACGTTTCTTTTTTACAAAATGAGTGATTCTCAGTTTTGCAAATAGTTTTATCAGCACAAGTATATGAATACTGATGACGCGGTGTATAACAGACTTTTTCTTTACAAAGTGGTTAAACGATATTTTAAACCGTTTTTATAGCATGGGGTATTTAACAACGTAATTGTAAAAAAAAAACGAGAATCCTAGCTTTTCTATGTTAAAGTTTTTTTTGAATGTGTAATTATTGTTTTAAAATTATTTTTGAATGCATATTTATTGTTGCGAAATATAATTCAACCAAAAGACACTGACCAATTGTAAGAAATATTTGAATAGATGAGTCTAGCGAGATACTAAATTGATGTCAATGCACACTTTATTATTGAAGTTATATTTTCGGGTTAGGTAGAGATTTTTTCGTCTTCAACCTTCCTTACATCTTTAGTCAGCCGATTATCACATTCGCCAAACTAAGAAAATTTCATCTGAGTAAAATAAGTTTTAAACAAAAAACAACTTAAAACAATTTGTTTTACATCGAATAAGTTATATATTTGTATAATATGAATGAATCACTCAATTCAATTAAAATGAAAAAACAATCCACTCAAAGAAAGTATAACATCCCAGACGCAGATCTTTACTTATTATGTGTCGAAAAATTAAAAATGCTGAATCGAGACCGTAAAGAATTTATAAAATACGGTTATGGTGCTTCCAAATTGAAAGGATTTGCTAATCAGGTTGA
>CALFWW010000105.1 GCA_937928575.1 uncultured Saprospiraceae bacterium | reverse complement strand
AAGCATCCGCATAATCGTACCAGCTTTCTCCACACTCTCAACCCTGCCCACATCAATCCACTCAATATCATTATCAACAAAAGCAATCAACTTTTCCTTTTTTGCGGCTTCCAGATAAACATCAATTATTGAAAAAACTTTTTTGTCAGGCATATACTTAATGATCTCGGGAGACACAATGTGGATACCACCGAATGCCAATAATCTTCGCTCTTTTGTTTTTGCTAAATTCGACAATTTGATTTGACCTTCTACTAAATTCGTCCAACCTGTTAGTACATTGTTTTCATCAAAAATAAGATAACGAGAAGTTTCACGTTTACGGGTGAGTAATGTTGCAATAGCGCCACTTTCTTGATGCGTTTTCAACATCTCATCCAAATCAACCGTTGAAATAATATCTGCATTCCAAATAATAAAAGGCTTTCCATCATCAAAAAAGGGTAGGGCTTTTTTCAAACCACCACCGGTATTCAGCAACTTCTTTTTTTCTTCTGAGAATTGAATGTTGATACCAAAATGATTCTTCTCTTTTACGAAGGAAATAATTTGGTCGGCAAAATGATGGACATTGATAATGATATCTGTAACACCTTGTGATTTCAAATTATTAATCGCAATTTCCAACAAAGGCGTACCATTTACGGTTACTAAAGCTTTGGGCTTGTTATTAGTCAGTGGTTGTAAACGGGTTCCTAATCCAGCTGCAAAAATCATCGCTCTCATATATCGCCTTATTTATGTAGTTTTTGGATTAAATAATATTCGTAGCGAAAAGATACAAAGAAGCTCCTCAGATAGGAAAGGAAAAGATAAAATCCGTTAAATTTGTCCATATACTTATGATACAATCGCTTTTAGTAAGAATCTTATTATCACCTTTTTCATTGCTCTATGGAATGGGTGTGTCGCTCCGTGATTTTTTCTACAAGCGTGGATTATTAAAAGGAGTCAAATTCGATCTGCCAGTAATTTCTGTAGGTAACTTGTCTTTGGGAGGAGCCGGAAAATCTCCACACATTGAATACCTCATTCGATTGCTCGCACCTTATATTAATACCGCAACTCTAAGTCGTGGTTACAAACGAAAGACAAAAGGTTATTTCAAAGTCGAGACCAATAGTAATGCGACGGTTGTTGGTGACGAACCCTTACAGTTCAAAAGAAAGTTTGAAGATGTTTTTGTTGCCGTTGCAGAAAGTAGAACGTTTGCGATTCCAAAAATGGTAATTCAACAACCAGATTTGCAAGTTATATTGTTAGATGATGCTTTCCAACATCGTTCGATTGATCCTGGGTTGAATATTTTGTTGACAGAATTCAGTCTACCATTTACCAAAGATTATTTACTACCTGCCGGACGATTACGAGAATGGCGATCTTCGTACAAGCGTGCCGACATTATGATCGTCTCAAAATGTCCACCAGAAATAACACAAGAAGATAAAGACTATTTTATCCAAGAATTGAACCCCTTGGGACACCAAAAAGTTTACTTCAGTTACTACAAATATTTACAACCTTATCATCTGTTTAATCAGGATACAAAATTAGAATTTACTCCTGATATGGAAATCATTTTGATTTGTGCGATCGCAAAGACGGATTATTTAGTGGATTATTTGGAAGAGGTTTCTTGGTCTGTCAAAATATTGGAATATGCGGATCATCATTATTTCAGTAGTTTTGATATTTCAAATTTGAATGGTATTTACTCCAAATTTGAATCAAAAAATAAAATTATCCTAACAACCGAAAAAGATGCGATGCGATTAGAATTACATCGAAAATATATCGAAGACAACAATTTACCTATCTTTGTTTTGCCTGTAGAAGTAGCTTTTCATTTTGAGGAAGCTGAGGATTTTGATACAGATGTGAAGGATTTTTTATTAAACTTCAAAGGCTAAAAAATTACACTTGAAGAAAATATTACTATTTCTTTTTTACAATTTTGTCAAGAATATTGTCGAGCTATCCTACTTAATTTACTTCGACAAAATCACTTACGTAAATGGTGATCGATTGCGTCAAGGTCATCCTTGTATTATCGCTAGCAATCATCCTAATTGTTTAATAGATGTTTTTCTTGTCGGAAAAAAATCGAATCGCATGGTTCATTTCTTAGCGAATAGTAGTCTTTTTAAACCTCCTTTTTGGGAATGGTTTTTTAATACTTTTTATGCAATCCCGATTCAACGGTTGATGGACACTGGTGGCAAGCCTTTGAAAAATGAAGCTGCTTTTGATAAGTGTGATGAATTCTTAGTTGGTGGAGGCGCATTATTTATTGCACCTCAAGGGACAAGCTGGTTGGAAAGAAGATTGGGCAGATTGAAAACAGGAACTGCACGTATTGCCTTAAGTGCTGCTGCTAAACAAAATTTTGATACTGCGTTGGAAATTATACCAGTTGGGGTGACTTACAAAGATGCATTGGCATTCCGTAAAAGTGCATTGGTTCATGTAGGCGAACCCATTAAAATTGCAAAGTATAAAGCCGAATATGAAAAACACAATCGTACTGCTGCAATTAAATTGACAGAAGCGTTGACGGATGCGATGGGAGAATTGGTAATAGATGCTGTAACTGCCGAAAGAGATGAGCTGCTAAAAAAGCATGAGGAAATTTTGAATAACAACAAAAACACATTACCGCTTGCGACTGAATTTCACAGAACAAAAACTGTTTTAGCTTCATTAAATAAGATCGAAGCAACCAATGAAAGTAAATTTAATGCAATCGAAGAAAAAACAAACAGCTACTTTGAAAAATTAGAAACGAATAAAATCAATGACCAAGCTGTTGCTAAATTTTCAAATTTTTCTGTTTTTAAAATACTACTCTTCATTGTTGGATTCCCTTTTTTTCTTTTTGGATGGGTGAATAACTTGTTAAGTTGGGGAATTCCTGTTCTGATAAAAAATAGGATTAAAATATATGCAGGATTTTATTCCACAATTAAAGTAATGGCTGGAATTGTAACCACATCAATATTTTATACACTTCAAATTTTCTTGGTCAATCGAATTTTTAATAACAGTATCGTTACCTGGAGTTATGCTTTGCTCTTAGTACCAATGGGGATTTTCGCTTGGTGGTATTACAACCAATGGATGGACTTTAGGAAATCTTGGAAATTATCTAGTAACAAAGTCTTAGCTGAAAATTTGACCCGACAAAGAAAACAGCTTACGACGGAAGTTGAATCGCTTTTGGAATAAATTAATTCTGATATGTCGATCCTACTATACTATATCTTTGTTGTCGCCACCGTTGTCCAAATTGGATACTGGATTTTTGTGTTTGGAAGATTAGCATTATATAAGGACGAGCATGACGCTACTGCTAGCGATACGGAAGAACCTGTCTCCGTAATTATCTGTGCAAAAAATGAAGAAGCGAATCTCGAAAAAAATTTGGACCGCATTCTAACTCAACAATACCGTTTCTTTGAGGTGATAGTAGTCAACGATAATTCAACCGATCGCACTGCCGAAGTACTGGCTAAATATCAAGACAAATACCCTATCTTGAGGGTGGTTAATTTGAAAGAAAAGCCAAAAGGTATCGTAGGTAAAAAATATGCATTAAAGCATGGAATAGAAGCAGCTAAACACGATCTCCTTTTAATGACAGACGCAGATTGTCAACCGGTCAGCAACAATTGGATTCAGTTGATGCAGGCCAAGATCAGAAAACCGAAACTTATAGGACTGGCTTTCAGTCCTTATCTACAAGAAGCCGGTTTTCTGAACTTGTTTATTCGTTTTGAAACGGTTTACACAGCACTACAATACTTTTCTTTCAATTTGATTGGATTGCCTTACATGGGAGTAGGTCGCAATTTAATCTACCGTAAATCACTCTATAAAGACGGCTCCGGATTTGAAACGCACATGCATATTGCATCTGGCGATGACGATTTATTTGTCAATTCAGTAGCTGATCGTAGAAATGTTGCAATGATTTTGGAAAAAGATTCTTTTACGAAATCGGAAGCGAAAAAAAATTTAAAAAATTTTATCCGGCAAAAATCGAGACATTTATCGACCGGAACTAGTTATAAATCAGTACATAAGGTACTGCTGGGCATGTTGGCTTTTAGTCATCTGATTCACTATGTTTTATGTATATTATTAATTTTAATACATTCTAGCACAGTATTTGTATTTGGATGGGTAGCAATAAGAATGGGTGTGATACTTTTAGTTTACGCATCTGTTTTAAGAAAGTTTCAGGAAAGCTCATTACTTAAATGGATTCCGATTTTAGACTTTCTTTTTATTGGCTACTATTTATTCTTTGCACCAACTTTGTTCATTAGTAAAACCAACAAATGGAAGTAAAAGCCGAAATACAAAATAACCTTTCTCCAAGAGCCAATGAGGATTACCAATGGGTCCTCAGTGCCATTGAAGGCGATCAAAATGCTTATAAAGAGCTGATGAATCGTTACAGAAATTCAATTTTCCACATGATGCTAAAGATGGTCAAATCTCGTGAAGACGCAGACGATTTGACTTTAGAAGCATTCGGAAAGGCATTCAACAAACTACCAAGTTATGCACCTAGATATGCATTCTCAACTTGGTTGTTCAAGATTGCAATCAACAATTGCATTGACCATATCCGTAAAAAAAGATTGAAGTTGCTATCCATCGATGATCCTATCGAACCAGGTGGCGATGCTGATTATTCGGATAACATTAGATCTACAACTTTGGACCCGGAAGAAAAATTTATCCGCGATCAAAAAGTAAGATTAATGCGAACAGTATTGAGTGAGTTAAGTCACAAATATCGTTTGATGATTGAACTTCGTTTCTTCGAAGAATTGAGCTACGAAGAAATTGCAACGGAACTTGAAATTCCACTAGGGACGGTGAAAGCACAATTATTTAGAGCCAAAGAAATTCTATTTAATTTGTTGCAAACACCAAGAGCGAAAGCTTATCTGGATAATACAAAACGCAGAAAATCTTCCAAACCAAAAGCAAAAAGAGCACCGAAGACTACCTCAAAAGTGTCTTCCAAAGTCGCTTCAGAAATTGCACCAAAAGCGGTTTCTGCAAATTAGGGCTAACCTATCATTATAATATAATACAGCAATGTTGACTTCGTGTTGGCATTGCTGTTTTTTTATTGTTTAATACGATTGTATAAGACAATGCTTGTCCTATTGTATTACCTCACTTCTTGACTTCACAATAAATCTCCGTAACTTCCAATCTCTTAAACAATTCTATCATGGCAAAAAAGCAAAATCAAACGTCATCTTTCGTCTTGCGATTCACGCAGAAAATATTTAAAGATGATCAAGGAGAATCCAATGTTCAGTGGCGAGGTAAAATAACACATGTCCAAGATGATGAAGCACTCAACTTTTCAGAAATGAAAGATGCAATGGCATTCATGCAATCGAAATTGTCGGACTTAACCTTGTCTTCCATCGACGGAAAATCAGAAGAAGAAAAAGAGGGAATCTTAAGTAAGAGTTTTGACATCTGGAAAAAAATGGCAACCCAATATCCAAAGTTTGTCTTGCAAGCCATCAAAGATCCTAAAACGGGTGTCACGCAAATCCAGGAACAAATAAGCCAAGTCGGTGAAGATATCAGTCAAAAAATAGAACTGGATTCTTATAAGCCAGCTTCCAAATCCGATCTGAAAAGTGTGGTAGATATGATGGAAAAAATGAACCAACAAATTACAGCGCTTGGAAAAAAAGTGGACAAACTTTCTAAAACCAAATCTAAGTAATCCATCCTATGAAGTCATTTGACAAAAGGTTGGAAAAAATTCTGGATAAACAGTCAAAAGCAGGTATCTGGATTTTGACACTTGGAAAATTTCAAGTGCATCGCGACGGAGCACCTATTCCTGCCAAAGAATGGGGTAGGGACAAGACCCTTCAGTTATTCCAATACTTAGTCACCGCAAGAAAAAGAAACGGACTTCACAAAGAACAAATCATCACAAGGATTTGGGAAGATGCTGGCCAAAAAGACGGCGATCGTGATTTTAAAGTCGCATTGCACGGAATGGTCAAAACCCTCGAACCCAATCGCAAAAGTAGAACCGAAGCAAAATACATTATCCGTCAAGGCCTCACGTATCAATTGGCAATGGATGAAATTTGGCTGGATGTAGAAGCACTCGATGAATTGGTCACCCTCGCCAATGACGCGCTACACGAAGATGATAAAACTGCCCAAAAAGCCTACAAAGCTGCCCTCAAAATCTACAACGGCATCTATCTCCCCAATCGAATCTACAATGATTGGACTTCCGCAGAACGAGAACGTATCCAAATACTAGCCATCTCTGCTCACATCACACTTGCAGAATTATTGTTAGAAAAAAAGCCAATGGAAAGTATCCGCCTCGCACAAGAAGCGTTACAAACCGACCCAACATGGGAAGATGCCTACCGCATTCAAATGCTTGGCTACCTCAAATCCGGCAACCGTCCGCAAGCACTTAAAACATACAAGAAGTGCAAAACAGTTTTGGATGAGGAGTTCGGGATTGAGCCTTTGCCGGAGACCAGAGCTTTGTTGGAAAAGATTGAAAGCCTTTAACAATTATAAATTGAAAACGTAAAATTATAAATTGGATCTTCTTTCGGTAGGACGTGCGACAAGTCGCAGAGTACGCAATTTAACACATAGTTCACATTAGATATATAGAAACACATAGCTCTTGTTTCGTGAATGCTGTTTGAAAGAATTTTCAAGAAAAAAGGTTCTTTATGTTTCTATACGCACTATGTGTTGAAATACGTGCTCTATGTGTTAAAATCACGTCCTCCTTCTATGTGTATCTATGTTCCTAATGTGAACTATGTGTTAAACCACGTCCTCACACCCAGTCGTCCTATTTTTAATTTTCAATTTTAAATTAATCCCTCGCCACTAGATCCATCATCACCCAGCCCACCCCTCACGATCCAAACTCCGATACTGAATAGCTTCCGCCAGATGCTCAATCATAATATTTTCCTTACCATTCAAATCTGCAGCGGTTCTCGCGACCTTAAGAATACGATCATAAGCACGAGCAGACAACTGCAATCTTTCCATCGCTTTTTTCAACAAATTCGTACCAGCGGAATCAATCTTGCAAACATCCCGCACCATCTGACTAGGCATTTGTGCATTAGAATTAATATTTGGATGATCATCAAATCTTGATTTTTGAAACTTACGTGCACGTTCTACCCGTTCGCTGATGGTGAGACTAGACTCTTCTTTGATTTCGTATTTAGCCAACTCATCGTAACTAACAGGCGTCACTTCCACATGCAAATCAATTCTATCCAAGAGCGGTCCAGAAATTTTATTCAAATATCTTTTCACCACACCAGGTCCACAAACACAATCTTTCTCAGGATGATTAAAGAAACCACAGGGACATGGATTCATAGAAGCGATTAACATAAAACTTGCTGGATAATCAACGGTAATTCGTGCTCTTGAAATCGTCACTTTCCGCAACTCCATCGGCTGCCGCAACACTTCCAAAACAGATCTTTTAAACTCTGGTAATTCATCCAAAAATAAAACCCCGTTGTGCGCCAATGATATTTCTCCAGGCATCGGATCGGAGCCACCACCCACCAAAGCAACATCGCTAATCGTATGATGAGGTGCTCGAAACGGTCGGGTCGTAATCAAAGAACCTTCACTTGGCAATAATCCAGACACCGAATGAATCTTCGTAGTTTCCAATGCTTCATGTAAGGTGAGTACCGGAAGTATCGTAGGCAATCGACGCGCCAACATCGTTTTTCCTGCGCCGGGTGGACCAATCAAAATAACATTGTGCCCACCAGCGGCTGCTAATTCCAGTGATCGTTTGATATTGTCTTGTCCTTTAACATCAGAGAAATCGACATCGTATTTATTTTTCTTGACCGCAAATTCATCGCGTGTATCTACTTCTGTCAATTTCAAATCCGCATGACCATTTAGGAAATCGACGGCTTCTCGTAAATTTTCGATGCCATAAACTTCCAGATCATTGACAATTGCTGCTTCGCGTGCATTTTGTTTGGGAAGAATGATGCCTTTGTACTTTTCGCGCCTTGCTTGGATGGCAATGGGTAGTGCTCCTTTGATCGGACGAAGTTCACCATCCAACGAGAGTTCACCCATGATGATATATTGATCCAGTTTGTCGGTTTCCAATTGCTTCAATCCGGCGAGCACACCAATAGCGATTGGCAAGTCATAAGCCGAACCTTGTTTTCGGATATCGGCAGGAGCGAGGTTGACCACAATCCGGAGTCTTGGAAATTTGAGACCAATATTTTTGATGGCTGCCTCGATTCTTTGGAAGCCTTCTCTTACAGCATTGTCGGGGAGTCCGATCATTTGATATCCGTTTTTGCCTGCTGCGACCGGACCTCCGACATTTACTTCTATGGTTATTTTTTGTGCATCGACACCTTGTACGGCACTTGCATATGTTTTAGCTAGCATGTTTTCTCAGTTGAATATTAGTATCAAAAAGACACCAATATTAGATTTTAAATACTGGAAAGAAAAATGATTATTCGGATTGTCTTCCAGCTTATCGAATTATTATAAAACAAACCTTAATTTTGAACGAAATTGAAACCAAATAAACAGCAATCCTGTTTCACTGATAGATCATTTATATTAAAGTGCATTTTAGATAATGAAAGACATCATCAATATTACCATCATAGACCGTGAAGGAGCCGAACATCCCATTGAAGCACCAACTGATATTAGCCTGAATCTAATGGAAGTAGCCAAAGCTTCAGAACTTCCAGTAGAAGGTACCTGTGGTGGTATGGCCTTGTGTGCGTCATGTCATTGTTATGTATTGTCCGATCACGAACTTACAGAAGCTTCTGATGATGAAGAAGACATGTTGGATCAAGCATTTTTTGTGGAAGACAATAGCCGACTCAGTTGCCAATTAAAAATCACTCCTGAATTGGATGGACTAAAAGTAAAGTTGGCGCCTGTCAGTTAATTCTTTTCTTCAAAATAATTTATCGCCCAAATACAGCTTCTCAAAGTCTCGGTCATCCGCCTTCGTTTCCTCCAACGGACAACCGAGAAACTATCTTTCATCAAAAGTGCTGATACAAATTGTGATCTAAAACGGCGTATCTGATTTGTCTAAAAACATATACTCGTTGACAATCACTTCTGTGATGTATTTTTTGTTGCCTTCTTTGTCCTCATAGTTGCGGTGCACCAACTTCCCATTCAGCGCCACTTCAGATCCTTTCTTCAGATACTTAGTAATATTTTCTGCGGTCTTGCCCCATGCAACCACATTGTGCCATTGGGTGTCATTGACTCGTTCTCCTTTTGCGTTGCGGAAAACTTCATTGGTAGCGACAGAGACCGTCATTTTCTTTTTTCCAGAATCATAAGTTACCAATTTAGGTTCTTGTCCCAGGTGTCCGATAAGCTGTACACGATTTCTCAAAGTATTCATAATAATTAAATTTTTGCCTGCACTATATTACAGGCCGTTACGAAATAGTATTGTTTAAAAAATGTCAATCCGTTTGATCGACGATGCAAAGTTAGGAACCCATGCAAGTCGTAGTCGGGTATTAAACATTTACTGTCGTTTATAGTCGTTTGTAGCCGTTTGTTTTACGGTTACAAACAGGATTTTGATTGGTTTGGGATGTGGTAAGGGTGTTAGGAAATTTTGGGTCGGGTGTTTTTATGGTGTTAGGTGGTTGGGTGGGGTTTGGATTTGTTGATTGGAATGTGTATTTTTTGTTTTGTAAGGAAGAAATCTCCTTACCATTGGTTGTAGTGTGGATATACAAATGTTAGCGTCAAATAAGAAAACATAAACCTGAATTGAATTTATAAACATGTCAATAAGTGTAAGGAATAGAAAAATTTTATGGGCAAATTCTGGGAATAGATGTGCTATGTGTAGAATAGAACTAATTCAAAAAGAGAATCAAGAGAGCAGTTTAATTCTAGGTGAGGAATGCCATATTATATCTTCAAAAAAAGATGGCCCGAGGGGCAATTTAGCATTACATTGTAATGACTTTGATGATTGCGAAAATCTAATCCTTTTATGTGCAAATGATCACAAAAGAATTGACACCCTAATTGATGTTTATCCTTTGGAAACGTTAGTTTTGATTAAAGCAATGCATGAAAATTGGGTTAAAACAACTCTCTCAATAGATCCATCTGCGTTTACAAATATTGAATCAAAAGTTGTCAGTCTCGAAGAAATTAATAATGGCTCTAAACTCTTGAAATTATTAGATGGAGCTCATGGTTCTATGCTTGAATATGAAGATTTAAAATCTAAAGATGAAATCGAGATTATTCCTATCCTATTTGATCTAATAAAGGATTTTGGTGAAATACTAGAATTTATGAGTTATGAAGATAAAGAGAAATTGGGATTAGAACTTAGCAAGAATATAGCAGATTTAAATGGAGTGAATTTTAAACTATTTGGAATAAGAAGATCGGTAAATCTGAAATTTAATAATGAAAAATCAAAAACGAATAAGACCTGGGATTTAGTAACTATAATAGCAGTGCGAATTGATAATCCAGGAATTGTAGATAGGTTTCTAATTACCAAAGCTCCCGATAAATATAGTTTTAAAATTTAGGAATCGAATTAGAGAAATTTAATAAAATCGAATCGTAATTGAAAATCTGTCTCTAACACTATATACCCCAATCATTGTTTCTGGCTATCGCCAAGCAACGATGGGTATATTTACCGTTAGGGCGAAAAAACTGAACACAATGAAATGATAGCAATTTATGGAATAGCAATAGTTCTTTCTTGGGGAACATACAGAATGTTCAAGGAAGCTGATACATATTTACTTAGAAGTAAAAAAAAGGAACTTGTAAAATGGTTATTAGGAACTAAAGACTCAAAGAACTCAATCATAAATCCATTCTTGGATATATTTGATAGATTATTTTCTAAGAAGCATTTTTCCCTAAGATGCTTTCTAATGTCAATTCTTTTTTCTATTTCTATCTTCTCACTTACATATTTAATCTATTATAAAATCAACTACAATAATGTTCCAGATTTTGATTTAGCTGGGATTGATATATTAAAAGATATTTTGCCTTTCATTATAGTATTCACTATAATTCCTGATTATTTGTCTTTGCTTGAAACGAGATTCATTTTAGGAATAATGGACAAGACGGAAGGAATAATGAAGAAAATTTTCTTATTAATTCTTGATTTCTTTCTCACTTTTTTAATAATTGCTACATTTCTTATAATAGGAACAAAGCTTGGAAGTAAATATTTGATGAGTGACTTGTACCATTTTAGCTTCCTTGATTCTTGGTATTCAATTCCAGTGCAAGACCATATTGAATTCGAGGGAACGCCTAAAGCAAACTGGAAAATGTCATTCCCATTCAGCGTTTTCGTTTACTCAGCATTTTTCACGTCCATTTGGATTTGGATATACCTTTTGGCAGCACTGATAATTAAATTGATTTTCCTACCGAAAGTAATATTAAAGTTCGCCCTTAATTATTTTGATGTTCGCCATAAGCCTTTGTCAGTTATTGGGTTTGTCTTTTCTACAATTTTGCTTATAACAACTTTTATCCTGTTAAGTGCCAATAAATATTTTCCTATAGGAAATAATAATCAAGATTTTATCACTAAAACACGAAACCCTGTTTCTAAAATAAATCCAAAATCATTGGAGAGAAGATTTCCAAGAATATTTGATAAAAGCATTTACACTGACGAACAAATAGATACACTTAAGTTCTATAATGAAGTCAATCTCTTCAATGAAGAAATTGACTTAAATTCTGTGGACAGTATATTTGATTACAAAGGAGTCTATGAATTGAACAAGGAGTTATTAAGAATGGACTTTTTGTTTACAAACAAATTAAATGATACATTGAAATATAGAGATAAAATCGACCTTTTAAAGAGTAGTTCATTTATTGGACTAACAAGTGATTCAAGGGATAAATCTTGGCAAAAAGGAAGTATTCATTCTCCAATTCCTGACTGGCGGAATCATAAATTGAATAGAATCTACCTTAGCCCTAAATTTATACAGACTCTAAGAAGAATAGAATCTTATAGAAATAATCCTTTATTAAAAGATGAACAAGTGAAAGGAAATTTGAATCGACTTATAAATTCCCAATATGAACAAGTAAGAAAAATTGGACATTACTTAAATGCTACAAAACAAGAAAATCTAATTGACGGACAAAAGGAATTTGATGGTTTCGAATTTCAAAATGTAAAATTCAATGAAGATAAAGGGAGAAAAATGAGAATGTCAACTCAAGGAATAGAAATAGGAATAATGCATGCTATTAGAAAAATATAACTGAAGTAACAATAAGTGATGACAGCATGTCTCTCCTTTGTCGAGAGACACTTCATACTCAAATCCGTTGAAACATCCCTAACAACAAAAACCCAAATCCGTATTCCAAATAATTGACAGTGACCTACTAAACCTTCAACTTGAAGTCATTTCCAAACCACACAAATGAAAATGATTTCAGACATTAACATAATGTATAGAAAGAAGTAAAAGCTAATCACAGGTATCTGATGCTTGCAAATTTTGAAAAATTGCTATCTTAATCAACAAATTAGTAAATTAGCTATCAAAAAGGAACATCCAGTAATTTACTTCCGAATTAATTTTGACCCAACGTTTTTAAACTTTTTTAATTAAACAACACTTAAAACGAAAAAAAATGAAAAAAACTACATTAACAATAACATTGCTTATTACAATTTGCTTCTTCACATTTGGGCAAGAAAAATTTATCTATAACTATGAAGGATTAAATCCAGAATATGTCGTCACCAAGATTGATGATCAAAACCAAACGAAACTCTTTGAAAAATCAATAAATTGGATTAAGGAAACCTACAAAAATCCAGATGAAGTTATAAAAACCACTATCGATAAGAAAAAAATAAGATTCGAAGGAAGTAAGGAAAACATTATTTGTGTTAACGTTCTGGGGGCACCAGCATGTTTTCCTGGAACTTATACAATTGAATTAGAATTCAAGGATAATAAATATAAGTTCACTCCATTAATCTTAGATTACAGAGTTCCTGCTACTCAATATACTCCGGCTAATACCGCGTCTATTAATTTTGAAAGTGGAGCAGTTTACTATAAAAAAGGAAAACTAAGAAAGGCTCATACACCTATACCGCCATCAGTAGAGAAATTATTCAATGGATTAAATCTAGATCTATCGGAATATTTGAAATCAAATGAAGAATCTGATAATTCAGATGATTGGTAAAAGAAGGACAAAATTTCTATAATATTAAAAGCGACAGATACTTAGGAGTTAATCCGAAAAAGAGTCTAACTGCGTATAATATTGATCTTGCTTCTAGCCTCGTCAAGCACTATAGCCTATAGCTATGCCTTAGCCCACTAACAACCAAACTCCAAAACCCATTTCATTATCTTCAAATAAAAAACATAATGAAAAAATTCAGTCTTATTATGCTGTGCACCCTAATTGGTTTACAACATATCTTATAGAATCCTTAACCCTCTCCTCAAAAAAATTCATCAAATCAAAAGTGTATTCAAAAACGGAATATCTACAATAGAATTTCTACCCCTTCATTCCACCATACGATCAATTCCACCACACAAAACCAGAATGTATCCAAAAGTTACAAATTTGTATAAACAACCCTATTTGGATTTTTATAGATTTAAGCGATCTTTAGAAGTGATTAGAATTACAACTGAGAGAAGAATTTTAAACGTTTAAAAAAACAAAAACATTGAAAAATAACCAATTTGGAAAAGAGGGTTGGACACCTTCAAGAATTAAGTCCTTGGATGGTCAAACATTTGTGATCACGGGGACGACTAGTGGCACTGGGTTTGAGGCAGCAAAAATTTTGCTTTCTAAAGGAGCGAAAGTTGTCATGCTAAATCGCAATCCTCAAAAATCAACCAATACTATTGCTGTTCTCAAGCAAGAACTCGGCGATAACATTGCAGTAAGTGCCATAACAATGGACTTAGCAGAACAAGCTTCCGTAAAAAAAGCGGCGAAAGAAGTATTAAATACGGTCACACGGATCGATGCATTACTTTGCAATGCGGCCATTGCACAGGTGCCGAAAAAGCAGTTGACCGTAGATGGTTGGGAGAGCCAAATGGGCGTCAATTACTACGGGCATTTTACTTTGCAAGCGATGTTGTATCCATTGTTAGAAAAATCAAATGGACGCATAGTTACAGTAGGTAGTATGGGTTATGATATGGGATTGAAGACGATAAAATTTGATGACTTAAATTGGGAGAAAGATTACACACCCAATAATGCTTACAGTCAAAGTAAACTCGCACAGATCATGTCCATCTACGAACTTCAAGATAGATTAGCATCAGCGGGTAAAACATCCGTCAAGGCTTATGCTTGTCATCCAGGTTCTTCCAGAACATCCCTTATTGCAACAAGCGGAAGTTTTATGATGCGGATGATTTTTGGCTTGATGAAGTTGTCACCATTGACACAGCCAGCAGAGAATGGTGCTTATCCACAACTCATGTGTGCTACTGAGGAAAATCTGGATCAAAAAGAATTCTATGGTCCTACGGGAAGAAATTATTGGGTCGGGCCGGTCGGCGCTCATGAATTAAAACCGCATGCGAAGGACAAGGAAGTATCGAAAAAATTATGGGAAATTTCTGAAAAAGAAACGGGAATGAAATGGGCTATTTAGTAGTATAAAATTTAACAAAAAATAGTATACTCCTGTAGTTAGCAATTCAATCTTTTAATACTAAAATTTTACACAAATGGATATCTTGAAAGCCTCAACGGATTGGGCAAAAGCCGAACTTTTTTCGACGCCTTTTTTCGTTCTTTTTGGACTTGGATTTTTGGCAGCTAGTTATGGATTTTGGCAATTGGGGAAGACCGAAATGGCCAGAGCATACATCATTCCCACTTTAGTCGCAGGGGCTTTACTTGTCATCATTGGATTGGGTCTGTTTTTTACAAATAAATCAAGACATGCAAATTTTCCTTTAGAGTATAAAAAGGATTCTGCCGCTTTTATAACATCAGAATTACAGCGTGCCGATGCAACTTTGAAGGAATATGACACCATTGTTTTCAAAGCGATTCCGATTATCCTCATCATATGCAGTCTTATCATTCTATTCATGAATAAACCCATTTGGAGAGCAAGTGCAATTACGGCGATGGCCATGTTGATTGTTATTTTATTGATCGATGGGACAGCTAGTGCCAGAGTCTATAACTACAATCAGCAACTGATTTCAGCAGAAAAAAGTAATACAATACCTAACAAACCAAACCCGAAATCTACTTCTCAAATTATTGTATTCCTAATCAATAAAATAGTAAATTAAAACAACTAATTACGATATAGGAAATGAATTCCGAAAAAAATATAATTGATTCAATACTGGTCATTAAAAACTTTTTCAATTTGTACTTGAAGCACTCAAATTTTTATTGAATAGAATAAGGTTGAATTTCACTTTTGGCATTATTCAGTTTAGTGGAAAAAGTTTTAAAATCCGTTAAGAAATGAAAATTGTATGAGCCGAACGAAGCGTGTTGAAAAGCTTGCCTGCTTGCGTAGCAATAGTGTTAAGTATGAAAAAGTATTGTTATGTTAGTTTTTTCATTTTAGGAGTTTAGAACTTTTGGAGCGTTAAAAACTGAATAAAGCCAGGATTTTTTGAATACTTTTTCATCTGGGAAAAAGGATTGCCGCCCGGCGAGGGCAAAGCCAAACTATTGTGTGAATTATAAAGAATTTGAAAAATGTCTTATTTAAAATCGCTACTTTCATTTTGAATATTCTAAAAAGTTAAACACATCATATTCAGTATTCTGAACACCCTACCTTAAGACCATGAAAACAATCAAGATTCTAAAATTAAGTACAATTTTATTCCTGCTCTTTATTCAATGTTCAGAAGAACCAGCAATCATTGAAGAGCCCAATTCTGAACCCCCATTTGAATGTCCAAATGAAATAACCGATATCGATGGAAATTCTTACAAAATCGTAACCATCGGAGATCAATGTTGGATGGCTGAAAATTTAAGAACGACTACATTTCCAGATGGTACTTCAATTCCAAAAGGGACACCAGAAGAGACTTTGTCTTTTGAAACACCAGAAATATTTTATTTCGATTTCGATGAGGAGTATCCTTCAGATATAGCAGATTTTAGTAGTTTAAATGAACACCTGTCTAAAAGCAAGTTCTATACTTTTCTTGCAGCCACCAATTCACAACAATTTGGAAACGAAAATGAAGTGTTACAAGGAATTTGTCCAGATGGTTGGAGGTTGCCAAATTTAGAAGATTGGCAAGTGTTGGTAGAATTCGCAGGTGATGATGTAGCTGCTTTGAATTTAAAATCTGATAAGCCAAGGTTGTGGTATGATGTAAATTCATCGTCTTTTGAAAATGGCACCAATCAATTTGGATTTGACGCTGAACCAAATGGGGTAAGATCTCACTTTGGTTTCGATACCACTCCTGGGACTACGGGTTTATATTGGAGTTCAACAACTAATTCTGATAACAACGCTATGACTCCGGTTTTCTCGTCTGGATTAGATTGGGTGCAATTTGTTCAACGAACTCGTTCAGTTGGTCTCTGTGTTAGGTGTGTTAAAACGGAATAATTCGGATATTCGTGTTTTTTGGAGTTTGACTAAAATAAGTAAGGAGTATGTGGTAACCCATCCCTGTATCGATCCCGATTCCATCGAGATCGAACGTCCCTTCCCTTTTCCAAGAAATTTTTCTTTGAAAATGGAAGGGCCTCACGTGAGTACATGAGCTCGCGCTGCCAGCATGTGCTCACATCCTCACGTCCTCACATGCTCCCCTTCCATTTTTCGAAATACTTTTCGATAAAGGGAAGGGCGTTTGAACGAAGTGAAATACTGGGATGGGTTACTAAAATACGCCTGGTTATTATTATTTTGAATAATTGAGTTTTTAAAAATGAAAGTTAATTCATAAAAATGGATGGCACCATCAAGATACACGAAACCGCTTTTGTCATTGCAACATTCAGAGCTTCCAATGAGGCACTGAGCAAAGATAAATATTCAATTTATTGGAAAAATCCTAAGACAGATAAATGGATTAACAACTTCCTGGAAAAGGTTTCCAAAGATGAGCCGTTTACACATTGTTTGAGAAATCGACATTTTTATGAAACAATCAGAAAATTAATTGCTTCAAATGAGATTGAAGTATTAATAAATTTTGGTTGTGGATTTAGCATGTATCCTTATTTGTTTGATAAAGAATTAATTCATGTGGAGATAGATCAAAAAGATGTCATCCATCATAAAAAAATGAAGTTGAAAGATTGGTAAAGGAAGGGAAATTACCTGAACGGAAGATCCATTATATCGCTAAAGATTTCAATTTGGAAAAAGAGGAATTGGAGATTGAACTAAAATCAATCGTTGGGAATAAGCGTTCATTTGTATTGTTGGAAGGACTCATTTTCTTTTTGAGTAAAACAATTACGAACGAATTAATTGAATTAATAGGGAATGTTCAGATATCCGGCAGTTATTTGGGAGCTGTTTCTTATTTAGATAATATTGAAGACACGGATTGTTTTAAAAGATTGATTAAATTTTTTAGTGAAGAAATAATGGTAGATGGGAAGTTCGAATATCTTACATTGCCAACTAGTTATTATGAATCACTTAATTTCTATGAATTAATTCAACAAGAAGATTACGTATCACTTTCGAAAAAGTATAGTCCAAAAAATAAGATAGAAAATGGTGATTTAGTGGTTAATGAGCAGTTGTACTTATTGCAGCGAGTGTGAATTGATTTGTCGAATTGTAGTCTCCAAATTCTACCCCTTCTCAAACTTAGGAACAAAATAATTCAAATATAAAATCATACCCAAATACGTAAGTATCAAAGTAGGAACACTAGAATTGAACCCAAGATCAAATTCCGGAATCCCGAATATATCTCTAAAAGAATTGGTCGCAATCGTTAGCATAAAAACAATACCGAAAACAAATAAGCCAATAATCGATGCTTTGTTCTTGAAGGTACGATTGACTCCATTTTTATTTTCTTGACTGAAGAAATACCAAAGAATTGCTGCAATCGTAACTGCTTCAATAGCAATTGCCAGATATACATTGGTCGCATAAAGTCCAAGTCCGACCATGCCAGTATCCAGCCCAAAAATATGATGAGGATGACCAGAGAAGAAATCTAACACAAAGTGCCCTAATACCAATGCGGTTCCAATCAATCCAACTTTGGTATCTTTAAAAAGCAATTTTCCAATAAGGAATATAATGATTAGCCAGGCGATTAACGGAATGAGATCGTGACTATACAACATATTGACGGCCATGTTGCTCAAGGTGGTGTTGAACACATCACTTGGTTCTGTCCGTTCCAATCCCAGATAATGAAATAGGAACCACAATAAATCTTGTAGTTGAGAAGCAAACAAAAAATACAATAATGTACCTTTTGGGTATTTTTGGTAAGCGACTAAAGCGGTTGCATAATGTCCTGCTAACATAATTATTTATTTTAGATCACAATTTGATAACTTTACTTTGTAAAGCAAAACTACATATTACTTTACAATTTAAAGTAAAACTTTAGGTTTTAATGGAAAAGAAATTTCGTTCATCCTGTTTAATTGCTTCGGCTTTGGATTTAATCGGAGACAAGTGGTCCTTGTTGATTGTTCGAGATATGTTGATGCACAACAAAAAAACGTTTAAAGAATTTGCCGCTTCAGATGAAAATGTGGCGACCAATCTACTGTCCTCCAGATTAAAATTATTGGAAATGCTAGAGGTGATTAGCAAGCAAAAATTGACTAACAACAAAAAAGAAAATATTTACTTGTTAACAGAAAAAGGGATTGATCTTGCTCCTTTAATTATGGAGTTTGTCATTTGGAGTGATAAATACGTTCGAGATTATAACATGGACATGAATGCATTTGAATCTGGCAAAATCAGTAAAGACATTGTTATTGAAAATGTACAAAATCGATATAGGGAATTTGCAAGAGAGGTTGTGGAATAGATTCCTTTAAATTGGTAACTATAACAAAAATTAAAACTATCAATAACCTGTTTTTTAATTTAGAAATTAAATCGGTACCTATTACAAAATGATATGATTGGACTAATACAATTTGTATAATGATGTGGAATTACTAATTCAAACAATTCAATCACAAAATCAATAGTTGTTAAGTTTTCTATTTCAGCGGACAAATTGAACTGTATTTTTAAAGAAAACAATAAAGGTGATTGAGTTAGTGATTAAGAATTATTATGTTTGATGAGAATCCTCAATAAAATGCTATGAACAAAATAATTTTCCTGCCGCTCTTATTGCTCTTATTTTGCAACAATATAAACGCACAAGATATGGACAATCAAAAACTACACGATATTATTCACCAATTAAGTGATGAAGTAGAAGGGGTGCATGGGAATTGGCGTTTTATAATAGACTCAACCATTTTTATTTGCTTAACCGATGAAGTTCACAATCGAATGAGAATCATTTCTCCAATAGTTGAAGCAGAGAAAGTTACCGATACGAATATGAAAAAATGTATGGAAGCAAATTTCCATTCAGCCCTAGATGCAAAATATGCGATCGGGGAAGATATATTGTGGTCAACTTTTATCCATCCTTTACAAGAATTGACGCAAACTCAAGTATTGAGTGGCATTGCTCAGGTGTATTCGTGTGCCAAAACTTACGGCACCTATTATAGTAGTGGCGCATTAAGTTTTCCGACTCAAGATGACAAAAAGATTCGGCAAAATTAATTCAGTAGTTTATTGATTTCTGGTTAAATCCGTCCAAATAATATCAACAAGCTTTTCTGGCTTAATAAAACCCTGTCCCCATTCCTCATCAAATGCTTTTGTCAAATTCGCAGCTTTGATTGCTTCAATCGTCATACCATCAGCAATTGCTTTTTTGACGATGTCTCGCACTTCCATCATCACATCACGGTAGGCAGTGAGTTCTTTTTTATTGGATAATTTTCCATGTCCAGGAATTACTTTAGTGTCTTCATTGATTAGAAATAAAACTTGATTGGCAGATTGGATCATCCCATCAATAGAGCCACCACTTGACACATCATAGAATGGATATCTACCATTGAAATAAGTATCTCCTAAATGAATGACATTGCTAGTCATAAAATAAACAATCGCATCTCCATCCGTGTGCGCATTGTGGACATGAAATGCATAAACTTGCTCTCCATTCAAATGAAAAGAAATATCATCTTCAAAAGTAATAGCAGGCAATGCAGCATCAGGAGAAGCAGGCACTTTGCGACCAAAGGCTTGAATCGTTTGTTCTGAACTCATTCGATTACGGACATTCTCATGCGCAACAATGGTCGCTCCTTTTTTTGAAAAATTCTCATTTCCACCAGTATGATCACCATGCCAATGGGTATTAAACAAATATCGGATCGGTTGATTGGAAATCGCTTTGATAGCAGTTGTGATTTTTTCCGACAAAGGACCATATTGACCATCTATCATAAAGACCCCATCAGTACCAACCGAGACTGCAATGTTACCACCTGCACCTGTCAACATATAAATATGGTCTGAAACCTTTTCAGTAGTAATTTCAACTTTATCGAAATCTTGACCAAAGGCGAAAGTTATTGAAAAAATAAAAAGTAAAATAGTAAGTGGTTGTTTCATGTTAGAATGATTGATGTAAATAGTATTTGAATTACAAGATTATTTTATGCAACTTGCCAGTAGCTCAAGAAAGTTTACAAACACTTTAAATTAATAAATTCTAAAGCGATTTGAAGTTATTCCTTCCATTTTTCCTTTTACTTGTTGGCACTGTGACAATGAATGCCTCTGATTTGATTTTTCAAAAACGAGTGGCCACTTCCTTAAATAAAGTGAGTTTGTATGCAGATAGTTCGTACAGCAATTACACCAATGTGTATTTTCAGCAAGGAGAATTATTTGAAATAATTGGTGAGACTTTTTACGAACACGAAGATGATGCGCAAAACCAAAAGTTCAAATGGTTTCAAATCAAAAGTAGCGGTGGTAAGACCGGTTGGATTTTTGGCGATGGAATAGCGGTGATAGTGGAAGATACTGCCGTCAAAAAAGAATACCAATCTTTCCACAAAAAGAAAACAAAATTTTCTAGCGGTTTTGAAAATGCAGTTACCTGGATTGGCGAATTAAAAGGTCATGATAATTTTCATGAACAAGATTATCTCAATCCAATTTATGAGGAAACTTATTTAATTGTTACCAATGATCGAGGGAAATCTGTTTTCGTTAATATCGCTGGTCAAAGTGAAATGGGGAAAACGTCGATTGTCAATATGCAATTGTTGGATTTGACGAACGACAATTCTCCAGAAATCATCATGGAGTCCAATAGATTTGCATCCGGTGATAATATGGATGTGAAAAGTTTTGTGATACAATCTGTACTAGCCGGCACGATGGTAGAAATTCTGAATGAGGAAATGACGTTGGAATACTCCGAACAAATCCCATCACCTGCTTTTTCAAAATATATTGAAGTCATCGATGAAACCGTTCGAGTCGAGTATGTTGATTATGTTTCTTGCGACCAATATGCAGCAAGCAATGATGTCAAGTCGACCAGTAAGACAATGGAACGTTGCATGGAGTTTGTGACCTACACCTATATTTGGAATGAACGTAAAAACGGTTTCGAATTGATTTATCCAGAAACTCGGGATTATCTTGTTGGAGGTTGTAAAATACCCAATACTAGTGTTTACAAAGAACCTTCACTTTCCAGTAATCGATTATTTGAAATTACGCCATTCACAAAGCTGAAAGTCATCAAGCACTTTGAAACGATTGATAAATACGGAAGTACCAAAAAAATCACTCCCTATTTTCTGATTCGTTTAACCAATGGGAAAGAAGGATTTGTAAAAGCCAAAGATATCGGCATCGTCCATATTGAACACGCTGATTTACTAAATCGTTTTTACAACAATCCACCGCTATCTAAAACAGATTGGAAATCAGAAAAATCTTTCTTGAAAATTATAGGAAATTCCACTTCGTCGAGATCAGGAAAATATTAAATGCACTCCCCACGTCCTCCCTCGCGTCCTCAAAATCCCAAAGGGATGATATAATGCCAACAAATGGTGTAACCGTTTGCCAAAGAAAAGCCTCAAAAAATCCCAAAGGGATGATATAATGCCAACAAATGGTGCAACCGTTTGTGTATCTAACCGTGGTGCAGCACAGCACTACTCCGAAGACCCACCACTCTCAATAGCAGCCTTCATAGGAATACTAATACACTGCTTCTCCATATAAGCCATCATCCGTTCCATCAAATCTTTGGACTCCGAATCCAAGCCAGCGATCTCTTTTTTGAAAACAGAATTGATTGCATGTTCTCTTACCGCTTTGATTTGTGTCGGGACATGCTGTAAAGCTTTTTCAATTTTTCTTTGTTGGAAAAGATTATGGAAATTATTTAATTCTTCATGGATGATGGTTTGTGCTAGTGAGACTTCAGCTCTACGGAAGTCCATATTCTGCGCTGCCAATTCTCTCAACCCATCAATTTCTATCAAATCGATATCATGATGCGTAATGACATCATTGTCAACATCACTTGGTGCTCCCAAGTCTACGATTACTTTTTTAGTTGAATCCCCTTGAAGCAGATTTTTATATAACAAAGTATTTACAACAGGTGTTTGTGCGCCAGTACAAGCAATCAGGCAATCAAAACCAGATTTGTAATCTTCCAATTCATTGAGGGTATGTCCTTCCGAACTAAAGGCTTTTGCAATCGACATGGCAGGTGCCAAACTACGATTGAAGACCACTACGTTTTTGAATTGATGTTTGGTTAGAAATTTTGAAACCAACAAATTGGTTTGTCCAGCACCAATCAATAAAATCCGTGCATCTTTTTGGAGATCTGTTTTTAATAATTTTTGAATCGCCAAAGAAACAACAGAGACAGGACGTTCCCCGATTCTTGTTTCGTTGTAAACTCGTTTTGCTGTTTCAATTGTTTTGCGCATTGCCAATCGGATATGGTCTCCTGTCAGTTCCATTGCATGACAACTTTCATATGCTTTGCGCATCTGACGTAATATTTCTCTTTCACCGACAACCATCGAATCAATGGAGGCTGCAACTTCCATAAAATGCTCTAGTGCATTAACACCTTCCAGATATTGGATATGTTCAAGATTTTTAGAATGAAAATTAGCATCTATATGAGAAAAGAAATTTTGACAAAATTGCTCATCCAAGGAGGATTTGGCGCAAAAAAAGTACAAAATACGATTGCAAGTGGAAAGATAAAACAGTTCGGAGATGTTAAACTGAGCTTTTAGGTCTTTTAATTTGATCTCCAGAATTTTATTATCATCACTATTTTGAATAGCAAATTGGTTCAAATCCTTGACATTCATGGACTTGTGTGTAACAGTGATGATTTTAAATTCTTGTAGCATTTATCTTAATGTCGTATTCCTCTGTATAAAACGATAAAAATAGATTTCAGTTATAGATATATTGTCATAGTACTGTAACAAACCTTGCTAAAATCGTGCAAGAGAAAATGAGTAAAAGATTATCAATTGGCAAAATTGAGACAACATTTACCAAGCATTCCTCTTATTTTTGGTTTAAATTTAAGTTTAATCCATTTTTTAGAAAAAATCTAACTTCTTATGAAGCGTTGTGTACTAATACCTCTTTTAGTTCTGGCCACTATTCAATTGACTTTCGGTCAATCAATGTGGACAAAAACTAAAAACCAAACCGCCGATTTTTCAAAAGTATCTTTCGTCGAAAATTTTTCAGCAAATGATGTTGACCTAGCCATTCTTCAAAATAAATTGGCGAATGCACCAATGGAATTTTCTGGTGAGCAAGGAATGCTTTTTCCAATCCCTGCTCCTTCAGGTGAGTTGATAAATTTGGTAATTTTTGAATCCCCAATTATGGAACCAGGATTGGCTCTGAAATATCCGCATTTCAAAACCTATTTTGGGTATAATCCCGATAACACTAGAATCAAAGTACGTATCGATTATACTTCGAGAGGGATGAGAGTTTATGGCAACACAACAGAAGGTGTTTTCTACATCACCCCTTTGGAATCTAACACTGAAAATACAACCTTCTTAAGTTTCTACAGAAAAGATAGAATCGATGCTGCAGCTACTCCCCATACTTGTAACGTAATGCAAAGCGATCTGGCTCAAAATTATATTGCAGAAAATTCAGTGATGAGTCGTGGAAGTATTGGAGAACAATTAAGAACACTGAGACTTGCCGTTGCAGCAAATGGAGAGTATACTTTTCAACACAACAATACCGTTGAAGGTGGGTTGGCTGCTGTCGTCACTGCGATTAATAGAATTAATCAGATTTATGAAAATGAAATATCTGTGCGTATGTTGTTGGTTGAAGATAATGATCAGATTATTTACACAGATCCTGATACGGACCCATATACAAATGAAAGCCTAGGAGATATGTTGGATGAAAACGTCCAAAATTTGAATGCAGTAATTGGTCAAAATAATTATGATGTTGGACACGTTTTCGGAAATCAAGGAGGTGGTCTAGCAGGTTTAGGTGTGCTTTGTTCCAATATCAAAGCATGGGGAGCGACTGGTTTAAATCCGGCAGAAGGAGAGGAGTTTGTTGAAGAATACGTTGCGCACGAATTGGGTCATCAGTTTAGTGCCAATCACAGCTGGAATAGTTGTGATGGTCAACAAGGAAATGCAAGTGACGCAACTGGATACGAACCTGGTAGTGGAAGTACGATTATGTCTTACGCTGGATTATGCGGACAAGACAATGTGAAGTCAAATAGTGACCCCTATTTTAATCATATCAGTATTTTGGAGTCAACTCAATTAATGGATTTGATTGAAAACTCTTGTTCAGATAATATTCCAACAGGAAATACAGCACCTGAAGTAGAAGCACCTGCTGGTGGGAAATTCATTCCGATTGAAACTCCTTTTATGTTGACCGCAGAAGCGACGGATGCGGATGATGATAATCTCTCTTATTGTTGGGAACAGTTTAATTTAGGACCCACTTCGACCCTTGGTTCACCTGCAGGTAATGCACCAAGATTTAGATCGTTTCCCCCAACAGATTCTCCAACAAGAGTTTTCCCAAGAATGATCGATTTGATTTTGAATCAGCCACCTTCCATCCGTGAAGTGCTACCAACACAATCCAGAGACTTGGATTTTGCAATCACCGTCAGAGATAATCATCCTGGATCAGGTGGTTTGGCTTGGGATTATATTTCATTGGAATCTTCAGCAAATGCAGGCCCTTTTGTTTTGAATGAACCAAATGGAGATGATGGAATTGAATGGGAAACCAATACTGAACAAGAGGTAAGATGGGATGTTGCGAACACTACTGCTGCACCCGTTAACTGCGAAACTGTTGATATCTACTTATCTTATAGCAACGGAAATAAGTTTAATTTCTTATTGAAAGAAAACACTCCTAATGATGGTGTCACTACTGTTATTGTTCCAGATTCTGTTACTGTGAAAGCAAGAATTATGGTGAAAGCACATGACAATTATTTCTTTGATATCAGTAACCAGAAATTTAAAATCAATCAAGGTCCAACTGAGGTTTCAACATCAGAGACATTAGCCAAGCAAATCGAGTTGTTCCCAAACCCAACGACCAATGTTTTAAATATCAATTTCAATTCGCTAGGTGGAAATGCAACAATGCAATTGCTAGATGTTCAAGGGAAAATTGTGATTGAGAATAGAGCAATAGAAATGAGTAACGGAAACACACAGTTAGATGTATCCATTATTTCTAACGGTGTCTATTTCTTGAAAATGATTATTGAAAATAAAGTAGTAACGAAAAGAGTCGTTATCCAACGATAATATAATTTTTTTCACGCAGAAAGCGCAGAATTCACAGAAACACAAACGTCCTCTTCTGCGATTTCATCGCCTTCTGCGTGAAAAAACTACGCTCTCCATCTGCTTCCATCCGCGAAATCTGCGCGAGGAAAAACCCATACGCTAGATTAACCTTCTGCCAGCAAATCACCAATTATGGTAAAAAGCTGCATATTTCCACAATAACCTTTACTTTTACATTCCGTATAAATATCAAACAAAAAGATTATGTATCGTTCGCACAATTGTGGAGAATTAAGAATTGAACATGTTGGACAAGAAGTTACTTTGTCAGGCTGGATGTACGCCAACCGTGATTTCGGTGGCATGACTTTTATCGATCTACGAGATAGATATGGAATTACTCAAGTTGTTTTCAATGAAACAGAAGACAAACCACTTGCTGAAAAAGCCAGCAAATTGGGTAGAGAATTCGTCATTCAAGTCGTTGGGAAAGTAAGAGAGAGAAGTAATAAAAACCCAAATCGACCAACCGGAGAAATCGAGATTGAAGTTAAAACACTAAACATCTTGAACCAATCTAAAACACCTCCTTTCACCATTGAAGATGAAACAGATGGTGGTGATGATTTGAGAATGAAATATAGATACTTGGATCTTCGTCGCAAACCAGTCCAAGACAATATTATTTTCAGGAGCAAACTTTCATTAGAAGTTAGAAAATATCTCAACTCACAATCTTTTGTAGAAGTAGAGACACCTTTCTTGATCAAAAGTACGCCAGAAGGTGCTCGTGATTTTGTAGTGCCAAGTCGGATGAATAAAGGACAGTTTTATGCATTGCCACAATCACCACAAACTTTCAAACAAATTTTGATGGTGTCAGGATTGGATAAATATTTTCAAATCGTAAAATGTTTCCGTGACGAAGATTTGCGTGCCGATCGTCAACCTGAATTTACGCAAATAGATTGTGAGATGTCTTTCGTAACTCAAGAAGAAATTTTGAATACATTTGAAGGTTTGACTAAGCATTTGTTCAAAGAAACATTAGGATTGGAAATGGAAGATTTTCCACGAATGACTTATGATGAAGCGATGTTGCGTTATGGATCTGATAAGCCAGATGTCCGTTTTGGTATGGAGTTTCGTGAAATCAATGACCTAGTTAAAGGACAAGACTTCAAAGTTTTTGACGAAGCAGAATTGGTGGTCGGAATTTGTTGTCCTGGAATTGCAGACAATTATTCCAATAAAGACATCAAGAAGTTAACTGAATGGATGCAACGTCCACAAATCGGTGCCAAAGGTTTGGTGTATGTCAAATTTGGGAAGGATGGTAGTATCAAATCTTCTGTTGGAAAATTCTACGATGAAGAACAATTGAAAAAATGGGGCGAACACTTCGGTGCGAAAGCAGGAGATATGATTTTTGTCTTGTCTGGTGAAACCGATAAAACAAGAAAACAACTCAACGAATTACGTCTTGAAATGGGTCGCAAAATGGGCTTAATGAAAGCTGGTGATTTCAAACCTCTATGGGTAGTTGATTTTCCATTATTAGAATGGGATGAAGAGTCAGAAAGGTTCCATGCAATGCATCATCCATTTACTTCTCCGAAAAAGGAAGATGTAGAACGAATGTTGAATGGTGATCATGAAACGATGAAAGCATTACGTGCAGATGCATATGATTTGGTCATCAATGGAGTTGAAATCGGTGGAGGTTCCATCAGAATTCATGATAGAGCACTACAATCTAGAAATTTTGATCTTTTAGGATTTACCAAAGAAGAGGCGGAAGCACAATTCGGTTTCTTGCTTAGTGCCTTCGAATATGGTGCACCTCCTCATGGTGGAATCGCATTTGGTTTCGACCGTCTATGTTCTGTTATGAATAATCAAAATTCTATCCGTGATTTCATTGCATTCCCTAAAAATAATCAAGGTCGCGATATGATGATTGATGCACCTTCTCCAATTGATGATGAGCAATTGACGGAGTTAAGTATTGATGTGGTGAAGGAAGAAGTAGTTTAGGAAAAGTACGGTTCAGAAAAATTATCAATTTGAATAGGGCCCTGAACTTGAACAGGAGCTTTGCCAGAATAAAGAGGGACAAATAGATTGTTAATTCGGTTGATAGATAACTCCTTGATGTTTACTTTTTAATAGGAGGTATGATTAGTATTTCTCCATTGATTAGTTCAACCCTTTCCAAGTGGCTAATAATACCACTCGCTTCCATCTTGTGGTATTCTTCATTATTAATCAGCCTTTTTTTCGGTAGTTGAGTCATTCTCATTTATTATGTGAAATAATTTCAAACTTCTTTAGAAGCCAGTTCTACCTTTCTCTCTTTTACATGTACTTTCAACCAAGTATCCATCTCCCACAACATGTGCATAATCGATTCTCGAGCTTGATAGCTATGACTTTCATGAGGCAATAACACCATCCTTACGGTCGCACCATGACCATTTAGCGCATTGAAAAAACGTTCTGTTTGCATTGGATAAGTCCCAGAGTTATTATCCGCATTTCCGTGGATCAATAGCAAGGGATTTTTGATTTTATCAGCATGCATGAAAGGAGACATCGTTACATATGTTTCCGGTGCTTCCCACAAAGTGCGCTCTTCTGATTGGAAACCAAAAGGTGTCAATGTACGATTGTAAGCACCACTTCTTGCAATTCCAGCAGCGAATAAATCAGTATGCGCCAGTAAATTCGCAGTCATAAATGCACCATAAGAATGACCACCAACTGCGATGCGATTCAAGTCAGCTACTTCCATTTCATCCACTTTTTTGACCGCAGCTTCTGCTCCGGATTTTAATTGTTGGATAAAGGTCTCATTAGGTTCTTCTTCACCTTCACCGACTATTGGCATTCCTACGTCATCAAAAACTGCATACCCTTGCGTCACCCAATAAAGCGGAGAATGCCAACCCACTCTGAGAAATTCATAAGGAGAATTATCCAATTGACCAGCCGCATCTTTACTTTTAAATTCTTTTGGATAAGCCCACATGATCGTTGGGAGTCGTCCGTGTTCTTTTTTGTATCCTTCAGGAAGATAAAGGGTGCCTGTCAACTCAATTCCATCCGCTCTAAAATATTGAATGAGTTCTTTTTGTACGCCTTCCAAACTCTTGTAAGGATTCTCAAAAGTAGTAATAGGTTGAATGGTTTCTTCGGCGATATTTCTTAAATAGAAATTAGGATTCTCTTTTTCTGATTCTCTTCGAGTAAGTATTGTTGGAATATTTTCGTCAATGATGGCAATTGGAATTTCATAATAGGGCGCTTGAGATTGCCAGATTCTTTTAGTTGCTTTAGTTTCTAGATCAAATTCATCCACAAAAGGTTTTTTGCCTTCAGGTGATGCACCCGAACCCGTCAAAAATAAAGTCTTCCCATCTTTCAACATTAAAACAGACCGACCATATTCATTCAGTGTTTCTTCAAATGAACCAGGATCAGAATACACATCTTCCCAAGATCGATCGAATAAAACTTCTTTGGTGTCTGTGTCTTTGCTTGGATCCCATTTACAGGTGAGCATTCTTCTATTCTGCCACCACCATTCCATACAAGTTGCAAAGCCATCGTTACACCATTCCAATCCTCCAAAACGTAATTTGAAATTAATAGACTTGGTAGGTGCTTTGTCAAAAGGTGCATCCAGATAAAACAATTGATCTCTGATTTCAACTTCTTTGTTAGGGTCGCCACCATCTTGCGCTTCTACCCAATACAAACTAGCAGGACGATCCCCACGCCAAGCTATATCCCGTTTTCCTTCACGCACTGCTCCAAAACCTTTAGGAATATTTTCCGCTAGTGGGATGTCAGCAAATTGTTGGATATGCTTTCCGTTCTTATCAAAAATATCAAGTGAAAACGGAAAGCGATCATATTGCACGAGATAAGAGAATGGTTGTTTGACCGTTGCCACTAAAATATAATTCGCATCCGGTGAGGTGGTCAGACTTTTGATAATCCCAGCATTCGCAAAATTGGTGTGTGTGTTTGTCTCTAAATTATATTGTACCAATTGTGAAGAAGCATAATAAGTAAACAAACTTTCATCAAATTCATTCTTCAACAAATCTTGGTAGGTGCGAACAGGAGCACGATCACCAGCATTCTCTTGGACAATAGGGCCGGTCGTGACTTCATTTTCAACAGGAGCGGCTCCACGATTTGGAATGACGGATTTGTACAACATGTTTTTTGAATCCGACATCCATCGGTAAGGTAGTCCTCCAATTGTATTGTTGATAATATTGTCAGTTATCTTTTTAGCTGCTTTCGCCTCCACATCTACCATCCACAACTCAATACCATCTACTTTAGTATTGGTAAACGCAAATCTTTTTGAGTCACGAGACCAACCTATATTTCTGATTTTAGCATTGCTTGGCAAGCCCTGGATTTGTATCAATTCATTTGAGGTCAGTCCACGGATTTGAATATTGAGATAATGTGATCCTCTACTAGGTCCATTATTTTTTGGATTGATCCGAAGACCCGCTAATCTCAATTCTTCTTGTGCCAATTCTTCAATACCTGGCATACTCGGTCGACCCATAAAGAGGAGCCATTTCATATCAGGACTGAGACTTAGACCAGGAGTGACTGGTGCGTCCACAAGATTTAGGATTTGTTGAGGTGGTAATTGGTATTTTATATTTTTATCTGAACTCAAGGATTTGCTATTTTATTTGAGTCGCAAAGTTAATAGAAAGATTGGACAAATGTTGGATGGAAATCAACCACTGACAAATTCAGTTTGACATTTGTTATTAAGTATTCAAATCATGTTAGTTTGTGAAATTGTAACCAAAATGTTATACAGATTGTATTCTAAAATGGATTTCAACTTGGAGTTTCGAAATCGATTCCACTGACTTTAATAAATGAAAATTTATTTTTCGAAACAGGCATTTATCTACTTTCTCAAACGGCACCAATTGGGAGTTCAATTTGATGAGAAAATTATGTAGTACTTTTTTAATGTAACTTATGACCCCAAAGTGGGTCAAGCATATAAACTTGGGGCATCTCCCCAAGTAATTCACGTATACTCGTCCAGCCCTGAATGTCTGTCTGGCTGATCGCCAGAACAGACAGGGCGTAGCAACTTTTTATAACAATTTATTTACTTGATTCGTATTCAATTTAAGAGATTAAAAAAAATTTTCTAAAACATCAAATAATCTAAGTAGTAAATCACCTTCAATGAAAAGCTATTGGTCTGTGGAAGATCAGTGAGTTGATTTAGATTGCCAAAATAATTATCATCCAAATTGGCATTACTGTCCGAAATAGAATTTTTCCAAACAATAATAATATCACTACCAGGTGCAAATCGCCAAGTATAAACTAAGTCGATATTGAAAATATTAAAGTTAGTGTCATGCAAAGTTCCTAAATCATCTGTTCCTTTATAATTTGACAACAATAAAGTTCCATCCTGATTGAGCGTGTTGAAATATTTGTATTCCACTTCCGTCCAATAATGGCGCGCACGAAATGTCAAACCCATTTTATTGTTGAAAGTATAATTGATACTCAAAGTATTGTTGATGATATTTTGATCACGTCGTCCCATCAAGATGTCATTTTCACCCAAAGCGCCATAACCAACACTCAACTCATCCGCATAAACAAATCCAACATCATTATTCATAAACTGATTTCGGTGACTCAAAATCATATTCAATTTGTCATTGAAACGAAATCGTGGAGCAATCCGATAATTGAAAAAACTACGATTGATTTCATCGATCCAAGAACGACCTAAGCTGATGTCAAAGGCAAATCGTTTTCTATAATCTGTAGAAATCCAACCATTGAGATTGACTCCCTTTGGCATTCTATAAGCGATTCGGAAGTCGTCGGTTCTTGGTTCGAAATAATCATAAGTATCAAACGGTCTTCCATTCAAGTTGATACCAAAAGCATTGAAACCTTTGGTGATGAAAAACATGTTGTAACCAGTATTGAACTCACTAAATTTATTTGGTTTATACAATCTTTCGTAGTTGGCATAAAACCCTTTTCCGATCCTGTTGAATATACCAACGGGTTTGAAGTTATTGTGATAAGCATCTATATAGATTGAACGACTATTGTTATTAAATAGAAAACCCAAGTCATTGATATCGTATTGATCACTTTCCTGAAAATAACCAATATTCCCTGTAAACGCTCCACTGGTTTTTGAAAATTCTAAACCAGCTCCATGTCCAAATACATTGTCGGATTCGGAATAGTATTGTTGAGAAATGACGCCATTTCCTTTGATGCTGTAAGAGTTGGCTTTGTTGCGAAGGGTGAATTCCGTACCTGTTGAATTGGCGTCATACTCGTGACCATTACGCATCACATTGGTGTTGATCAGAGAGAGATAAGAATTGTTTTTTAAATTCTGATCAAAAACCAACACATTATAATTCGTCATTGGATTGGTTTCTACTTTACGACGATCTCCAGTTACCATATTTTCGATGATCGCTTCGGTTTTCGCAGAAGTGGCATTGAAAAAACCAACACCTAGTCCGCTAGTAGTTCTTCCAGAAATTTTTGTGGCATTATAAAGTTGAGGTGCAATTGGATTTTCTAATAATTCTTCCTTTCCTTCATCGTATTCGACCTCATAAAATCCAAGCGGCGTACCACCAACACGACGAGAATAAAACATCCCTCCTTTGTTAAACAACTCGGTTCCTTCTGTGAAAAATTGTCGATTCTCATCAAACCGAACTTCAAAAGGCGAGAGGTTCAATACTTGGTTATCTGATTGTACTTGTCCAAAATCCGGAATCAAGGTCATATCCAATGTGAACGCGTCATTGATGCCATATTTAATATCCATCCCACCATTAAACGAGCGCCCCCACGAACTGACTGGGTCACTATCTTTATCGCTATAATTTTCAAAATAAGTTGAGAAAAATGGAGTGGCTGCTAATCGGACAGGAGATGTAATTTCTTCGATACCATTCAATTTTCCAGACTGATTAAAGAATCCATCTTTGGTTGGATCAATTCGATTCCAAAAAGAGACTTCTCTTTTTCGTCGTACTTGTCGCCCAAAATTAATATTCCAGTTTTGTAAAGATGCTGTTGGAAATCGAAGTGCTGAATAAGGAATCTCCATTTCAATCATCCATCCATTTTCTGTAATCCGAACCTCACTTTTCCAAACTGCATTCCAATTGGTATCACCACTACTATAAGAGCCAAATCCACCACCGTTTTGTCCCCCTGCAGAAAATTTTCGATCTACCTGAACCCCTGCTGCCGTCACCAAAAAACCTAATCCATTCATTCCATCCTGATACGAATCGATATAAATTGAAAACCAATCCGTGTTGCCTAAAGCATCACGCTGGGAAAGTTGTTTTAGAATAGAATCAGGTTCACTATCATACAAAGTTGCACCGATATAAATCGCTTTATCATCATACAAAATTCGTACTTCTGATTTTTGAGAAGGAGGCAAATCTGGCAGCGGCTCCAATTGTGTAAAGTCGGTAGCAACGGGAGCTGTTAACCAAGCTGGATCATCCAGATGGCCATCAATTTTGATTACCTCATTCGCCCGCAACGCACTTAATTCTTTGGGAGGGTTTGATTCATTATATGCAAAGGAAGAAAATGTAAAGAGGCAACAAAGGAAAAAAAGAAATATCGTGTCCTTCATACTATATTGTAATACGTAAAAATAGGCATTCATGTTTAATTTTTGGCACTAAAACAACCTCAAGTCCATGGATTTGGGATTAAATGTCTGCTTAAAACTTGTCGTAATTTCCATTCAAAAGGAACAGATGTCGTATGTAATTGTGTTTTAATTCGTAAATTTCGTGTCGATATAATGCCTTTGTGAAACAACTGATACCAAATTTTATCTTATCAAAACTTGAGCAAGGCTTGAGGCAAGATTGCTTCAAGGCCTACACCATGTTTGTCGACTTATCTGGGTTCACTCCATTAACCGAAAAATTGATGGAAAAAGGGACAGAAGGAGCAGAAGAATTATCATTTGTTTTAAACAATATTTTTTCACCACTTGTCGAAATCATTTATCAAAAAGGAGGTTTCATCCCTTACTTCGCAGGAGATGCTTTCGTCGCAATTTTTCCTATCGGATCAATCAATTTCAAAACCGATTCTTTTTTATCAACCGCCTATTTTCTCAAAGAAGAATTTAATAAAAAAGAAAGTATTGAAGCCAAATTAGGTACCATTGATATAGGTATCAAGATCGGTTTGTCGATTGGAGAAGTAGAGTGGGGGATTGTCGGGAATAAAAATCATAAAACGTATTATTTCAAAGGTGAAGCAATTGAAGGGGCAGTGAATGCACAATCGAAAGCAAAAGACCAACAAATCGTGTTCGATCAATTGTTGTTTGAAACACTAGAGCATCAATACCACTTGCTTAAAGTTGATCATCAACATTATTTATTGAATCAAAATTTTGAACAGAAATCCAACAATACAATACCGACAAGACAAAGTGATGACTTGAATCCTCTAGTGTCTCAGTTTTTACCAGATGTAATTTTAGCCTCAGAAATAAAAGGAGAATTCAGGAATGTGATTTCGATTTTTATTTCTTTTAAAGGATTGCAAAAGCATGAGGAATTGGATGTTTTCGCCAAAACTGTTTTGGAGCAAATAGATAATTTCTCGGGCTACTTCAAAGAAATTGATTTTAGTGATAAAGGAGGACTGATGGTCGCATTTTTTGGAGCACCTACTTCTTTTGAGAATAATGAGAAAAGAGCATTAGAATTTATTGTCGAGTTACAACAAAAAATTCAAGAGCTCCCTTTTCAAAATCTACGAACTCGAATCGGAATAACCTCTGGTGTTGCCTACACGGGAATCGTAGGTGGCGTTGAAATGTCTCAATATGCAGTAGTTGGAAATCAAGTAAATCTAGCTGCCCGACTAATGTCCAAAGCCAAATGGGGAACCGTAATGGTGGATGAAGAAATGAGGCGAACAGCTAATTTTAAATTTGAAGATAAAGGCCAAATTCAATATAAAGGAATTAAACTTCCAATTTCGACTTATCAATTTATAGGAAAATTAAATAGTGAGAAAAAGGAATACAATGGCATCATGGTCGGTCGTGAAAATGAAATGGAGTCGCTATTAGCATTTGTAAATCCTATTTTTGATAATCAATTTGCAGGAATCATACACTTATATGGTGAAGCTGGTATTGGAAAAAGTAGGTTAATGCATGAGCTGGTTTTGGAAATGAAAACAAAAGGAAAGTTTTCTAGATTCATTTGTAAAGCAGATCAGATTCTAAAAAAACCTTTAAATCCGTTCATCTCTTTTCTTCGCAAATATTTTGACCAACAAGCTGAATTATCGGAAGAAGATTTGCAAAATCGTTTTGAACGAAAATTAAACAAGATATTTTTACAAGCAGCGAATCCAAAACAAAATGAGGTTGCGCAAGAATTTAGGAATGAATTGATTCGACTAAAAAGTGTCTACGGCGCATTGATTGGTATCGAATATCCTAACTCACTCTGGAGTCAATTAGATGCTAAAGGTAAATCTGAAAACACTTATCAAGCACTTACCGTATTATTTAGATTAGAATCCATTTTTAATCCTGTGATGATTGTACTGGAAGATGTACATTGGTATGATGAATCCTCTATTCGATATTTAAACGATGTATTAAAGCGGTTTCAAAATATACCGATTGTAGTTGTAGTGTTGGGAAGATACTTAGATGATGGTAATAAACCTACTCTTTTTGATCATGAGCTCATCGAAGCGAATCAAATAAAGGAACTTGATATTGACTTGAGTCTTTTGAGTAAAGCTTCATTACAAAAATTTCTAGAAGACAGACTAGGTGGAAAAGTGCACCCTGAATTTCTCGCATTAATGCAACGATCCACCAACGGTAATCCTTTTTATTTGGAGCAAACACTTGAGTATTTTATTGAGAGTAATCTAATTTCAAATGAAGAGGGACAATGGAATTTACTGGATAAGAATATCAAGATGTCCAATTCCATTCGTTCTATTTTGATTGCACGTATCGATCGATTATCCTCAATTCTGAAAGAAACCGTAAAGGCTGCAGCAGTGATTGGAACTGAATTTGAAGTGCCGGTTTTAACTGAAGTCATGAAGTCAAATCAAGAATATTTGAAGTCGAAAAATGACACTTCATCAGTTTTGAAAGATCAAATCAAAACAGCAGAAAAAGGTCAAATCTGGCAAGCAGTTAATGAGCTTCGATATATTTTCAAACACTCATTAATGCGCGAGACAGTTTATGATATGCAACTACATGGACAGCTAAGAGAAGCACATGCGTTGATTGCCAAAGCAATAGAAAATCTATATCCGAATCAATTAGAAAAAAAATATGTAGATCTTGCATATCATTATGAGCAATCAGCTAACATTGAAAAAACGAAAGCGTATTATAAAAAAGCTGCCGACTTTTCAAGAGCAAACTTCCAAAACCAATTGGCATTACGGTATTATGACAAGTTAATCGGTGTCCTCAAAAGCGAATCAATTCATTCGAAAGATTTGGCAAGTGCGCTTATTCGAAAGGGAGAGATTTTAGAGCAAAGTGGAAACTGGGAAGCTGCTAAAGAAGTCTATGAATCGTCTTTAAATATCTCATCATCTATCAATGACAAATTACTTTCTGGTCGTTCAAATAATGCGCTAGGGCATTTGAATTTGTTGAAAGGAAACTACGATCATGCAAGGAATTTTTTTGAAGTTGCCGTGACTTGGTTCGAAGAATTGAAGGATGAAACCGGTGTAGCTAAGGTGTTTGGAAACTTAGGAAATTTATATCTCCGACAAGGAAATTATCCCAAAGCTATCGACTACTTCGAGCGCAGTATCAATATGAGTAATCAAAATGGAGTGAAAGTCAATGCTAATAGTGTTGCTAGCTTAGGACTCGCTCATATGAATTTAGGAAATTTCAATGAAGGTATAGAAAGACAAGAATATCACCTTAAAATCGCAGAACTACGTGGTGATAAACTGGGAATGGCCACGCTATACACCAACACAGGTATCGTCTATTTTGAAAAAGGAGATTATGATGCGGCAAAAAAATGTTATCAAAAAGGATTGGAATTAAGCGAGGAGCTCGGAAATAAATTTTTGATGTCTATTGCCATCGGTAGTCTAGGAACCGTCAATCAAGAACGTGGAGAATTTGAAGAAGCGATGAAATGCTTTAAAAAGGATCTGCAATTGGTGGAAGAAATGGGCGATAAACAAGGAATTGCAATTGTAAATGGATTGTTAGGAGATTTGTTGAATGTGCAAGGTCAGTTTGATGATGCAACCATTCACTTAGAAATCAGTTTGCAATTAAGTAAGGAAATTGGTTATCAAAAAGGAACTGCAAAAGCCACCAACTCATTAGCAGATGTTTTTGTAAATCAACGACAATTTAAGGAAGCCATTGAGTTATATAATCAAGCTATCGAAATTTCTGAAAAAATTGGCAACAAATCCGTGTTAGCTCATTGCTTAATTGAAAAAGCAAATGCCGAATTGAATAATCAAGAATTGGAAGCAGCAAAAATCTCTTTCGATCATGGCGCAAAGTTAGTCAATGAATTGGGCAATCCTGGACTTTTATTCCAACAATCAATCTGTCAATCTAGAATTGAACGACGGGAAGGGCAATATGATAAGGCACAAAAAACGTTAATCGAATTAAATAAAACCTACAACGAAGAAAAGGAACAAGCAACTATATTTTTTGAATTACAGAAGCTACCATTACCCGATAAAGAAACCTATCGAACAAAATCGCTTCAATCATTCGAAAAGCTTTATGCTGTAACCCCACAATTCAAATACAAATTAACAATCCACGAATTAAAAAACTCATGATAAACCGTATTCTTCTAGGTCTTTGTTGCATCCTGTTTTTTGCATGCAATCCATCCAAGAAAATTCAAACAACTACCATAAATACGGAAGTTGATGTACCCTATAAATTTCCATACACCATCAATCAGCCCAATAAGTCTTTTAGGCTACCAAAAATTCTAGAGGAAATTTCAGGATTGGGTTTTTGTTTAGATGATAAATCTCTTTGTGCAATTCAAGATGAAAATGGATTGTTATTCAGAATCGACACCAAGTCCGGTGAAGTGATTGCAGAAAAGAAATTCTACAAAGATGGAGACTATGAAGGTGTTGAAATGGTTGGGGATAAAACGTATATCGTCAAAAGCACAGGAACGATTTATGAGGTAACTAATTTGGATAAGGAGGTACCAACCATTAAAAAATATAAATCTTTTTTAAACAAAAAACATAATGTAGAAGGACTTGCTTATGACCCAGCCACCAATCATCTGGTATTGGCTTGCAAAGGTCATGCTGCCAATACGGAGGATGATAAAAAAGCACGTGTTTTTTATTACTTTAATTTGGACTCTAAAGAAATGCGCGGTGAACCACTTTTTTATTTTCATAAAGATCAAGTGATGGAGTTTATTGAAACTAATGTCGCAGAAGAAAATAGGCATCTATTCAAAGTCATGGATCCTGGTGCAGATGAATTTAAGTTGGGACCTTCTGGGATTGCGATTCATCCCATCACCCAAAATTATTACATAGTCTCCTCAAAAAGTAAAGTCTTAATCGTCTGTAACCCAAAAGGAGCGTTACTTCATTTTGAAAAGTTGAATAAAAAAATCCACTTCCAACCAGAAGGGATTGTTTTTGATCCTTACGGTACACTTTATATCTCCACAGAAGCGGACAAGCAAGAGGCAGCATTTATTTACAAATTTGAAATGAAAAAATAGAATCGAAATTATAAATGAAAATCTTAAAATTATAAATGATCGGCTTAGTTAAAGTATGTCCGACGTATTCACGCAATAAGGTCTATTTTAAATTATTAATTTCTAATTTTAAATTAAATAAAATTGCATAATTTAGAATATATAGTGAATATTGCAATATAATTTAAGACGCTTGAATAAGCTGTAAATCAACACAATATGAGTATCATAGAAATGAAAGTTCCGGTAATCGGAGAATCTATAAGCGAGGTTACCTTGTCTCAATGGCTGAAAAGTGATGGCGACTACGTCAACATTGATGAACCTATTTGTGAATTTGAATCCGACAAAGCTACTTTAGAATTTCCGGCCGAAGCAGCTGGGAAGTTAACTTTTGTCGCTGCAGAAGGAGATGATTTGGAAATTGGTGCCCTCGTTGCAAAAATTGATACAAGTGTTGCAGCACCGACCGGAGGTACTACTCCTAAAACTGAAGCACCAAAACAAGTCGCTGTTGAAGAAAAAGAAGATAAAAAAGAAGAAGTCAAAGAAGCAGCAACTACAACCTATGCAAGTGGCCATCCATCCCCTGCTGCCTCCAAAATTCTTGCTGAAAAAGGAATCGATGCTTCTTCCGTCAAAGGAACGGGTAAAGATGGCAGAATTCTAAAAGAGGATGCTCAAAAAGCAGTTCAAAATAAATTATCATCACCAGCTGCTCCCGCTAAAGCAAAAGAAGGAACGATCGTTTCTACTTCCGGAGAAAGAACAAGAACGCGGAAGAAGATGAGCCGTATGCGTCGCACCATCGCAAAAAGATTGGTAGCCGCGAAAAACGGAACTGCAATGTTAACGACCTTCAATGAAGTTGACTTGACCAACATCATGGCAATGCGTAAAAAGTATCAAGAACGTTTTGTTGAAAAAAATGGGATCAAATTAGGTTTCATGTCTCTCTTTTCAAAAGCCTGTGCAAAAGTATTGATGGAAATGCCAGATGTCAATGCGCAGCTCGACGGGAATGAAGTGATTTATCATGATTATGTAGATATCTCTATTGCGATTTCAACACCAACAGGACTAGTAGTTCCACCAATCCACAATGTGGAAACCATGAAGTTTCATGAGATCGAATTAAGAATAAAAGAATTGGCAGTCAAAGCACGGGAAGGAAAATTGAGTTTGGATGAAATGACAGGTGGTACCTTCACCATCACGAATGGTGGTGTCTTCGGCTCCATGATGAGTACGCCAATTTTGAATGGACCACAATCTGCAATTCTAGGAATGCACACCATCCAACAACGACCAATGGCGGTCGATGGTGAAGTGAAAATCAGACCCATGATGTACTTGGCTCTATCTTACGATCATCGAGTAATTGATGGAAGTACTTCTGTCACATTTTTGGTAAAGGTGAAAAACCTGTTAGAAGATCCAATGGAACTATTATTGGACCTGTAGACAAATATTGATTTTATAACATTCATTAGCCATTGATGATCAACGTTTGTTTACAATTACTTTGAAATTATTTTTTTGTGACCAAATTCAGTATGATTTTTGATATTCTTTAATGTAATTAAGTTTATTGAAGTTTCGATAATACCTCCACCATGACGCTCAGAGAATTTTTAAATTATATAGGTGATGCCCCTGGATTAGCAATTGCATATTTACTTTTAATTCCTTTAACGGCATTAATCGCTATGTTTTTAGGAAAAGGAGAAGGACATATTTCTCCATGGAAGTATCTATATTCAGTCTTGATTTATATGATTTGTATTCCTGGAATATTTGGAATTGCATTATCGGTTTACTTATTCTTGTTTGAGAAGCAAAGTATTTTCGACATGGATATGTACACACAAGTTTTTCCAGTCATCTCAATGGGTTTTACTTTATTGTTGATTGGAAAAAATGTGAGTTTGGATAAAATTCCTGGATTTGGAAAAATGGGTGGCTTGATTATGATGATCATTTCCATTTTTGCAATCATGTGGTTCTTGGATCGAGTAAGACTTTTTGTGTTTTCTTATATGCCAATTCAATATCTACTTTTGATTTTCTTAGGAATCTTAATCGTAGCAAGAATTAGCTGGGGGAAAATGTTTAAATCATCACCTTCAACGTCCAAAGAATCAATACTTGATGACAATATTTAGTTATCATTATTTTTAGTTTAAATCCCCTCGTTATTTTTTGATTTCCTAATAGCCGAATTTGAAGAAGGTAATTCCTATGCTCTTCTTCCTAATCCTGTATAGTGCGGTCCTCACCGCGCAGGGTCATGCTATTGCCATATCGAAATCACAATCCAATATTAAGATTGATGGAATTTTGACAGAATCCGACTGGTGGAGCAAACCAGTCGCAAAGGATTTTGTTATGAATTTTCCTCAAGATAGTATCGCTGCAGCATCTGAGACAGAAGTATGGATGACCTACAATGATAAATATCTTTATATCGCTGCCAAATGTTATCATGGAGTAAATGAAAATTATATTGTCCAATCGCTTAAGCGTGATTTCGCCTTTCAAAATAATGATGCATTTGGAATTTATTTAGATCCTTTTCAAAACGCGAATAGTGGATATGGATTTATCGTCAACCCGTTTGGGGTGCAATTAGATGGGATTATTGGTCGTGGTGGAACATTTGGAATGACAACTTCTTGGGATGGATTGTGGTATGCAGAAGTTTTCAGATCACCTAAAGAAGGTTTCTGGTCTGTCGAAATTGCAATCCCATTGAAGACATTGCGTTTCAATGAAAATGTAAGAGATTGGAAAATTAATTTCTCAAGAAATGATTTGCAACGAAATGAAACTTCAACATGGTATCCAGTGCCAAGAGGATTTGATGTTGCCACTCAAAGTTTCATGGGCGATCTACAAATGCATGAATTTGATTACCTGCCAGGAAATAATATGGCCATCGTTCCTTATTCTGCAATGAAGATTACTAAAGATTATTCAGATCCATCATCAGCAACAGAAGTCACACCATCTGTTGGTGTGGATGCAAAAATTGAAGTTTCGCCATCTCTCAATCTAGATCTAACAATCAATCCAGATTTTTCACAAGTAGAGGTCGATGAACAAATTTTAAATCTCAACCGATTCGAATTACTATATCCGGAACGTAGATTATTTTTCTTAGAAAATAGTAACCAATTTTCTGGTCTTGGAAACAGTCGAGTACGGCCTTTTTTCTCTCGTCGAATCGGTGGAGAAGGAGAGGAGCCAGTATCAATTATTTTTGGCGCGAGACTAAGTGGAAATATCAATAAGACTTTAAAGATAGGTCTGATGAATATCCAAACAGCGAGTAAGAATGAATTAGATATCGAGTCACAAAATTATACCGTTGCTTCATTGCAAAAAGAAGTCTTACCAGGATTTAACGTCAGTGCTTTTGTTACCAATCGACAAGCCTTTTCGGATTTTAGTTTTAACGGGCCAGACTACAATCGAGTAGGAGGCGTTGAGGCGGATTATATTTCTAAAGATTCAAAAACTACTTTAAAAGGATTTGCACATTTTTCCAGAACACAGGACCGGTTTGATAAATCAAGTGCTTATAGTTTCAAAGGTAGATACCGAACTTCTGTATTCTCTATTTTTGGTGGATTCGATTCTATTGGAGAAAATTATATGACAGATATTGGTTTTGTCCCAAGATTGTATCAAGAATATGTGGATACAACTATTAGAGTACCTTTTATACACTACCGAACTAATGGGTATTATCGTTTTTACATGAACAACGGTCCGATCAATTTCATCTCTCCTAAACTCAACTTTGACTATTACACCGACAACGAAGGAAATTTTCAGGAACATGTTCTAAAGCTAAGTTTAATCACCAAATTCAATAATAGAACTGAATTGGAAATGAATTGGTCTGAATTCACAAGCAACTTGTTATTTCCATTACAATTAACAGGTTTAGAAATTCCATTTCAGGCTGGGAGATATCGCAATCAACAATTTGGTTTGGAATTTAGGACGAATCAAAGAAGAAGTCTTTATGGAGAATTAACTTTTGAATATGGTGGTCAATATTTAGGTAAAAATATCAAGTTGTTATCTGAGGTGAATTACCGTTTTGATAAATTTATGATTTTAGGATTGAATTGGGATCAACGTTATTTGATCGATTATCCTACTGAATTTGGAGATGCCAACTTCACATTGTTGGGTTCTAAAGTAGAATTCAGTTTTACAAAATCATTGTTCTTTTCTACCTTTTTGCAATACAATACACAAAAGAAAAATTTCAATATCAATAGCCGTCTGAATTGGAGATTCAGACCACTCTCGGATTTATTTTTAGTTTATACAGAAAACTACACCACTTCAGATTTGAGTGTTAAGGATAAAACGTTTGTTCTGAAATTTAGTTATTGGTTTAATTTGTAGGTGTGTTTTACGCTCTTTTTTTTCTCCACATGGTCGAAATTGGAAAACTGAGAAATTGCTTGATCCTTCGGCATCTTGGCAAAGCCAAAGCTCAGGATGACAAGCAATGAATTTTATGCTTAGGTGGTTTCGGCATCTTGGCAAAGCCAAAGTTCAGGATGACAAGCAATGAATTTTATATTTAGATGGTTTCGGCATCTTGGCAAAGCCAAAGTTCAGGATGACAAGCAATGAATTTTATGCTTAGGTGGTTTCGGCATCTTGGCAAAGCCAAAGCACAGGATTCAATTTGTATTATGCATAAACGGTAGTTTTTCCAAGAGAGTCGACTGATTTATCGGGTAGGGTGGATGCAATACATAAATAAAAAAGCCCGCAATTCTCAGCAGAGATTTGCGGGCTTTTTTATGTGCCAAAATAATTATTCAACAACAACATTACGAGTTGTCTTTTGCCCGTTCATTTGCAACTTCAGGGTGTAGATTCCCGACGGCAATTCACTTACATCTAAGTTGATTACATTTTGACCAATCGTCAAGACATTTACGATTCTGTTAGCTGCTAATTTACCGGCAACATCATAAAGAGAAACCGTTAATGCTTCACTCGATGTCGCATTAAAAGTAACAGCAAGATTGGTAGTGGCTGGATTCGGATATACATCTAAGGCATCAATAGATTCGATTTCATTAACAGCGACTGGAGTCATAGTAACAGAAGTACGCTCAGATGCACAAATAGTACTTTCTTTTTGGATCTGCCAATTGTAGAAATAATAATAATAAGAATTTCCATAGACTGAGCTTGTGATTTCACCTACATCTCCGATTGCGTATGGATAACTAACACCTCCATTATTTCTAAATAAATTATTCTGCTGACATCTTAATGAAAATTGAGAACCTACAGGAACTTCAAAATTTAATTCTAATGTATGTGCTCCCACATCCAAATTGAAAACTTTTTGTACTAATAGTTCATCATTTTCTGAGTACAATTGAATCTGACGAGTGCCTGCTTCCCCATTATCTGGGACTAGTACATCAACCGTCAAAATTGTGAACGGCTCATAAACATCGAAAAAACTATGTGCACCCGTTGAGGGCAAGCCACCTGGACCCGTAGCTTCATCCTTTCCGCCTGATTGGATCGCTCCAACGGTTCCATTCTGATCTCCTACATAAAAGGTGGTAATATCCGCCAATGGATTTGATGAATAATCATTTCCAGTTCCTAAAATATTGCCTCCAGCAGGAGCATCAAACCAAGTCAAATTATTTCCTGTAGCAGTTAAGCTCACCGAATTATCTACATTCAGTACAGCTGAGGTAATCGTTGGGTTGTTTGGATATTCAAAAACTTCTACCGCAACCATTTCAGAAGTGAGTTGACCACCAATACAATTGGCATCTGTTGAAACTGTATAGTTTCCGCTCGTGGTTACTTCTAAGATATTTCCGATATCACCAGTTGACCAAGTCGGATTCATGCCACCATTTACAGATAAGGTCACGGAGCCGCCATCACAAAACGTTACATTTCCTTCAGTTTCAATTACTGGCTGAATATCATTTGTCATTTCTACCGCGATATTGTTGGAAAGGGATGCACATTCATCAGCATCGATTAAAACGACGCTGTAAGTACCCGCAGTAGAAACTTCAATTTGTGGAGTGTCCATGCCATTATTCCAAATATAGCTTTCATATCCTTGTGGAACAGATAAGGTTACTGTTTCTCCTGGACACAATATAGTAGTACCTGATACAGTAATTTCAGTATCATCCAATATGCATTCTGATTCTAAAATTAAATGACCTTCATTAATCGTTGGGTTTGGAATAGTGGTAACAAGTCCTGATGGCCATTTTATAACTACTTCATCCACTTCTGTTGCTGCACCTAATCCAAAGTGGGCAGTTAGTGTACTCATCGGGCTAAAGCTTTGACCTGAACGGACTTCACGAATTTGAATACCCCAATCTCCATGAATTTCAACTCTTGCTCCAATCCCACATTTATTACTTACAATACCTTGAAGATTAAATTTTATCCAATTATTATCGTTGGTGTCATTCATCCAAACAGAACCTCCATTGACAACATCTAAAAACCCATCGTTATTTAAATCACCAATCGCACCGTCATTGAAACTAAGATTCATTCCAGTGAAGGTCATGTCTCCATTATTCATATAAAGTTCATTGGCCAATTCACTAAAAATATCGACATACCCATCATTGTCAAAATCACCTGCAGCATTTTCCCATGCTCCTAAGTCATTGGCATTAATTCCAGTCGTTTGGATGATATCTGTAAATGTTCCATCACCATTGTTTTCCATAAAACGATTGTTGAAATCATGGTTGACAATGAATGCATCAAAATCACCATCGTTATCAAAATCTTCGAAAACTGTTGCCCAACTCTGAGCATTGTCGTCCATATTAATTTGCTCACCAACCTCAGTAAAAACACCGTTGCCATCATTTTGGTACATTGCATTCGTACGTTCTATATCACCTGAGGTGGACCCTTGTCTACATTTTGTTAGATACATATCCGAGTCTCCATCGTTGTCATAGTCTACCCAAATTGCTGCATAGTTTCCAGCTAATGGTAATGTTTCAATTAAGGACTGATCCTCCGTCATGAAACCAGTACCATCATTTCGATATGGATGGCTTTGATCAACATCATGGCAAACAAAAGCATCCAAATCTCCATCATTGTCAATGTCTGCCAAAGTACTACGCTGAGAAAATATATACTCAGGAATTGCTTGTTCTTGATAATCAGTACCTCCATTGATAGCCATCACAAATGAAACAGCATCTCCATCTCCCATCACGAGATCATTGAACCCATCATTATTCAAATCTCCTGCCGCTATACTCCAGCCTGGTCCATTTTGCAAATTCACATCAAACATCGTTTCAGTATAACTTCCATCAGGTTGTTGATAATTTATACGAATGTCATTCCCCTGAATTCTTACGATATCATCTAGATGATCTCCATTCATATCGGCGACACAATCTTCTTGTCCTCCTCCTGTGGTTTGAAATATAGTTCCTGCCATGTTAGTGAAACTTACTTGTCCGGTGCTATAAGAAACCGAAAGCAAAAGCATAAGGCTGGTTAGTATCGTTTTGGTTAGCTTGTTGATCATTATTGAAAATTTATTTTAGTAGATAGTTAGTCTAGAAGAGGGGTTATCGAACCCATAGTTTCTGTACTGTTGATTTTTTAATACTCTTAATATAAGCTAAAATTATGGCTTTACGTACGCCTACGGATATTGAATGACTACCAGCAGACAGGTTTTTGTCGTACAAAAGCTTTCCATTGGTATCGAAAAGTGTTAATCGAGTTGGTTGGTCTAATTCTAGGTACAAATAACCCGCGCTATTAGAATAAATATTGAGTGCTTTTTGTTCATTTATTTCCTCATTGGAAACCATCAAATCTACAACAACATTAGCTTCCTTCATCAAAAAAGGAGTCCGGTCAGCTTTTGCAAACATGGTTCTGAAAGTTTCAATTTCAGGTGAAGTTTCGCTGAACATTTCGTCCATCCATTTTGGTGGTGTCGCCTGATAAAACATTTTTGCAGTCGCTGTGAATGCTCCTTCGATTTGAGGATGAGGAATGTGATAATAAATTCGATCTACACCAGAACCTTGAATGCCATTCTCTTTATTAAAGTTGGGATCTGTCAAAGCATCTCCAGCAATCAAAGTGGTATCGTACACCATATGCTCGGTTGTAAAACCTTGTGGTGGAATTCTATTGTCTTTGATGGCATGATCTCCTCTTACCAACACTGTAGTTACATCATCATTAACATCGCCAAATACCAATTCATAAATCTGAGCTTGGTCTTCGCTATTGATAACTTTATAGTGTGGTTCATAGGTTTCGTTTTGTGCAATTAGTTCATAATTATCATCTACATTGCCGGAAACAAACAAGGTGTCTCCGTTTTGATCTTGTAAAACGAATTCTACAAAAGCTCGACGTGAAGGGTAGCCTGAGGGAAATTTGTGTCCAGCCTTATTTAGGATAACCACTTCAAAAAATAAAGAGTCAGCTGTTTGTTCTAAAAAATTCAGATTGAAATTAACGGTTCGATTTCGGAGCATATCTTCTGTCTTTGCAATAACCTCATCAAAATTTTCAGGGTCGGCAGTTAGATTTAAAGCAGCAATATTTTCTTTCAGCAATTTCAACATGGTAGTATTCGCACCAACTAATTCATGCAAATAAAAAGTATCTCTTGCTTCTGTTTCGAAATCATTGACTAAGAAAAATTCACCTTTTGTCAATGCAGGCATATGGCATCTTTGACAACTTATATTTTCTACCTCATATCTGGAGTTGAGCCATTCGTGGTAAGTGGCTTGTTCTACAAAGGTATTTCCTGTAAAATTACTGTTGTAATCGATTGTTTCATTGATTAAAGTATGGCAGCCTGCACACAACCCAGCATGACTGACGTGGGGACTATAGACAGGTTTGTAGTCGGTTGCCATGACCATTGGTGACTCGAGTGGTGAGATGAACGGACCATAGGCCACCTTAGCAGTATCATAATTCACATTCCCAGAATGTCCAAAACCAATACCCGTTTTACTGTGCTGATGACAAGCCAAACATGATACGCCATCTTTTGCCAAGGGATCTAAAATCAACGAGTCGATGCTGTAGTGTTCAAACCCAGCATGCATGGCAGCAAAATGTCCCAGTGGGGCATGACAAGAAGTACATTTAGTTTCGATGTCCATTTTGTGAGCTGGATATAGTAACACTTCATGACTTACCTTTGCTCTCCAAAATGGATCTTTCGCAGAATTGGCCATCATCGTTGCCTTCCAATCATCTACGACATTGATGTCATTGCCTAGTAGATCAACACTCGCAATCATTGCTGTATCAAACCCATGACAACTTTTGCATTCTCCGGAGCCCGCAAATAAACCATTGTATCCACCTGGTAAAGTATCTACCATGCTTCCCCAAAAGTCTAATTCTTCAATCGTATGGAAAGTATCTTTGGCGTTGGCATTTGTTCCAACATAGTTACAGATAAAAGGAATACTGAAAAGGCAAAAACAAATGAGAATTTTCCGTAAGTCAAGCATCCTACAATTTACGGCTACTTCTATGAATTGACGAAAGAATAAAAATGTTTTGTATAAAATTAGACCAAAGAACTTGAAGTGATTTGATTTCAATGGATTAAAATACCACTTAAAGCAGATTGTTAGAAAGTGAACAAGTGTTAAATAAGTGTTTTTGTCCTCTTGAGTTTTTAATTTGTTCTTATCTTGATAATAATATCAAAATTACCAACTGCATTCAAGATTCTCCTAAACCCTTGTCAAGTTTTATGCATCGTATATTATTCAATTATATTTCTGCTAAAGCAGGAATGACGCTTCAGGAATTTGAGGAAGAAATTCAACCAATTTTTACACCTCAAAAGTTTGAAAAAAAAACCATTTTACTTAAACAAGGAGAAATATGTAATTTCGTGGGCTTTTGCATCAAAGGCTTGACCAGAACTTATTCCGTTGACGACCAAAATCAAAAACACATTCTTTCTTTCGGATTTGAAAATTACTGGATAACAGAACGAGAAAGTTATGCACTGGATACACCATCTGAACATTTTATCCAAACATTGGAGGAGTCAGAGATCCTCATGGCAAAGAAAAGTGAATTTGAGGAAATGATTGAATCCAATGCGCTATTTAGAACCATGATAACCAACCTTAAAGAAGCAAATGCGATTGTGACTTATCATAAGGTTGTCTCTATGAAACATGATAGTGCCGAATTGAAGTATCAAAAATTTATGAAAAAGTTTCATGAAATAACACAGCGCATCCCACAACACATGATTGCATCTTATCTTGGTATCAAGCCTGAAACGCTAAGTAGAATAAGGAAAAATCCTAACAGAAATAAATAAAAAAGTATATTGCTTTCTCCACACTGGTCGATTGATCAATCCTCTCATCACTTGTAATTGCAGTTGGAATACCTAGGCAGCGTGCAGCTTAAAACCGATTCTTTTCGAACTTTAGCAAAAAAAGCAATTAGTAATTAAATTGTTACAATAAACTATTATTGTAAGGAAATTGAAAATGAATCGGAAGAAGTTTTTTTACTTCTTAACCAACTCTGCTTTTGTCATCGAATAAATCAATCGATTGATGTCACCAGAATTCGTTTGTAATATTCCTTTTAAGGTTATGGGGTCTGCTTGAAACTTAATCCCTTCGACCGCTGATACTTCCATGACGGTTTCAGGTCCTGCGCCTCCACAGAAAAAGCACATGTTATAAGGATATGCTGAGAATACAAATTCTTTATGGCTCTTATAGCCTTCGACAGGAATGATGTATCCCTTAATCGTAATTTCTTTTCCATCCAACGCTTTTACATCTTCACTAAAAACAGGGACATCCACTTTGAATCCCATCATCTCATCGTACTGTTTCTTGAAAGTGATTTTGGAAAGTGTTTTCCATGCATTCGCGACATTCTTATCTGCTTTCTGATTCTTTAAGAGATCTTTCAAGCCATCTTGTTGCACTTGACCGAGCACATTTCCAGTAATCAACACACTTAGGAGTAAGAAAAGAAATAAATTTTTCATTGTTGTTTTTTTAAATTAATCGACCAACTCCGCATTTTCCAAAGCAAACATAATATCATTCACATCACTTGACCGGAATCGAAACGTTCCTTTCAAAGTCAATGATTTATCACTGTAATCAATCGGTTTTCCGTCTTTCGCAAAAGCTTCAATGAAGGTTTCAGGTCCTGCTTTACCACAAAAAAAACACATCTCATAAGGAAAGGCGGAAAACATAAATTCAGTTTGCGCTACTTTTCCAGTCAGCGGAATGATATATCCCTTTACAATTATTTCAGTGCCATCCAATGAACGCATTAAAGGCATATATCTTGGTTCACGAGCTACATACTGATCTGCATCAGCGATTCGCTTATCGTATTTTACGACTGATAATTTTCGCCAAATATTTTCCTCTTGTGCAATTACACTTTGTATTACAAAAGTACAGCAAAAGAGTATTAATATGATTTGTAATTTTTTCATGTAACTAAAAAAGCTAACCTATTGCATTAACATCTAAATTACAACCAATAATTTCCTCAGATATTTAATAATTAGTTAAAGTAGTGGAAATGTCTGTTTTCGATGCTTGAATTGCTGGAATTATGGCAGAAACAAACCCGATAACCAATGCACCAATCAATAGTAAGCCTTCTTCTGGCAAAAATTTCCAACCATCAAACGTGTATTGATAAGAGTCTTTGAGATAACCAGCAAATAAACTCATACCAACATGGCTCAATAATATACCAATGATAAACCCAAGTACTGCCAATAATAAACCTTCCAAAATAATCAAAGAAAACAAGGTGGATTTGGAACCTCCCATAACTCGGATTTGAGCCAACTCATATTTTCGGTCTCGAAGTGAATTGTAAAGTGCAATAAAAATACTGAGCCCTGAAACGAATACGATTAAATAAGCCATTCTTTGTAACAATACCATTCCGCCATCCATCATGCTGTACAATCGATTGATTTCGATAGCAGGAGTTGCGGCTTGCATCTCTGTATTTTCATTGATGTTTCGTTGCATATTGAGGGTCTGAAAATTCCGATGTTTAAAAAACAAAAGAAGGGTAGTAATCTCTTGTTCAGGAAAATCAGTCAAGGATTGTCCAGTCGTTGCCGTTGTTGCAGGCTCGTCATGTTTATGAGCATGATCATCTGCGTGCTCTCCCGAATGATCGTGTGCATGCGCATCGTGGTCATGTCCATCATGATGTGCATGATCGTGGTTATGGTCGTGATCTTCATGGTTATGTCCATCATGGTCACCATGGTCATGTCCATCATGATCGCCATGATCGTGACTACCGTGAGACTTCCAATAAGTTGGTGTGCTGGTCAAAATTAATTGATCCAAAACAGAACCAGTAGGTTTTAAAATCCCCACAACTTTAAATTTTTCAATGTCATCATGGACTAAATTGTCATCCATCACGAAACCATGAGAACTATTGAATTCGTCTCCAATATTTAAATTTAAATCCTTGGCAATGTTGGCACCGATTGTTACCTCAAAATCCTTTTCCCAGATTTTTCCAGATTCAATTTTTCCTTCGTAAATATCTATCAAATCCGGATTGGTACCAATGATTCTATAACTCTTGTAGCTATCGCCCATCGATAACGGAATTGCTTTTTCGATGAATGGATGTTTAGGATTAAAAAAAGCTTTGCATTCCTTTATCTTGATATTTCCGGTTGGAACATCAACATGATACATACTACTCAAAATCAATTGCAACGGACTTCCTTTAGAACCAACTACTAAATCAATTCCAGCTAAATTTTTGTCAAATTTATCTTGCATCTGATTGTTAATCAACATCAATAGGCTAATTAAGCCAACACCCAATGCAAACAAGACCAAACTCAATAGCATTGAAAGTGGTTTTGATGTCAAGTTTTTCCAACTTAGTCTTAATAATCCCATTTACAGAAGGATTTGTTTTTTAAAATATTCTTTCAATCTGCTATCGTGTGTCACAATTACTAGTGTCGCATTTTCTTCTTCTGCTTGATTCTCTAACAATTTAATCACTTCGTGTGTATTCTTGTCGTCTAGTGCAGATGTAGGTTCGTCTGCCAAGATCAAATCCGGTCCATTGACCAATGCGCGCGCAATGGATACTCGTTGTTGTTCTCCTTGACTTAAATTATGTGGCTTGGAGTTGATTTTATTTCCAATATTTAATCGATTCAATAGTGTTTCAATTCTTGTTTTATTTTGTGGTATTCCTGCTAGTTTTTGAGCTAATTGTAAATTTTCTCCAACAGTCAATGCACGAATAAAGTGTGGTCGTTGAAAAATAATACCGATATGCTTCCCTCTAAACTTATCCAGTTCCGCATTTGATAATTTATTAATCGTCGTCTTACCAACGATAACGTCTCCTTGTTTTGGTTTTAACAATCCACCTAATAGATGAAGTAAAGTTGTTTTACCACATCCAGATTGGCCTAGCACCAACCATTTCTCTCCTTCACCGCATTGGATATCAGGGAAAGAAAACGAATTGGCAGCATCGTATGCGTAGTTTAAATTATAGGTTTTTAACATGCTTCTTGGTTTACAAAAATGCTGCGCCAAAGACACCAGCACTATCACCTAGTTTTGGTTTTAAAAATACAGTGTCCAATCGGTTATTAAATACATGTTTCTCAACTTCTTTGACCCCTTCAGTATATAACAAGTCTACATTTCCAACACCACCACCAATTACAATTGCATCCGGATCTAGGATGTTGATAAGGGATGCGATTCCTTTTCCAAAATAGTTTATTAATCTTTCAACCGTTTGGGTAGCAACTTTATCTTTGCCCTCTTGATGTAAGGTAACAATCTCTTTTAGTTTCTTTGGGACTCCTGATATTGATTCATAATATTTTTCTAGAGAAGGGCCTGAAATTATTCGCTCAACACAACCGACCTTCCCACAATAACAATCACCACCTGATTCGTCTAAAAAATTATGTCCCCATTCTCCACCTATCCCTTGCAAGCCATTGATCACTTGTCCATTCACGACGATTCCTCCTCCAACACCAGATCCCATAATAACTCCAAACACTACATTTGCGTTCGGTGCTTTTTCTTGGACAATACCCATTTGTGACTCGGCAATTGCAAAACAGTTGGCATCATTGGCCATCTTGATAGGAATATTAAGCATTGATTCGATATTTTTTTTCAAATGCATATCGTTTAAGCAAGTGGTATTGCAATTTTTCATCCGTTGCGTTTTCGGATCCAGTACACCAGGGGTACTAAACCCAATTGACTTCGGTTTAAAACCTGTTTCCGCCATTAAGACATCGATGAGCTTACTTATTTGATCAAGAATGTGCGTATACCCTAAATGAGCTTCCGTCGGAACCCGCATTCTTTTTAAAACAACTGGATTGGTTCGACTTTCGAGAATTACCCCCTCGATTTTCGTGCCGCCCATATCTACTCCCCATATTGGATCCATAAGATTGAAGATTTGTTTAATACTTGATTTTAATCGATATAAAATTTACATTTGAACTGAAAAGTAACAATTATGCAATTATATAGTTCTTCAAATATAATCATTCGAATTATTATTCAAAGTTCCAGCGTCGATCTGTGAAGAGACTATTTTAATGTATAGAAAATAAAGCTCCGCAGGTTGATACCGCGGGGCTTTATTTTTTTGATAATGTTATCTTTGTGCATCTGCTGTGAGCAGTTGCTTTATTTAAGAGTTGAGTACGCGTGGTCAGACGCAATCTTGTCTGTTGTCTCTTAACTTTCAGCCATAAAATAAATTTAAAAAAGTTGGACTCAAAAGTCCATCTCACAATTGATATAAAATGTATAAAGAATTTAAAGGACTCAACTTACCCGAAATCGATAAGGAATTACTGGAATTCTGGACTGAAAATAAAGTCTTCGAAAAGAGTGTCGAACAAAGAGATCCAAACAATCCATTCGTATTCGTTGAAGGTCCACCCTCTGCAAATGGAAAACCAGGTATCCATCATGTTATCGCACGTACGATAAAAGATATCTTTTGTCGTTTCCATACTATGAAAGGTGAACGAGTTGAAAGAAAAGGTGGTTGGGACACCCACGGTCTTCCTGTTGAATTAGCAGTTGAAAAAGAATTAGGAATCACCAAGGAGGATATCGGGAAGTCTATCACTGTCGAAGAGTACAATCAAAAATGCCGTGAGACAGTGATGCGCTACAAAGATATCTGGGATGACATCACTCGTAGGATGGGGTATTGGGTAGACTTGGATGAACCATATATCACTTTTGAAAATAATTATATCGAGTCTGTTTGGTATTTACTTAATACACTTTACAAAAAGGATTTGCTTTATAAAGGCTATACCATTCAACCGTATTCACCAGCTGCCGGAACAGGATTGAGTACCCACGAATTGAATCAGCCAGGTTGTTACAAAGATGTGACCGACACCACGGTAGTCGCGCAATTTAAAGCAATCCCAAGTTCGCTACCTGAGTTTTTGGCTAATGAGGGGGATGTATATTTTTTGGCATGGACGACTACTCCTTGGACTTTACCTTCCAACACAGCACTTACAGTTGGACCTAAAATCGAGTATGCATTAGTGCAATCGTATAATCAATACACCCATGAGCCAGTTAAAGTAGTGTTGGCGACGGCATTGATAGGGAAACAGTTTGCTGGAAAATTTGCAGAAGCAGAAGACGATAGCGCTTTTGCAACTTACGCTGAAAAAATAAAACAAGGAGATAAAAAACCGGGCAAGGTTCCTTACAAAGTGCTGAAAACTTTTAAAGGAAATGAATTGGTTGGAATTCGATATGAACAATTGTTGGCTTATGCTCAACCAGCTGAAAATCCGGAAAATGCATTTCGTGTGATCTCTGGAAATTTTGTAACAACAGAAGATGGTACAGGTATCGTGCACACGGCTCCGACTTTTGGTGCAGATGATGCGATGGTTGCCAAGCAAGCAACTCCACCTGTGCCACCGTTATTGGTGAAAGACGACAAAGATAAACTAGTGCCATTGGTAGATTTACAAGGTAGATTCCGAAAAGAGATGGGAGAATTCGGTGGCTCATTTGTGAAAAACGAATACTACGATAAAGGGGAAACACCTGAAAAATCCACAGATGTTCAACTGGCGATAAAATTGAAAACAGAAAACAAAGCGTTCAAGGTAGAAAAATATGTACACAATTATCCACACTGTTGGAGGACTGATAAACCAGTACTTTATTATCCATTGGATAGTTGGTTTGTACGTACGACTGCGACCAAACAACGTATGATCGAGTTGAACAATACCATCAATTGGAAACCAAGTCATACGGGTGAAAAACGTTTTGGTAATTGGTTGGAGAACTTGCAAGATTGGAATTTATCACGTTCTAGATTTTGGGGAATTCCGTTGCCTATTTGGAGAACTAAAGATAATGAGCATGAGAAGTGTATCGGTTCTATGGAGGAGTTGAAAAAGGAAATTGACTTAGCAAATTCAAAGTTAGGTAAGGATCAAAAGATGCCAGAAGATTTGCATAGACCTTATATTGACAACGTTGTTTTGGTTGCTGAAAATGGGGATCCAATGTATCGTGAATTGGACTTGATAGATGTGTGGTTTGACAGTGGAGCAGCACCTTATGCCCAATGGCATTACCCATTTGAGAATCAAGAAAAGTTTGAGAAAAATTTCCCTGCTGATTTCATTTCAGAAGGAGTAGATCAGACGCGTGGTTGGTTTTTTACATTGCATGCGATTGGTTCTATGACACAAGATAGTGTAGCATTTAAAAACGTATTGTCGACTGGATTGGTACTAGACAAAAATGGTCAGAAGATGTCGAAGCGTTTGGGAAATGCGGTTGATCCTTTTGAGACGATAGCCAAATATGGAGCGGATGCCACTCGTTGGTACATGATTTCCAATGCGCAACCATGGGATAATCTTCGTTTTGATCCGGCTGGAATCGAAGAAGTAAAACGTAAGTTTTTTGGAACTCTCTATAATACCTATTCCTTCTTTTCGATGTATGCGAATATTGACAAATTCACATTCAGTGAAGCAAGAATTGGCGTTAAAGATCGTCCTGAAATTGATCGTTGGATTATCTCTGAGCTGAATACGCTAATCACAAAAGTAGAAAAGAATTACGCGGAGTACGAGCCGACCAATGCAACTCGTTTGATCCAATCTTTTGTTGATGAAAATTTAAGTAACTGGTATGTTAGATTATGTCGTCGACGTTTTTGGAAGGGAGAATATGAAGCAGATAAAATTGCGGCATACCAAACTTTATATGAGTGTATGATCACCATCGCGAAATTGATGTCGCCAGTATCACCGTTCTTTTCAGATTGGTTGTACCGTAATTTAAATAATGCAACAAAATTGGAAGATCATATTTCAGTGCACTTAACTGATTTTCCACAAGTAGAAACGACTTCCGTGGATAAATTGTTGGAAGAAAAAATGGATTATGCACAACGTATTTCTTCATTGGTGTTGTCTCTACGTAAAAAAGAAAGTATTAGAGTTCGTCAACCTTTGCAGAAAATCTTATTGCCTGTTTTAGATCCTTCTTTCAAAACAAAAGTTGAGGGTGTCAAGGATTTGATATTGGCGGAAGTAAATGTGAAGAACATCGAATACATCGAACAAGATTCTGGTTTTATCAAAAAGAAAGTCAAAGCAAATTTCAAAACCCTTGGTCGTACGTTGGGTAAAAATATGAAAGCAGCGTCTGCATTGATCGATCAATTTACACAAGATGATATCGCGA
>CALFWW010000104.1 GCA_937928575.1 uncultured Saprospiraceae bacterium | reverse complement strand
AAGCCTTCAATATTATTTACTATTTTTTCGATGAGAGTTCTGCTCTTATTGGAAGTCATGTTTTTGGGGGTTCGTATACCCAAAAATAGACTTCCTTTTTTATTAAAAAAATTCTCCTAAATAATTACCGTACTATTGATTTATCTATTATTCTTTTTTGAATTAGCTTGTGTAGCGCTCAGTGAGCTCAAAACAGAAAAAAGCCCAACCGCACTCCCAAACCCATAACTCAAATGTAATGTTATAAAAGCAAGGAATGTTGAAATCATTAATGACCAGCGTTTTCGTTCAAAGGAAATATACCAGGATGCCAAAAGGATAATGGCAAAATAAATGAGAAAGGGGAGAGTATAAAAAACAATAAGGATTTCACACATTAAAAAGTAAGCAGGAAGTAAAGACAACAAATACAAAGCAAAAAATAAGGGTACAAAATGTCTGACCGACAGCGACTTCAAGGAATTGGTAAATTTAGCTGTCAACAAAACCCATTTCCCATTTCCAAAATTATTTGTCCATAAATCCGCCAGTGTCGCTCGTCCATAATAAATACTCTTAACTCCAGGAACCAAAAAGATCTTCCCACCACCATTCAAAATCCGCTTGCTCATTTCCATATCTTGATTACGGATGAGTCGCTCATCAAACAACCCATATTTTTCAAACACAGACATTCGATAACAACCAAATGGTACGGTATCAACAGCCGTTACTTTTTTGACACCGGTCCTGAAAGTTGCATTCCCAACACCCATTGGATGACTTAATACTTCTGCGATACCTTGTGCAGTAGTGGACTCATCACGTGGCTTGGTTTCCAACGCGCCACCGACCAGATCCGCATCCAATACTTCCGCCGAAGTTTTTAGTTTTGAAATATAATTGTTAGGATATAAAGTATGTGCACCAAATAAAAACATAAAATCACCTTGCGCAACTTTCAATGCTCGATTGATAGCATGTGGCACAAACTTATCAGGATTTGGCAACAATTGAATGAAAGCATGTTCGAGTTCATATTGTTGGACAATCTGTCGCGTATTATCGGTACTACCACCATCACATACAAAGACCTCCATCTCCGTTAAAGGATAATCCTGTTGCAAGATATTATCCAGCACTTTACCGATATATGCTTCCTCGTTTAGACAAGGAATAATGATACTGACAGTTGTTTTACTCAAGTTGTTTTCGCTAGTTTAAGCTTTTATTGCCACTCATTCATAACAATTATGAACGAAGCTGAAATAATAGCTTACTTGAAATATTAAATACGAGCTATCCTAATGTTAATAAATAGGGGCCGGTTCAAATTTGACTTATGGCCTTATACAGTTTAGTATGAACAAAGTGTATTCTGACTATGGTCAGAACAAATGTCTCAGAAGACATTTGACGGAGTGAACCGCAAAGCGGCTTGTTCTAATCTAAATAAAATCCGTTAAGAAATGAAAACTGCTGGAGCTAAACAATAACATGTCCTGACTTGCCTGCAAAAATAGGCAATACAATCAAGTTTGAAATACTACTCATGCAGCGAGTTTTTCATTTAAGCCTGCCTGTCAACAATAACAAATGACACGCAGACAGGGATTTTAGAACTTTCGGAGCGTTAAAAACTGTATAAAGCCAAGATTTTTTGAATACTTTTTCATCGGAAAAAGTGTTACCAGTCCGGCGAGCCTGCCTGTGTGGACTAAGCTAACACAGGACAGACAGGGACAAAAGCAGAACTAATGAGAAGCTGCCAAACTTTCCATTTTTAAATAACTATATACTGTTATCAAAATTATCTTCTTTCAAGCAGCCGTTCGTATAATTGCAACAACTTCTGTTCCTGTGTTTTCCAGTTATATATCTCATGAACAGCTGCTTGACCACGCAGCCCCATCTCGGCTGCTTCTTGTTGATTTTGCAATAAATATTGAATCGCACGGGCAATTTCACTCGGTTTTTCCGGATCAACGATTAATCCACATTGATGCCTATCAACAATATCTTTCCATAGTTCAAAATTAGAAGCAATAATGGGAATTCCAGCACCCATGTATTCAAACATTTTGACAGCCAAAGCCAATTTATAATTAGGTAATGGTCTCAAGGTCACCAATCCTATTTTACTTCTAGATAATACATTTTGAACACCACCTCTGCCTAGCATCCCATGAAATTCAGTAAATTGCCAGCCTGCCGATTTTTTCACCTCATTTTTCAAATCGTCACTACCGAACCAACCCGCCAAGTGAAATTTTGATTGACACAATGAGATTGCGTCTATCATGTTATGAATTCCACGAGCTGCATCAATTCGGCCTATATAACATACTGCTTCCTCACGATCTTCCCAACTTGGGTTCTGCTTAAATTCACTCAATATCGGATAATTGCAAATGTCAATCGTATTTTCGTTGACAGTTTTAAAGCGAGCAACTGTAGATGGATTGGCGACAATAACTGCACTTAATTTTGCAGCACATCGATTTTCATATTGTCTAAAAGCGGTACTAGATATTGGACGGATTAATTTTGGTATCCACGGTTTACTCAACATTTGCATCGGTACATCTTCATGTGCGTCGTAGATGACAATTTTTCCATGCTTCCTTAATTTGAGACCTACAAGCAATAATTCCGGATCATGAAATTGATAAATAGCCGCATCGACTTCTAGTGCTTTTTGAAGTACTATCTTGGAAGCTTTCAAAATACGTTCCTTTCGACTTTTAGGAATATGGATATTGATGATGTCGACGCCTTTTGCGGTTTCCGATTTTTGATTCGCTACAATTAATTTGACATCAAAACCATTGGCAGCGAGAGACACACATTGTTTGTGGAAAATACGCGTGTCTTGTGCAGGGTGTAAAGTAGTGATATGGCAAACTTTTATTTTTCTTAGCACGCAACAAATATATATGCATTAAAATAGATTCACTAATTTGCAGCTCAAACAAAATTCCTTTTTTTGCAATTCAATATTAAATACTTTTTCGTACTCCTCATATTGATAAACTTAGGTTGTCAAGCTGATGAGAAAGCGGAAGTCAAAGAAAAACCGCTGATCTTCCAAACCATCAATGGAGATACCGGATGGACTCAATATAATGTCACTTATGAAGATGCACAAAACAGAGATTTTGCAGAACAATTCAAGACTTTATTGGCGGAGATAGAAGCGCAGACTTCGACCTTTCAACCAACCTCATTGATCACGCAATTCAACCAATCTAAAACTGATTTTTTACTTCCAAAATCATCTGAAGCGTCCCACCATTTTCTGAAAAATTTTGAACTATCAAAAAAAATTCACCAAACTACGGATGGCTACTATGATCCTAGTGTCATGCCATTGGTCAATTATTGGGGATTCGGATATAAAGGGAAAAAACCAGTTGAAAAGATCGATCATCGCAAAATAAAATCGATTTTAAAATATGTTGGGTTGGATAAAATAACCAAGTCAACTACTCAAAATGGAATCATTTTTAACAAACAGTTTCCGCAATCAGAATTGGATTTCAGTGCCGTTGCAAAAGGGTATGCGGTCGATTGTTTTGGAGCATTGTTGGAAAAAAATGGAATCAACAATTACATGGTGGAAATAGGAGGTGAAGTTTTAGCAAAAGGTAAAAATAAAAAGGGAAAATTCTGGACCCTCGGAATTAATACCCCCAAAGAAGGTAGTAGTCTTCGAGATTTTGAAGAAATCATTCAATTGGATAATAAAGCACTAGCAACTTCAGGAAATTATAGAAATTACTATGAAGTAAAAGGCGAAAAATTTAGCCATACGATTAATCCAAAAACCGGATACACAGAACGTAATGCTCTGTTAAGTGCTTCCATTATTGCATCCGATTGCATGACGGCAGATGCATTGGCGACTGGTTGTATGTCTATGGGATTGGAAGCTGCAAAAAAAATGGTAGATTCGCTGAGAGATGTTGAGGCCGTTTTTATTTACAGTAAAGACGGACAAACAATGCAGGTATATTATACTAAAGGAATTGAAAATGCATTATTATTAAAAGGGAAAAAATAGAAAGGAATTATTTATGCGATTTATCGGTGTAATATTCACGTCTTCTTTCTGCGGTAGCTTCGACTTCTGCGTGAGGAAATTTTAAAACTAATAAACAACTATGAAATTCAATATAGATAAAGACCTTGTATTTTTTGATATAGAATCTACCGGTACCAATGTATTACGTGATCGCATTATTCAGATTGCATTGGTCAAATACGAAGTAGGAAAAGAAGACACCAAAGAATTGATGTTGATGATCAATCCTGGTATTCCGATCAACCCAGAAGCAATGGAAGTCCATGGGATTACACCAGCCATGTTGAAAAACAAACCGACATTCGCACAAGTCGCAAATGAATTGTTGGAATTTATTGGAGATGCGGATTTAAGTGGGTACAATTCCAATCGATTTGATATCCCGATGTTGATGGAAGAATTTGCAAGAGTAGGAGAAGACTTTGATATTTCAAAAAGGAAAACGATTGATGTCCAACGGATTTTTTATAAAATGGAACCTCGTACTTTAAGTGCGGCTTATCGCTATTATTGCAATGGTGCGACGATGGAAAATGCACATGATGCGATGGCAGATGTAAAAGCCACGATTGAAGTATTCAAAGGTCAACTAGAAATGTATAAAGACCGCGACTATATTGATCATGATAATTCTATTGTTGAAAAACCAATCCAGAATGACATGAAACAATTGCATGAATTTACGACTGACTTTTCAGTTGTGGATGCCACCAATCGTTTGAAGTACAATGCAGACAGCGTCATTGTTTTTAATTTTGGAAAATATATCGGACAACCAGTAGCCGAAGTCTTGGCAAAGGATCAAAATTACTACAATTGGATTATGAATAAAGAATTTTCGACACAAGTCAAAAATACGGTGAAGAAAATCAAATCCGAATATGAAAGAGAACACCCATTAGATTAGACCATGAAGTTATTCCATATTTTATTGCTGGGTTTGATTGTAGTTACGTCTTCTTCTTGTTATGAAAAAGAAGATGGATGTTTGGATGCGGAAGCGGTTAACTTTGATGTTACTGCTGATGAAAACTGTTGTTGCTCTTATCCCAAAATGGTGTTGACGATGAGCCATGCATATGAAGATTCCGGACTTTCTTTTGGAACTAATTATTTAAACAACATAAATTCTCCATTTCAAGTTTTAAGCGTTCAATACTATCTTTCAGGCTTTTCATTGGTAGATAATTCTAACAATTCATTTGTAACAACGAGTACAGTTAGCTTACCGCAATTGACAGGTGGGAATATTGAGACTGCTGATGATTTCGTTTTAATTAATAGAGGTGTGTTTGCCAATGTTGATTCGATTGGTTTTTTCCCGACTTATGGGATTTTTGAAAAATTGCAATTTGAAATTGGCGTAAAGGAAGTAGCGAAAAATACGGACCCGGAAAAAGTTGATGAATCGTTTCCTCTCGCAACTCAAACAGATTCGATGTGGTACAACAATGGACAATATGTGGCCGCTAAAATAATGTTGAAACCGGATACGGTAGAAATTTCAGATACCATCACCATTAATATTTTTGAAAATAGTTTGGTCTCATTGGATAGTCAATTGGAATTATCTCGAGCGACCCATTTAAATTTACAATTGCAAGTTGATTATGCTGTTTGGTTCAATGGAATTGATTTTCAAAATGATTCACAACAAAGCATTATTAATCAGATTCAATCAAATTTGGCAAGTAGTTTGTCATTTTATTAAGATTAATGATTTTCAAGCATAAAATTTTCAACAAATAGATATCTTTAGACGTTTATTGAAAGGGAAAACTCACAAACATTCCAATACAAATCATAAATTTAATCGATATGAAAAAGCTTCTTTATTTATTTCCATTTTATTGTTTGTTACTGGCGACCTCCTGTGGCGATGACACTGCAGTGTTGCCAGAGCCAGAGGTGACAGACCTTAACTTAACATTCAGGGCAAATTTTGGAGATGCTGATCTCGATTTTAATACAACTTCATATGATTATGAAGGGATGGAAATGTCAATATCAAAATTTGATTTTTTCATTTCGAATGTAGCACTATATAAAAATGTTGATGGCAATCAGGAGCAAACTGAACTATTCGAAATTGATTTCATTGATTTTACTCAAAACAACAATGAAGTCACAATCTTAAATCAAGATCTACCTGTCGGTGAATATGATGGGATTGTTTTTTCAATAGGAGTGCCTTCTGATTTAAATAGTCAAATACCTGGAGATTTCTCTAGCACACATCCGCTCGGGTTTTCCAATCTTTCTCACTATTGGGCAGACTGGAATAGCTACATTTTTTCAAAAATTGAAGGAAGATTAATGCCAGCTCCGGGTCAAGATGAAGTATTCTTTTCTTACCATACCGGAAGTGATGATTTTTTCAGTGGGGCAATAGAAAAGAGTCTTTCACTCAATTTGGAAGTAGGAGTAACTAAGACGATAAACTTTGAAATTGATCTTCAAAATATATTTTTGAGTGGTGGTGCTTTGGATATTCAAACGTATCCACATTCTCATAGTCTTTCAGAAACCACAGCTGCTACTCACGTTGTCAATAATTATCCGAATTCTATCACCGTAAATTAATGTAACAGGACAAATGCGAATCCCCACTCTTATTTCCATAGCTACTTTGATTTTTATCATTGGATGCGGTGCTGACGATGATGTGATTGATTTTATGCCACCAGTAGGGGATTTAACGGATATTCCATACAATCCAATGCCATATAACGTAGAAGTTCCTATTCAATTTCCACCAATTCCTGTTCCACCAAACAATGCACTTACTGAAGCAGGAGTCAGCCTTGGTAGACATTTATTTTACGACCCGATTTTGTCAGTAGATAGCTCAATGGCTTGTGCAGCTTGTCATTTACCTGTTGGGGGGTTTACGGATAATCAAAAAATCAGTTTTGGAGTAGGTGGTGCTACTGGTACCCGCTCGTCGATGAGTTTAATCAATTCAGCCTTTTATTTAAACGGACTTTTTTGGGATGGCCGCATACAAAGCTTAGAAGAACAAGCCTTACTTCCAGTTGAAGATGATGTAGAGCTTATGCATCAATGGGGAGATGTTGAAATTGATTTGCAGAATCATGATGAATATCCAACAATGTTTAGACAAGCATTTGGGATTGAAAATGTATCTCAGATATCAAAGGAATTGGCCGCAAAAGCTTTAGCTCAATTTGAAAGAAGCATCGTAAGTGCGGGTAATTCGAAATATGATCGGGTAATTGCGCTAGATGAGTTCTTTACGGATGCTGAGCAAAATGGATTCGACATGTTTTTTGATGCACCAGGAGATTTACCGGATGCTGAATGTGGTCATTGCCATAATGCACCATTATTTACAACCAACGAGTATTTCAATAATGGTCTAGACGCGGTAGTATCGCTTTTTGATTTCGAAGATCCTGGGCTCGGAGCTGTTACCGGCAATGAATTTGACTATGGAAAATTCCGTGCTCCTACCTTAAGAAATATTGAATTCACTGCTCCTTACATGCACGATGGCCGTTTTGAAACATTAGAAGAAGTAATCGAACATTACAATTCCGGTGGCCATACTGCCGACAATCTAGACCCACTGATTCAGCCATTGCAATTGACAGAAGAAAATAAAGCCGATCTCCTGGCTTTCTTGCTAACTCTTTCTGATACAACTACACTGCAAAATCCTGCTTACCAGAATCCTTTTTAGAGTAGACCGCTGGCGCTGTATGACCGCTTCGCTGTAAGACCGCTTCGCTGTAAGACCGCTGGCGCTGTAAGACCGCTGGCGCTTTAAGACCGCTGGCGCTTTAAGACCGCCGGCGCTTTAAGACTGCTTCCCTTTCAAATTATACTTCAAAGTTCCATTTGTACTTCTCTTTCTCGAAGTACAATTGAACACAAAGGTAAAATTCCAAGAGCCGCAGTCTTACAGCTTCAGCGGTCTTACAGCTGTCAGCGGTCTTACAGCTGTCAGCGGTCTTACAGCGAAGCGGGTCTATTTGGTAAATTTCAAATTATACTTGAGGTTCTATTTGTACTTCGCCTTCTAGAAGTACAATTGAACACAAAGGTAAAAATTCCAAGAGAAGCAGTCTAAAAGCGTCAGCGGTCTAAAAGCTGTCAAGCGGTCTAAAAGCGTCAGCGGTCTAAAAGCTGTCAAGCGGTCTAAAAAGCGTCAGCGGTCTTAAAGCGAAGCGGTCTATTTGGTACATTAATTGACTACCCTATAACAGGTACATAATCACAACTTCTCCCCGAAGTACTACTCTCCAACAAACGGTTATAACAATTTATTCAATCAGTGTATTCATTTCCTATGAGAAACATATTATTAGCATTTGCTATAATGCTAGCGCAAGGGTATAGCGTGTCTGTCCATGGCCAGGATAACGAAAGTCGATCGATACAAAAAAAGTCAGTTGTCGAATTCTTTTCTGATTCAAATCTGATTAAAAAAGCAGCTGTCAAGGACAGTTATGTCGTGTTGGTTGAATTTGAAAAAATTCCTAACGCGAAAGAAAAGTCAATCCTTAAATCGAAAGGTATTGAACTTTTATCTTTTCATTCCAAAAAGAATTATTGGGCGAAAATTTCTAAAGCTATTGGTAAAGCTGATTTAGAAAGCGCTAATATTATAAGTATTTCAAATGCGAAAAATTGGAAAGCTTCTCAAGAAATTGTTGATCGCAATTTTCAAGCATGGAATACAATTTCGGAAAATCATATTGAGGCAGTAGTGGCTTTACATAAGCACTTAGATCACCACCTCTTTTTTGATTGGATGGAGGATCAAGGATGTGGAAATTATAAATCATTGGCACATTCAAAAAATACGTACCTAATTGAAATTGATGTTGATCTTATTGATGAGATTATCGAATCACCAATCGTTCAATTTTTAGAGGCGAAGCAGGAACCAGATCAGAAACTTAACCATGAAAATAGATCGGCCCAGCGAGTGAATGCAGTAAGTGCGTCATTTACTGGAGGCTTGAATTTGGATGGTTCCGGTGTTGTGATAGGAATTGGTGATGGCGGTGAACTCGGAGATCACATTGATTTTAATGGGCGTGTAATTAATGAAGCAAATGGAACATATCCTTCTTTCGGTGCACACGGTGACCACGTTGCAGGAATTGTAGCGGCTGGAGGAAATTTGAATCCAAAACACAAAGGGATGGCGCCAGGTGCAGATCTTGTTATTCAAAAAACATCGCTCATCACCAACAATGCCGTCAACTATTTACAAGAACACGGAATGGTTTTAACCAACAATTCCTATGGAGTAAGTTTTGATTGTGAAACAAATGGTACCTATAATTATTCCAGTGCTCAACTAGACGATCAATTATATCAAAATCCAGAATTGTTACACGTCTTCGCATCAGGAAATAGTGGAAACGGAACGTGCAATGATTTTCCACAAGGATATTTTACCGTGTTGCGTTATTATCAAGCAGCTAAAAATGTATTGACCGTTGGAAGTACCAATGAGTCGAGAAATGTCGTAAGTTCTTCTAGTAAAGGTCCCGTATTAGATGGACGATTGAAGCCAGAAATAGTAGGTGTTGGGTCGAATGTAATTTCAACAGGAAACGCATTTGATTATTACAATTCAAGTGGAACGAGTATGGCTTGTCCTTCAGTGACAGGATCATTAGCACTTTTATATCAGCGTTACAAAGAATTAAATAACAATACAAATCCGGATGGGGCTTTAATCAAAGCAATCGCTTGTAATACAGCAGATGATATTCATGAGGCTGGTCCAGATTTTAAATCAGGATTTGGAGCATTGAATATAAAGAGAGGAGTTGATTTAATTTCAGATGGCAATTACATCAATGGAAGTACGATTGACGGAGGTCAAAATACCCATTTGATAAATATTCCACCGAATGTGAAGAAAGTAAAAATAATGTTATATTGGAACGATCCTCAAGCGACACCGTTTCCAGATAAGGCATTGGTCAATGATTTGGATATGGAAGTATTTGATCCAACCAACACTTCTTATTTGCCTTGGGTATTAGATCACACGCCAGCAAATGTAGCATTGCCTGCAACTCGTCAAGCAGATCACCTCAACAATATCGAGCAAGTCACAATTAATGATCCAAGTGCAGGTAATTATGCGATTCAGATTAAAGGATTTGAAGTACCGATGGGACCTCAAAATTATTATGTTGTCTACGAATACATATATGATGAAGTAGAATTAATTTATCCATATGGAGAAGAAACCTTGATTCCTGGAAGTACTCAAAGAATCCATTGGGATGCGGATGATACAAACACGCAATTATTCAATGTTGAATTTTCAGCAGATGGTACCAATTGGACAACCGTAGCACCAGGGATTGCGGCTCACATACGTGTGACCAATTGGGAAGTGCCGGATGTGGAAACAACAAATGGATACATAAGAGTCGTAAAAAGTGGAGGCATTATTCAAGATCAAAACACCGTACCTTTCAAAATTATACCAACCATAACAGGATTGACAGCAGCACCATTTTGTGATGGGTATATTCGGTTGGAGTGGGATTCTGTAGACTATACCGATACCTATGAAGTCATGTACTTAGGAGATAAAGAGATGGTCAGTGAAGCGATAGTTGAAAATACAGAATATGTGTTTGCAAATAATTATAGCTTTGGGGATAAATTATGGTTTACCGTAAGGCCAGTGTTGGAAAATGGGGTGAAAGGAAATTGTGTGGTGGCAAATGATGCTATCGTGACCGACTTAGGAGTATGTCCTTGGCAAAATGATATTTCTGTAACCATTAAAAATCCTATTGAAATCGGACGTCGATTTACAAGTGATGAAATCGGTACGACAGACATGCTGAATGTAAATATCAAAAATGTTGGTTCCAATGCAGTGAGTAATATTCCAGTATCTTATTCAGTTAATAACGGTCCCGTAATTTCTGAAAATTGTACGCCTACAATGAATCCGGGAGAGTCTGTAGATTTTAATTTCGCTCCAACATCAACATTCAAAAATCCTGGAACTTATGATATTAGCTATTGGACAGAATTACCCAATGATGAGCGGAATGAAAATGATAGCATCGTCAATATTGCTCAAGTTGTGCAATTGCCTAATCCAGTAGAGTCATTGCCATACAAAGAAGATTTTAATGCAATTCAAGATTTCAAATTTGATAAAGATAGAGTAGGTTTAGATGAATTAGTAAAATGGGATTTCAAACCAAATGCTGGTGGAGAAATAGAATGCAAATTATTTGGTAGTAACAAGTCCTTGATCATGGATTATGATGATCTATATGATATCGGTTTGGCGCCACTTTCAAATGATGCAATTATAACCGTCAATTTAAGTTCCTACAGTAATACAACTGCAAAAGTAGTGTTAGATTTTAATTATATGGCAAACTATGCCCCGTACAATGGAGAAGTATTTGTCAGAGGAAGGGATACTGATACTTGGGTTTCATTGACCGTACTAGGTAGTACGACTGCTTGGGAAAATGTGGAAGATCTCAATATATCTGATCCTCTAAGGTCAAACGGTCAAGATTTTAGTACAAGTTTTCAGATGAAATTCAGTCAATATAATGGAGACGTTATTTTTGATAATATTACTTTATCACTTGCTGAGCCATTACCAATTGAGCTGTCTTACTTCAAAGCATTGAGAGAGGAGGAGGATGTAAAATTGCAATGGGCTACTTCTTCAGAAATTAATTCAGATTATTTTGAAATAGAAATGGCCAACAATTTTGAAGATTTTGCAAATGATCTTGGTGTTGTCATAGGTAGCGTGGAAGCAATTGGAAATTCATCAGAATTAAATACGTATCAATTTCTGGATGTAGCACCCAATAAAACCAAGAATAGATATTATCGACTTAAGCAATACGATATTGATGGTACTTTCACTTATTCTGACTTTAGAGTAGTCTTTTTTGAAGATAGAATCGAAGACAAAGTGGCCTTTTTCCCGAATCCTTTCCTTGATTTGGTTCAATTCCACTACAAAAGCAATATAGATCAAGAGGTTCAAGTGATCGTTTCAGATATAAAAGGAGTGGATTTGATGACCTTCGATTTAGAGGTTTATCATGGAGAGCAAGATATCTCATTAGATTTAGGAGATGCATTGAATGAGGGAATTTATCTATTTAGAGTAATTTCTACTGGAAAAGTAGTAACGATACCACTTATAAAAACGGGTCGATAATAGCTTTATAAGACATTAATTTTGTCAAAAAATCATATTTCAAAATAAAAAAAGTGCTTTTTTTCAGAAAAAAGCACTTTTTTTTTGGGTAAAATCAAGGTATTTGAAGTGTCTTTTTTTCACAATATTTATACAATCTAAAATCGTTATCAGTGTAAAATATTGATTATCAGAATGTTAAAAAATTTGTTAAGTAACTAATTTTCATATTAGCTCTCACAATTATGTAATTATGTCTTTGGTTTCACCTCTATATCGTCGCATATTTGATATGTAATTAGGAAGAAGCGTTTTGAAAAAGAGAAATTACAAAGTCGGACAAAAGGTCTGACCACCAAATTTGGATATGTTCATGGGATTATAATTTGTTATAGTGAGTAATCCTTCCCGGGATTACTCACTACTTTTAAACTTCTCAATATTCAAATTTTAGTTCGCTTCGGCGAATACATTCATAAGGATATGTTCATGGGATTATAATTTGTTGTAGTTAGTCGTTTCGAGCCTTCGAAACGACTTTCTATTTTTTAGGGCCTTTTTTTTACCAATCAAGATGGCTAGCTCTTCCAACCATATTTTTGAAAATTACAAGTTTACACATATCTATCTCATTTATTTCACTCTTTTACGGGATTATAAAATATTAAACATCGCATGTTCAACCGATGGTAGGATTTTGAAGCGGGTGGCGGATTCTATATGTTTGAGATGAGCGAATTCGAAACCCAGAGGTCTTTTTGACTGAAGCGAACCCTGTCTGACTGTTCGTCAGAACAGACAGGCGCCAAAGAGGCTATTCTTTTATGCCTCTGGGCATAAGCCTACCCAGAATGAAAAAAGAAAAAGAAACAGATTCCTCGAAAACCAAAATTGAAATAGGATGAAATAGATGATTATTTTGTTTTAATGAAAGTCGAATTTCTCGTATTCTTAAATAAAAATCTTGTCATCTTTAACGTCTTTCAATATATCTAAATCTACCAATCCCCAATTTTCTTCTACAATCTTCAAATGAATTAATAACAATTCTTAGTCTATTACTGTTTTAAACATGTAATTTTGCAGCTCATAAGAACTACTAATGAAGAGAAGAACTTTTGATCCAAACGAACCTAAAACCAAGGTCACCAAGGAATCATTCAGAGAAGCACTTGAGATTTTTAAGTTTGTTCAACCATACACGTTAGAATTGGTGATTGGTTTGATTTTACTATTTCTAGGAAGTGGTGTGTTTATGATATTCCCTTGGCTGATTGGTAAAATGATTGATGTCGCGCAAGGTACTGTGGAATTAAATATCTCACTTCCAACGATCGGTTTGGTTTTAATTGGGATGCTGGTCATGCAAGGATTCTTTTCTTATTTCAGAGTGGTACTTTTCGCAAAAGCGAGTGAATACGGAATGGCAGATGTACGAAAAGCGTTGTATCTAAAACTAGTTACTTTGCCACTTGTATTTTTTGAAAAAAGCAGAGTAGGAGAGATCGTATCGAGATTAACAGCCGATGTTGAAAAATTACAAAATGCTTTTTCATTTGTACTAGCTGAATTTATCCGTCAAATTATAGTTTTAGTAGTTGGGTTAGGATTCATATTCATCACGACTCCGAAGTTAGCTTTAATCATGTTTTTGACATTCCCAATCATTGTTGTTGGGACCATGATTTTTGGACGTTACATCCGAAAGCTATCCAATGAACGTCAAAAAGAAATGGCAAATACTAACATTATATTGACAGAAACCATGCAGTCGATTTCTGCAGTCAAATCATTCACCAACGAATTATTTGAATCCGGTCGATACAATAATTCTATTGATACAGTTGTCAATATCTCCATGAAATTTGCACGTGGACGTGGAGCATTCAGCTCTTTTATCGTATCCGTTTTGTTTGGAGGGTTATTATTCATCATCTGGCAAGGGATCGTGATGGTGCAAGAAGAAACCATCACAGCAGGTGAATTAGTTGCCTTCGTTTCCTATACTGCGATTTTGGGTGCGGCCATCGGTGGGCTTGGAAATTTTTACACCCAACTTTTAAGTGCTGTTGGTGCAACAGAAAGAGTAAGAGAAATTTTGAAAACAGAAAGTGAAGTAGCGGTCCGTGAAATCAACGAAAAAGCCAATTTAAATTTATTGGGTGAGGTAGAATTCAAAGATGTACATTTCAGATATCCAACCAGAGATGATGTGGAAGTATTGAAAGGAATTAATCTAAAAATTCCAGCAGGACAGAAGGTAGCACTAGTTGGACCAAGTGGTGCTGGAAAATCAACCATCATGCAACTGCTACTTCGTTTTTATAACTTAGAATCTGGATCAGTAGTAGTCGATGGTAAAAATATCAATGACTATTCTATTTCGGGTTATAGAAACAATATCGCCGTGGTGCCTCAAGAAGTATTATTATTTGGTGGAACCATCCGCGAAAATATTTTATATGGTCGTCCAGATGCGACAGAAGAAGAAATCATCATCGCTGCCAAACAATCCAATTCCTGGGAATTCATCACCTTATTTCCAGAAGGCTTAGACACCATTGTCGGAGAGCGTGGTGTTAAATTATCAGGCGGTCAACGTCAAAGAATCGCAATCGCAAGAGCAGTGTTGAAAAATCCAAAAATATTATTGTTAGATGAAGCCACGTCTTCACTTGATGCAGAGTCCGAAAAAGTAGTTCAAGAAGCATTGAATAAATTGATGGAAAATAGAACATCGATTATTATTGCGCATCGTCTTTCCACCGTTCGCGAAGTAGACTGTATTTATGTGCTAGATCATGGTAAAATCGTCGAACAAGGTACACACGATGAGTTGTTTGACAATGTGGATGGTACTTATCATAGTTTGGCGAAGTTGCAGTTTGAGAGTGTTTAGTGTATGCTCACGTCCTCCTTCTATGCCCTATTATGCCTTTTATGGTTAAAAAAAACAAAATGCGAAGCATGCTATATGTTTAAACCAGCCATTTCGTGAGGATGTAGTTTGAACTATAAAAGATATTTAAGAACATATAAATTGAGGATGTCAGAACGTGAACAAATAAGTGGAATAATTAAGTACTAAGGTGTTTTAGAATGAAACCTATGCTCACGTCCTCCTTCTATGCCCTATTATGCCTTTTATGGTTAAAAAAAACAAAATGTGAAGCATGCTATATGTTTAAACCAGCCATTTCGTGAGGATGTAGTTTGAACCATAAAAGATAAGATAACACTAGAACCAATGACCATTCTACCAAAAGAAAACAAATCCAACTTTATAAAAGCAGCACTAGGTACCATCCTAGTCTTTGGTATCATGACCATCTATGTTTTTGAATTCGCCTATTTACAAAACACCTTCAAAGCATTCCATCTTGTAATGGGATCACTAGTGATTGGATTTATAATCGGATTAGTACTTGGTCAAAATTTCAAAAAAAGATTTGCAGATGAAGATGAAAGGAGAGTGGTGGCATTCGGATTCCCTGTTTTAATCGCTCTATTATTTCCCCTAATGACAAGTCTTATCAATCGAAAACTAAATTTCAATCCTCCCAAACAAGAACAAGTAGAGTTTTTCAAATTTGAAGGATATGGAGGAAGTCGGGTAGGCTTTGTTGAAGGAATGGAACCAGGAATTGATGGGTACTCTATTTTCTTTATTCGCGACAAAAATATAGAAAGGATTCGTTCAAAAGAACCGCATTTCAAAGACAAAAAAGAAGGGGAACGGATCAATCTTCCAATCTACAAAGGAGTCTTAGGATTTGAATATGTCGAACTTTAATGTACAGGTGGTTTCAACCGCCTCTTCTTGAAGCTCCTTTCATTTTTTTTGACTGCTCGTAAAATAAGCCTGTAATACAAACCTTCGCAAATAGTCAAATCGAATTTCACTATATTGAACTTTAAAAGACGTTCACACTAAATAATGAAAATCCAAACCAACAAATCTTTAAAACTTTACAACACATTCGGTGTCAATGTATCTGCTGCAAATTTCATTGAAGTCAAATCAGATCAAGATATCCAACAAGCCATACAACTTAACCATCAACCCATATTTGTATTAGGAGGAGGTAGTAATTTGTTGTTAACCAAAGATCCAAAAGGATTGGTAATAAAAAATAGTATTGCTGGAAGAAAGGTAGTGCGTAGTTTCAAACAATCACATTACGTAAAAGTAGGAGGTGGTGAAAATTGGCATGACTTGGTTGTATGGACTTTAAAAAAAGGACTTTACGGATTGGAAAATTTATCCTTAATACCAGGAACCGTCGGAGCCGCACCCGTCCAAAACATCGGTGCTTATGGTGTAGAATTAGAACAAGTTTTCCATAAACTACAAGCCATTCATTTAGAGACAGGCAAAAGAAAAACCTTCTTCAAAAAAGATTGTCAATTCGGATATCGCAATAGTATTTTCAAAAACGAATTACGCAATCAATACATTATCACCAATGTTTGGTTCAAATTATCCACCATCAAAAAAGTAAACATCCGATACGGCGCTATCCAAGATACGTTGATGAAAATGAAGATCAAAAATCCAACTCCAAAACATATCAGCAATGCCGTCATTCAAATCCGCCAATCTAAACTTCCCGATCCCGCCAAACTAGGCAACAGCGGCAGCTTCTTCAAAAACCCAGAAGTTTCAAAAAAGAAATTCAACAAACTCAAAAAGCAATTCCCCAATATCAAATTTTACCCTCTTGATAATGGAAAAGTAAAAATCCCAGCTGCCTGGCTAATCGAACAATGTGGTTGGAAAGGAAAACGGGTAGGTAATACTGGAACTTACCAGCATCATGCACTGATTATCGTCAATCATGGGAAAGCAAGTGGGAAAGAAATTATGAGTTGTGCCAAACAAATACAGAAAGCTGTGAAGAAGAAATTTGGGGTTTTGATTGAGCCTGAGATTCGGGTTGATTTTTTGTAGAGCGTCAGAAGCAGAGTATTTCAAGTTAAAAGCAATGAATATATATTCAGGAATGAATTAAAAAGGTCACGTCTTTTGAGACATGACCTCCATAATTATCTTAATCAGGAGTTGAGCGATAATGCTCTTTGACCTTAATTTTTTTTCCTTTTACTTTTTTAGTATGAGCAGGTACGTGTACCTTTTTATTGCCCTTTTTTGTTTTACCCATGGTATTTAATTTTTTGTCGTTCTTTGAAAATTGATTAATTATTGCTTGATCAGGCGGTTTTGCGCCTTTCATAATATGTTTTTAAAAAATCGTTAATTTCGTTAATAGCAACTGCAGCTGAATTATTTACAACATATAAATGTGCTAAATTTGAATTTGGAGGTAATGCTCCTCTTGAAATCGCAGAAGAAAATATGCCAGCAACAAAGCCTTCTGGAGTTAATATTGGACCACCACTTAATCCTTTAATCCCATGTTCATGAAGAATTAGTGCATCAAACTTTTTACCATGACTTAAATTCATTTTTTTTTCGAATCCAATGACAGTTGATGGGTGCCAGTGCTTTGGTGCAGTTTTAAAATTGAGGCTATAACCTCCATTTTTAATAGAACTTTGAATTCGAGGTACAGCAAATCCTCCGGTACATATTGACTTTCCAACTAACGGATTATTATCAAGTAAACTCAAAGAACTAGATTGGAAATTTTCAACTTTACCTAAGGCAATGTCTCTAGTTTTGTCACGAAATAGAATTGAGATTCTTTGAGCTTTTGGAAGCAATTTTTCTTGAGAAACACCACAGAAGATGGCATGACCTTTCATTTTATAAATACTTTCAATCACATGGTCAGCAGTTAAAAATAGACCATCTTCCGAAATGAAAAATCCAGTACCACAAATTGCAACCCCGACCTTGGGTTGAGATTTACCACTTTTTTGGAAATTTTCCACTTTTCGTACCACAATGGGGAATATTGCTGATTTAGCGTTTTTAATCGCATTAACAAACATAATTAAACTTTTTTAATTAAATAATTTTATTTTTGACTCCTAAAACAACAATATATAATTAATCTTTAATAAAATCAAATTTTAAACTAAATATTTAGTTAAATGAGCATGATTGGAAAAAATATAAAGACATTACGCAAGAAATTTGGATACACTCAACTCAAATTGGCTGAAAAAATTGGCGTAAAGAAGTCATTAATTGGAGCAATAGAAGAAGGAAGATCAGAACCTAGGGTAAGCATAGCAGTGAAAATTTCAAAGCTTTTTGATTGTTCTTTAGATCAGATTTTAAATTCCGATTTTACGTTTGAGAATGTAATTCCTGTTGATTCCGAAGGCAAAAATTTAAGAGTTCTAACAATTCCTGTTAGTGATGATCAGACTGAAAGAATTACATTAGTTCCTATTTCTGCAAGAGCAGGATATGCTATGTCTTTGTCGAACCCTAATTATATAAACGAACTTCCATCTTTCCATTTGCCATTAAAGCAAGTGAGCACATCTTCAACCTATAGGATGTTTGAAATTTCGGGAGACAGCATGATGCCGATAGAACCGGGTTCGTACTTATTAACAGAATATATTCAAAATTGGAGAGAACTTAAAAATGGAAATGCATATGTTTTTATTTCAAAATTTGACGGAATCTTCTTCAAAAGAATATTAGTAAAATCCACTTCAATTTTAATGAAATCTGATAATCCTGAATTTAATGATTTTGAAATACCTACAAATGAAATACTTGAAATATGGACTCCCAAAGGCTACATTTCATTTGATCCTAGGAGATTTTTTGCGAGTACTGATTGATAAGAACTAAAATATTTTACTCGGATTCAATTTCAACTAACCTTCCCAGAGGTGGCAATCTGAACCTTTGGCGAATTTTATTTTCAGTTTATTTATTTTTGCAAATTTTATTAGTGCACCTCTAAAAGTCCGAGGGTAAAAAAAAGCAATTATAGATTCCAAATCAGAAAATGTATTGATGATTTGATGTTCAGACAACAAGCTTGCTGTTGATGATGTACATCGATGACCGATGAATGCATAATCATAAGGGGGGGAATTAAGATTTGAGGCTAATTCTGCTTGTAAGGTTTGCATTTTCTTTTTTTCTGTAGGAATATATATCGAAGTTATTCTATCATTTTCATTTTTTATCTCCCATTCAGTTTTGCTTAAAGCTTCAAATTTAGAATTAAATTTTTTTTGACTAAAAGTGTGGATTGGTAAATTATCGTAAAGGAAGCCATACACTTTACCCTTAACTTCCAATTCAATATGCCCTCCTAATAAACCTCCAAGTCGTTTTTTTTGGTAGTCACAATTGGTTTCGGGAATAGAACCATGTATGAAATGAACTACAACTGTATCATTTAAGATTAAATTTCGATTTGCCAAGTCAAAAGAGAAAAGTTTGGTTTTAACATTGACCGAAACTAATGCAGATACTAATAGTATCATGGAAATTGAAACTAAGCAAACACTAAGTATTATCTTTACAAAACTGAAAAACTCTTTCATCTAAATCTTTTAGAAATGAATTAATGTTTATCCCCACGATAATAATAATTATAATATAAACAATTGATCCTCCAATTACAATAAGATTAAAATTTGACATAAAAATGGAGTATAATATTGATAACAAAAAAATCAATGGAAAAATAATTGAATTAATTTTTGAACTTGGATTTTTTTCAAGCATAAATTCCTTTCCAACTTTATAATACTTGATTGGACTATTGTTCAATATTTTGGCATTTAAGATTTCCTCTAAATATTTTCTATATCCTTGATTAGTAATTACTCTAGAAAAGTGATAAAGAACATGAATCAAAATGATAAATGGAACTAGGGGCACGGCAATAAATAATTCTTGAGGAATAATATTTAGCATTGTGAATGCAATAACACCACCCATGATTACCAATGAGATTTGTAAAATAGAATCTTGCCTTTTAATAAAATCTTCTATTCTTGTGCAACAGAGATTATATTCATTCAATAATATAGTTATTTCTTGATCCGGATGAGTATGACTAATATGGCTTTCTGACATTTTATATGTTGTTGTAAAGTTTGTTTCTCGAAATTTCATTATGTATTTCACTGGGAGCTAAATATCTATCTCCTCTCCCATCCTTAATATGAAAATCATGAACTTCAGTACTCCATTCTAATAATTGAAATCCTAAACCATGATCAATTGTAATTTTGTCTGTTCTATTTTCTATTTCAATTATGCCTTTTTCATTACTATAATTAACGCCATAGGAAATGAGCTTACAAAAATTGAATTGAATATATTCCGAAACATGACCTAATTCATGTCCTAAAACCCCGATTTGAGCATTATATGATAGGTTTTTTAATCTTGTCATTTCTAAATCTTTTGAAATAACATTGGAAATCGTAACAATATATTTACGTTTATTTTTGTTCTTGAAAGTGGATAAAAAACTTGGTCTACAAGTGTGTGCAATTTTTGCTTTTTTGAAACGAAATTCAATTTGTATGTTTTTGAGCT
>CALFWW010000103.1 GCA_937928575.1 uncultured Saprospiraceae bacterium | reverse complement strand
TATGAAACCACGAATTGAAATTACACAGCTAAGCAACAGCCTGATATACGGGTCGGCATAGCAGCCGGTGTCCAGTGCAACACAGCAATAAAATTAGTGGGGTCCCTCGGACCCACTTAATTTTGATCGCTTATTGTTATGTTGCGTGTCTAGTCCATATACGTTTTTGTATAAAATATATTTTCCAATTCTTTATTCAAAAATTCACAAATTTTTTCCGCTATAAATTCATGATAGGAAACACTTTGGTCTTTATGAACATTTCCGATTGCTTTTATAAAATAGCCCTCGCCATAAGACGAAGCTATTCCTAATCTAATCATTTCTCTTAAATATTTATTTTTAGGTTCATTACACATTATAGATGCAGACCCACACAAATCTAGATAATACCCAGTTTTATGTTTTTTGAGACTTGTGTAATTATGAAAATCTTTTTCTGCTTCAATAGATAATTTAGTTTTAGAGTAATCAATCACCTTTTTTAAATGTTCAATTTCACTAGGGTTAAGTTCATCTATTTTCACCTCAAAATAGCATTCATTTGAAAGGTCTTCTATCTTGGTTGCGTTCAAATCTTTTTCAGTTATTTTTTCTATTACTAAAATTGATATTGATTTTGGTAAAAATTCATTCCCAAAATTATTTGACCCAGAGTCTTTCAATATCAATATTAAATCAAATATTTCTTCTGCTTCTGAGGAATTGGTTACAATCAAAATTATATTTTCACAAGGACTCTCTTCTTCAAAGATATTTAACACTTCAATTTCTTCTGAATCAATTCCGTTTTCTACATAAATGTGATTATAAATATCATGCTTTTTTTTAATTCTCCATTCACGTTCGTGAGTCCAGTCTATTTTGTATTCGGGATTGTATGAAACAAGTCTGTATTGCTCTTGTAAAGGAAGAATTTCAGAGGGTAATATTCTCTTATGTTGAGAATTTTCAATATACTTGAACTTATCTTGAGATAGTCCGTAAATTACTGGACGAGCTCCATATTTATAGGCTGACTTTTTTGTGATTGCAATCCCATACGTGTCAATTGACTCTGAATTTCTAGTTTTAGCATACTCTAAAAATGATTTTAATAGCATTTCAGTCATGCAAATAACGGGATCTCCTCCATACAAAGTTGTTTTGTTTTTTCGGAAAGAATAACCATATCTAATTCCGCACTCTGAAATAATTTTTTTTAGAATTTCAAATGCAGTAAATTCTGATATTCCATTCGGAAGCTGATTAGAGTAATCTAATAATGTATAAGGTTGATTATCTTCATCCAAATATTCATGATATACATCTATAACATTTTTTTCATTTACATCTTTAGTAAAGTGAATTAACCAATCTGTTATATCTTTTCGAGTTTCATTCATATCATGCAACATAACGGTCTAGTAATCGAGTAGGCAAAGGGAGTTTCACCCTAAGCCTCTCACAGAACCGTGCTTGAAAGTCTCCCCTCACACGGCTCTTGTTGTACAAATCTAAGCGATAACATTTATTTGTGCAAAGTTCCAATGGTAAAACAAAGTAGGATATTGCTTCCTTACATTTGCTAACCATTTGTACCCTTTTCTAATACTGGTTTTATATCGCTTATACCTTTTTCTTGCCCACCAAACCAATCGCCGACTTAATAATCTGAAAACTTTTGTAAGTTCATACATTTTAAATTTACCATAGTAGCGCACCCATCCTCTTATCATTGGATTTAAGTATTGAGCAACTCCTACAATGCTTTTAAAAGTTAACTTACCTACATTTAGCTTCTCAAGTTTATCTGCGATGCGTTTTCTTGAACTAATACTTATGGCACAATCATAACCTAAAAACAACGTTTTCTTTTTCTTTGAAAATGCCGTTCTTGGTTGAAAAGAATAGCCTAGAAAATCAAATTTCACTTCTGGATACTTACCTTTTCTTTTGTAGTCTCGGCAATAGACAATTTTTGTCTTTTGTGGATGTAATTCCAACCCTACCGATTCCATTCTTTTATGCACCAAGTGAAGTATTTGCGCTGCCTGGGCTTTTGTGTTACAATGTAGTATCACATCATCGGCATACCGAGTGAATGCTACATTTTTATCTGTGTGTTCAAGCCATTTATCCAAAGCATAATGGAGAAATAAATTAGCCAATAACGGACTGATCACACCACCTTGTGGTGTTCCTATTCCTTGTTTTTGGATTAGCTTTCCAGCTACTGTAACAACCGGTGCTTCCAACCATCTTTTGATATAGAATTTAACCCAGTTTTCGGGTACGTGTTTCTCTACCGCTAGCATCAGTTTGTTATGGTCTATATTATCAAAGAATCCTTTTATATCAAGGTCAATGATCCAGTCTTGTTTCCAACAGCCCTCTCTTACCTTTGATAATGCCTGATGGGCATTTCTCTTTGGTCGATAACCATAAGAATTTGTGCTGAATACTGCCTCTAGTCTAGGTTCGATGAACATTTTGACTACCATTTGACCAACCCTATCACTTATTGTAGGAACTCCCAATTTACGGATACTGCCATCCTTTTTGGAGATTTCTACTTCTTTAACAGGTGGAGGAAAGTAACTCCCTGATGCCATCCGATTCCA
>CALFWW010000102.1 GCA_937928575.1 uncultured Saprospiraceae bacterium | reverse complement strand
GCCAGACTGTACGCCATCATCCCTCCGTTTGAATAACCGCAGGCAAAGATTTTATCCATGTTCAAATTGAAGTTGGTGCCAACTTCGGAAACAAGTTGTTCTAAAAAGTATACATCATTGTCATAGATATGGTCGACACCTGGATCTCCTGGTTCCCAATACCTATCTTCTTTTTCTGGTCTCCATGCTCCTTGTGGATAAACGACTATAAAGTTTTCTTGATCTGCCAACTCATTGAAGTTGTAGAAATTACCGATGGCATCAAAATAGTCTGCCGCACAATCTCCAAACCCATGCATGTTGATGACCAACGGAATAGGTGTTGTACTTTGTGGATCATAATTGGCTGGGACATACAAGATATATTCTCTGACAATCGTTTCCGTCGAGGTGACTTGGGTTAGTGTTCGATATTCTGCCAGATCTGAATTGTGTAAACAGCCTTGTGTTTGGCAAAAAGCTGGAAATGCTAGAATGAGGAGTAGGAGTAGTATTGTTGGTTGTTTGTACATCGTGTTTAGATAATTTACATATCAATAAATTTACAACTTTTAGTAGATAACTTTCTAGCAATTCGGTGTTTGTTGAAAAAGACCTAACAGGTTTCGCACGCGCTTCGGCTTAGCTAAAACCTGTTAGGTCTCTGCTTTCAAATCAAACCACACTAGTCTCCACCACCGTAGCCGAATTCATAGTCTTCAAAATCGGACACTCATCTGCCACTTTCAACAACTGCGCTTTTTGTTCTGGAGACAAATCGCCTTTTAGTTCAATGACGCGTTCTACCTTGTCGAGATAATGATCGGGGTGATCACAAGTTTCACAATCATCGATGTAGTTTCTTAAATAACTGACATGTACTTCCACTTCTTCCAATGGCCAATTCTTTTTCTTGGCGAGCATTTTTATGGTCATGGCAGTACAAGCACTGAGGCTGGCACCTAACAATTCATATGGGGAAGGACCAAAATCATTGCCACCTACTTTTTCGGATTCATCAGCGATGATGCCATGACGACCTGCCATGATTTCAGTGGTGTAATGCTCGCCTTCTAGTCTAGCGACTACTTGTTTGTCTGTTTTTAGTTTTTCTTTTTCTGGGAATTGCACGTATCGTTTGACCCAACTGGCGATGACATTACCGGCATAGAATGCATCATTTTTGTTGGTCAACATGTGATCAGCATTATTTAGGGTAATGAAACTTTTTGGATGGGAAGCGGCGTGATAGATGTTGGCAGCATTCTCGATTTGAACAATTCCATCTTGAGGTGAGTGCATCACTAAGATGGCTTTATTCAAATTGTCGAGTGCCTTTTTCATGTCCTTGTTTTTTAGGTCTTCGACGAATTGTTTTTTGATGGTAAATTGTCTTCCACCTACTGAAATGACACCTTGTCCAAAATTTTCGATATCATCCATCGCATTTTCCAACATATGACTGACGTGTTCGGGTTCTGCCGGTGTGCCAATGGTTGCTACCGCTTTTACACTATCCAATTGTGCTGCCGCAAATATCGAAGCTGCTCCTCCAAGTGAATGTCCCACGACTATCGATGGTGCCTCATAATTATCTTCCAAATATTTAGCTGCTGACAACAAGTCTTTTACATTAGTACTGAAATTACTGTCTGCAAAATCTCCTTCGCTCTGCCCCAATCCTGTAAAGTCAAATCGCAACACTGCAATTCCATGCATGGTCAAGCTACGCGAAATGTGCCGAGTTGCATTCAAACTTTTGCTTCCCGTAAATACGTGTGCAAATATCGCAAATGGGTATGGCGGTGGCATTAATGGAAGGTCGATTCTGCCTGAGAGTTTTAATCCTCTGTCGTTTTGGAAAGTTACTTTTTCTATTGGCATTTTTTCAAATTATAAATTGAAAATATAAATTGGATCTTGTTTCGGAGCTTGTGAACATTAATTAAAAATAATTGATTTCAAGCTTTGTTCATACTTGACTTTAATTGTCCCAGAAGAAGGGAAAAGCTTAGTGAGCCCATCTTTGTTGAAATCAAAATCTCTTGGAACTACAAATTGTAACTTGCTATAAGAACTGAAGATTATATCATCTGTTGGCACTAGACAATGTCTTCTAAATTCAATCTCTTTATCTACAACAGAACATGGGCAATGAACTTTGTCTTTGAAATTGGTAAGATTTTTTCCCAGAATACTAATGGTGTCGCCTATAGAAAAATTTTCTGGAAACACCTTTTCAATAACAGGATTAGCATTAGTTAGACTAGTTTTGACATTTGGAGTAAGTACTCTTTGGAAAGCAAATTCATTCGATTCCTCAGCTATTGGATCATAATATTTTCCTGTATTATTAAAAGGTTCGGCGATTTGTGAAAGCTCGAAAGTATCTTGAACAATATTTTCTTTGATTTTAAAATTAAGATTAAACAATATTTTTGCATACATAGAACCACTAGAAACTCGTGGATAAAGTTGAGTGAGATTATCAACATTTTTCGCTTTTATTTTTACCATAAAACGATTAGCGCTTAAATCTTTACTAATAATTTCATAGTTTTTTGTCAATGATGCTTTAGGGAGTTTGTCTTTTCTTTCACTAGGATTCCCTTTAAACCTACTAACATCAATACTTCCATTTCTTATTCCAAAAGCTTGAACATATGTTGTATCATATTCAAAAACAAATTCTTTTTCCTGCAAAAAAGTATAATCTTTTGTTGATCTAACAACAATATTTCCATTTACTGCATCAAGTGTATTGTTCCAATAAAAATTAAACATCCATGTTTCCAAGCCCTGCTTTTTTGCAAATCCTAATTTCCCTTGCTCCTTTAGCCAATCTTTAGTTTCATCTAAAGTACAGTTTACATTATTATAAGCATAGAAATTCGACATACTCAATTTTTTTAGCAAAGGAAACACGTCATTGTACATTTTTAGTTTTTGATTAAACAGAAACTGATTGGGATTAATTTGAAGTCCCCATTGAGGAGTAAGTAGTGTATCTACATTCTCCTCGATTATAGAGAAAAATTCAGGAGTCAATTTCTTTAAAAAGAAAATGCATCTTATGCTTGGTCTCGGCATATTAATGCCATGACTCCATGATTCACCTTCACCTCCTAAATTTGCAATAGCAAAAACCTTATCGCTTTTTTTGCCTTTAAAAGTATGATGAGGTTGGAAGAAATAGTTAGTATATAAATAACCATTGGTCCCACGAAATTCTTCAGTTCCTATACAGGTAGCATCGATGATTGCCTCAGACTTATTCACTAATTCTTCAAACGGTTTCTCTTTATTAGATATAGGGAAATAACCAGTATTCAAAACCTGTATTGTGTCCTTTAAATATTGCCCACTCTTGATATCAAAAAGAAAGGATTTTTTTTGGAATGGAATTTCCATTTTCTCAAGCGCAATTGTATAAGTATCAAATTTATCAATGTCAAGATTCTCTGACCCATCTATCAATCCAAGTTCCAATGCTTTTGCACCTATTTCTGAGGCATATAATGTATTGAAGTCGCATTCCTTTTCAGAACACTTAGGAAAAAATGAAGGGTACTCCAATTTTAGCATTCCACTTTCCAATTCTTTGAATTTGAATTTTAATTCAATTCCATTTCCTGTCCAACAACTTATCGGATGATAATGGAATTTAAAAGTTAGTTCCCCACTGATAGTTTTTGGAATATATCTTGTAAAATATCTAAATCTTTGATGATTAAACTCAATCCTATCACAAAAATTCTTTTCGCCTATTTTCTCTATAATATATTGTTTTGAAAGTGCAAAAATAGAATCTAAAGCATGATTATATTTTTCACTTTTTATAGTTTTTAGCTGCTTCTCAAAATTCCTTTCGTTAAATTGGTCCCAACCCAAATTAGAAATATGTCTTTCATTTGCCTGTCGATATGTTTCCTCTAAATTTGAATCTAAACCAACATAACAATCTAATGGCAAAAATGGAGCGTAACACTGCGCATCTGCTTTTTTACTCGTCATTAAAATGAAAAACAACAGAAATAAAAACAAGAGATTTTTTTTCAGAATCATATGCTGGAAATTTAATTGTCTTTATTAGCCAACTGTCCGCAAGCAGCATCAATATCCTTCCCTCTACTTCTACGAACGGTTACTACAATTCCTTGGTCGATCAAATAATTGGCGAAAGCATCCATTTTGGCGATAGCTGTTTTTATGAATACCCCGTCTTCAATTGGATTGTATTCAATGATATTGACTCGAACCGGGAAATGGGCACACAACTTGGCGAGCTTTTTCGCATCTTCAATATCATCATTGACTCCTTGTAACAATATATACTCGAAACTGATTCTATTCTTTGTTGTCCTGTAAAATTCTTTGATTGCTTTCATCAACACCTCTAAATTATTGGACTCATTGATCGGCATGATCTCGTTTCGTTTGTCATCATCTGCTGCATGTAATGAAAGTGCGAGGTTGAATTTCACTTCATCTTCTGCAAGTCTCAATATTGCTTTTGCAATTCCTGCAGTACTAACCGTGATACGTTTTGGAGACATGTGCAGTCCTTCGGGAGATGTGATGTGCTCGACACTTTTTAAAACGGATTTATATGCTAACAATGGTTCTCCCATTCCCATATATACAATGTTGGTCAATGGATGGTCGAAAATTTCTTCCGCTTGCCGATTGACCAAAACTACTTGATCATAAATTTCAGCCGCTTCCAAATTTCGGACACGCTTCATTTTTCCTGTTGCACAAAATTTGCACGTGAGGCTACAACCTACTTGAGTAGAAACACAGACGGTATATCGATTGTCTCTGGGTACTGGAATCAAAACAGATTCTATCAAATGACCATCGTGCAATTTGAATCTCGTTTTGATGGTCCCATCTACACTTTTTTGAACTTTATCAATGGTAATCGGTAAAATCACAAAAGTCTTTTCCATCAATTCACGAAGGCTTTTGGATAGATTGCTCATCTCTTCAAATGAATGCGCACTCTTTTGCCACAGCCATTCGTATATCTGACCTGCACGGTATTTTTTTTCACCAATTTGTTCGACCCAATCAGTAATCTGTGCTTTGGTCAGCATCCGGATATTCATTTTTATGAGGTCTTTGATCATCTTGTAAAGGTAATCGTTTTTACGCGGGAGAATTAAAAATTAAAAATGTAAAATGGAAAATATGATCGTTTTGGCGCGGGGAGGAATTGGAATGAAATTTTGATGTTTTAGTCAACATTTGCATTTGTCAACCGAATATTCTGAATCTTCAAATGGAATTTTTAATTCTAATTCCACGTTTTATTTGAAATAGTGGTGTCTAAACATCTAAAATTCTATAAGTCTAAAAATCTGTATAAATTAGCGTTTGCAATGAAGTGGCTGAATAAAATTTTTAGCAATTTTTTTAAAAAAGAAGAACCTGATCCAATGAAGTATTTGATCGTCGGTATCGGTAATATGGGTGCCGAGTATGATGAAACCCGACATAATGTAGG
>CALFWW010000101.1 GCA_937928575.1 uncultured Saprospiraceae bacterium | reverse complement strand
ATAGCGGGCTTTCTATGAGAAAAATTTCCAAATCTCTTCGTTGGAAAGCCCTGTCTGCTTGGCGCATCCAGGCAGGCTCGATAGCCCAAAGGGGATACTTGCGTTTTCCGCCTTGACCTTTGAAAATTTTTCCTCCATATTGAAACCGCAATTATATAATACAATCTGCATAATTGTATTTATTTTTCTAAAAAAACGAACCGTGCATGTTTATGGATTAAGCAAAACAATATTACTATTCTCTTCATCATAAATGTAAAATACATCATTGTTGGGGTCTGCAGCTATTACTGTAGAACTCACTGGTAAAGTACCAAGAATCGCAAATGTATTGCCATCATAATACTGCTCTCCTCCGAGCACAATCGAACCATTTGCATTGGAAGCATAAACTTCTTCCGGAAATGTTCCTAGAACAGATTGTAAATTATTGGCAAGAATTTTTTGTCTTCTAAAAAAGATATACTGACCATCAAATGTTATAAATCCTGATCTTTCCCACGCGGCAACCGATGTTGATTCGTCAACCTGATTCAATGAGTTTCCGCTCACATCATATCTCAAAAGCTGACTACCAGTAGAACTAGATTCTGCAACATAAAGAATATTGCCAGATGGATCTGTAAATAAATTAGGTTCATCAACAGTCTCACCAAACAGGATATTTACACCTGTCGTTGCATCAACAATCTTTATATTACTAAACTGATCTTCGCTAACAAAAGCTACACGATTATTTGACAACACAGCAAACCTATATGGATTCCCATCCCAAGTACCTACATCTGTATCGACGAAAAAGCTAAAGTCAATTTCTTGTTCATTAAGGTTGATTACATTTATTTGAGTACTTCCAAAATTTGCAATGTATAATTTATCCCCATCCAAACTCAAATCCATATCTACAGGACTTAAACCAATTAAGACAGTTTTGGTTAATGCCCCAAGATTTAGGTCTATAAATAACAAAGCGTTGTTGACTCGGTCTATGGCATATATAAATGGTCGATTAGGATCGACAATCATCTTTTCAACTTGAGTACCTACATAAATCGTAACCCCATCATAAGCTAAAAATTGAGTATTACTTAAACGCTCTTCTCCATCGGAAAGTGTTAATCCAATTCTATAGTAATAACTATTTCCTACTACCAAGTTATTGTCAGTATAGCTGGTATTGTTAATATCTTCTATTGTCTCGATCACTTGAAAATTTGAATTGTTATTTACAGATTGATAAATTTTATAGCTTGAAAATGTTGGCTCATCAGAAGTTGTCCAATTTAATTGAATTCCTGAAGCGAGTCCTTGTAGCGGGCTTAAAGTCACACTATTTGGTATATCTTGTACCGTTATACCAACACTTGCACCGCCAACAAATCCATCTGAATCAGTAGCGATAACTTGAATTACATGGTCGCCTTCTGATAAGTCAGCTACAGATATAACCGCTGTTCCATTGGGCGATGCGGAAGCAGTTGATAACAATCCGTCTACATCACTGGTCCATTCAAGGTTTATATTTTGAGGACTATCTGAATCATCTGAGACAATAATTGAGAATTCAGCAGCGACATCTATATCTATTGTAGCACCATTGTTTGGAGAGATAAAAATTACTGTTGGATTTGGAACATTTCCTGGAGCCAATTCAATATCAACTGAAGAAAGTTGACCAACATTAACTATTGCTGTTTCAATTCCGTTTCCATAATCTGGATGTAGGGCAGTGATTTGGTAGGTCGCTGGATCGACATCTTTGATAAGGGTTGTTCCCAAAAAATCTGTTTGAAAAATACCAGTCTCAGGGTTTGTAATGACATTCGCATTCGGGACTACATCACCGTTATGCTTTACGGTTATAAAAATTGATCCAAAAGTAGTATCATAAGATAGTTCATCATCTTGCTTGCAGGTGGCAAATAGAATCGAGATAAGGATAAAAGCTAATGCTTGAAAGCTCAATTTCATTTTATCAGTATTTTATAATTTTCTTACTTTCTACAACTTGATTATTTTCATAAAGTTGAATAAAATAACAACCTGCTGGTATTCGTGAGGTCCCATTTAAATTCCACTCAAAATAACAAGAATTATCCATAATTGAATAGTTATCATTTTCACCTATCAATTTGCCACTGCTGTCCCACAACCTCAATCGATATTTATTTTCCGAATCACCTTGAAATTGTGTTGTTAAGTTATCATCAAATGGGTTGGGATAAACAAAAAAAGCTTCATTTGTCGGGAGGAATTTAAAATCTTGACTTATCTCCAAAAATTGATTGGTGAGTAAATTAAATTGTTTTTGTATTTCCCCATTTGGCCATTTTACGATTAAGGAATCAATTTGTGAAACAGCACCCAGACCAAAATGAATTTGTAAAGGATTTTGTCCATTGTAATTGGTCCCGCATCTTAACTCACGGATTTGTTGAACACCTTGCGTATATACTAACACCTTACTTCCAATTGCCGTAACTCCTTCTTGAGGAATAAGTTTTATGGAAATAAATTGATTGTTATTGTTTAAGTCATTTCGCCAAAAAGAAGGATAATCTCTGTAATTGTTGATAAAAATATCCAAATCGCCATCAAGGTCATAATCTAACACTGAAATTCCTCTTCCCTGCTTGGTATCTCTAAGACCACAATCTATTGCAGACTCCGTAAAGGTGCCATCTTGATTTGAAAGAAAGATTCTAGTGGTATCTGCATAAAATTGATCACTTCCTTTAGGCCAACCATTGGTCTGAACGATATCTAAATATCCATCATTATTTAAATCTGCAAAACTTGAACCCCAACCCCATGCACCATCAAGAATTCCACTTTCCTCACTGACATTTTGAAATTGATTGTTGCCGAGATTTTTGTAAAGTCGATTTCCACTTGCGCCCCAATTTCCTTCAGTTACTCCATCTGAATCAAAAATTGAACTTACAAACCAATCCAACAATCCATCATTATTGTAATCTCCAATTGCGGTACCCATTCCATTTTCATCATTTATTATCTGTGTATCTGTAAAGTGGTCAAACGCTTTCCCGTTATTATTGACCCAAATTTGTGAGGTCCCAAAATCAGATGCAATTAATAGATCAGTCCAACCGTCATTATTGAAGTCGGTAAAATTTCCAGCAAAAGTAAAATCGATATCTCCAAAAGGATTATAAAAATCAACATCGGCATCTACATTTTTAAAAGTCCCATCTCTTTGATTTTTGTAAATATGATTTTCCGAATTATCCTCTTTCCAATGCGTCAGAAATAAATCTACAAATCCATCTTTATTGAAATCTCCTGCACTAAACGAATAAGTTGGTGCAGCGCAATTTAAGCCATCATTAGTTACTTCTTCAAAAGTCTGACCATCTATATTTTTAAATATTCGAACGTTTTGACTGTCTAAGCTTCCAACCATTAAGTCTTGAAATCCGTCATTATCATAGTCTACAAAAAAAGGACTGCTTCCAAGAAAATTAGGTAAATGCACACCTGCTTCTTCGCCTTTTTCAACAAAAGTACCATCTCCTCTATTCTTGAATAACAAGTTGTTTCCGATATCGCCTGCCTCAACATAAATATCTGGAAACCCATCATTGTTATAATCACCTACTGCTAACCCAGCAGTCACTCTCAAGTTAACAGGTTCTATTTCAATCTGGTAATCATGTTTGAAATTAATACCAATAGATTGACTTATTTCCGTAAAAGAAAGCGTTTGACCAAAGCAAATATTGATCATGCAACTATTGAGAAGAAACAATAATATTACCCTTACATATTTAGACAAAAGTTCAAGCATTTCAGCGCTTATCAAAAAAAATAATTTTATTTCGTGACAATTGAAAACTTATATAAAAAAAGAAGAATTCGGGAAGCTACCTAATATGTGAATACCATACTAGATTACATTTAAAACATCACTTGGAATTAATGCAACAATCGGAATTGCAAATTAAGTAAAACTGCTTAAATACACTATGAATTCCTGTCGTAAAATTTATTATTCCAGTTTATTCGGTCAATTTCAAAAAAAATAAATATATTTAGAAATCAATGCCACACAACCCATATTTATGAAAAATATTTTCACTTCTCTTTTTTTTCTATTGAACTTTTGTATCCTAACAATAGCACAAAATTCACCTTACGAACGCCTCTCTAATCAGGATTTATTACCTGAAGATTACATAACTCCCTCATTTGATAAATATACTGAAAGTCTAAAAAAAAGTAACCGAAATGAAGATAGTTTCGAGAATGAAAAAGATCGAGAAAAATTTTACCTCGAGATAACTTATGCAGTTGACGAATTATTAAGAAGCGGATATATTTTATATAATGATCCTATTGGAAAATATGTAAACAAAGTACTAGAAGTTGTCGTCGAAAGTAATCCAATTTTAAAAGAAAAAAAACCAAGAGTGTATATTTTACGTAGCACTGCGGTCAATGCTTTCGCTCTTGATCAAGGGATTATATTTATGTCAATCGGACTTTTGTCCCAATTAGAAAATGAAGCACAACTTGCACTTATTCTAGCACATGAGTTAGTTCATGTTCAAGAGAATCATGGATTGGAAGAATTTCTGGAAACAATAAAAGTTGACCGGAAGCTTAGCAAAAATAAAAGGTTGAATACAAAACAACTAGATATTGCGGCGTTAGAAAAAAATCGATATTCAAGAGATCAGGAAATGGAAGCTGATGATCTAGGTTTGACTTACTTTTTAAATACTAACTATAGTTTCGAAAGTATTCAGAGAGTATTTGATATCCTTCGCTATTCCTACTTACCTTTTGATGAAATTGTATTTGAAAAAAATGTCTTAGAAAAAATATCGGTTTCATTACCAGTGGAATTATTTTTAGAAGAAGTGAAAGCTATTAATCCTGCTGAAGAAGATGAAGAACAAAGTACCCATCCAGCGTTGTCAAAACGAAATGAACAGTTTGCTCAAAGACTAAAAGGAATGGCTGTAAATGAGAAAAAAGACTACCTGATTTCGAAAGAAAGTTTTCTTGACATTCAGCTGAGGTCCAGAGTTGAGTTGGCGCGCTTATTTCTGAATCGTCAAAGTCTTGCTGAAGCTATTTATGCAGGTTTTTTGATGACAAAAATTTATGGTGAAACAGATTTTACACGAGAAATAATTGGCAAAGCATTGTACGGACTTTCGAAGTACCACAACAATGAACTTTCAGAAAAATTAACCTCTCCGTATTACAAGGATATTGAAGGTCAATCACAGCAGGTTTTTCATTTAATACATAAGCTTTCTGACAAAGAATTAAACATCTTAGCAATCGCATACAATTATCACCGCTATCTGAATGCTCCTGATAATAAGACATTACGTGCATTGATTGTTGATTTATTTGCTGATCTACATATGTTTCATGAGGCGAATTCGCTTAATGAATTTTATACGATTGAACTTCCAGAAACTGCTAATGACACCACATCGCTAGATAAAGGAAAGGAACTTTCTAAAATTGATAAAATAAAACAAAATCGAAAAGGTAAAAAAGAAGGTGATGTTAAGTGGCATTTGTTAGCTTTTTCTGAAGTACTAAACGATACCGATTTTCGGAGTATCGCCACTGAAGGATTTAAAGCTGGTAAAAAACTTCAAGAAGAAAAAGATCATTTTTCTAGCAGCACCTATGAAGGTCGAAGAAATTTACAAAATTATCGAAATAAAATTAATAAGAAAGGACGATCATTGGGAGTTAAAAAAGTACTGGTCGTTAATCCACTATTCATACATCTTGACGGTTCCAAATCAAAACCAAAACTTGGACGTATTAAAAGCAATCAACGCCGAGTAGCACTCAAAGAAATTATTTCTTCTTCAGCAGTATTAAACGATGTAAAAGTTGAATTTATTGATGGCAACAGTCTAAAAGCAAATGACGTCGACCAACTTAATGACTTAGTGGCTACAAAGGAATGGGTTGACAATCAATTCAACACGGAAGGTTTTCTTAGTCTAGGATACAACCAAGAATACATAGAGAAAATTGCTTCTAAATATGGTACCGATTACTTTCTCTCTTTAAGTGTTATTTCTCAAGAACCATCCACATTTTTAGGTCGCTTATTCAACAAGAATATCAAGTCGTTTTTAGCTGTAACCATCTTTGATGTAACAAACGGTAGACGTTCTTATATTAAATCGGATTTTGGACCATTTTCCTTAGATGACGTCTTTTTAAAGTCTGAGCTTTATGATGTATTTTTTCAAATTTCAAAATAATTTAATGCAATTATACATACGTTTTTTTATTGTTAAATTATTCTTGTTTCTAACATTAAATTGTCAAGGGCAGGCGCCAGGATATTTAGGAAAGCGCTTTTTTGTTGAAGGTCATCTCGGACCTCACGCCAATCTTAAACTTCAGAGTGGGGAGGGCGGGATTGTAACGCTCAAACCTGCAGCTAAAATTTCACTCAATTGGGTGAGAAATCGCTATCGTTATATTGCCGTAGAAGCTGACTATCAACTATACAATGTAACACAAAGTCCATTATTAAATTTTCCCGACCAACCAGCTCTTAAGTATCGGATTAGTACACAAACTATTGGTCTAGGATTTTATCGTACCGCAAGAAGATCTAAACGGACTTTGGCCCCAATAGGTTTTTATTACGGATACAAATTTTATTATGGTAGCGCTCTTGCTTCTCCAACAAAATATGCAGATTCAAACGAAAAGTTTGAAGGAGTGGAAAGAGCAGCATTTAATTTATTGTATAAAAAAACTCATCTGAATTTATTCGGCGTTGCATTTTCGTCAGGACTTCGTAAGATTATCAAAGATAAGTTTACAATAAGTTATGCGCTTGAATATGGATATAAATTTACGATCGAAAACCCCTTATTAAATGATGGGCGCTCTTATGCTTTTTCACCCAATGAGCTTAAAAAATCAAATTCACTTTATATGAATTTTACCTTGGGAGCGGGTATTCTATTATTCTGATTTGTCCAAGAAAAATTATTCGCTTTCATTTCCAAATTTATCTTGAAAACCTAAGCAATAATCTTTACTTCATCTTTATCATTTTTGACCTAAACATCGTTTTATAACAATATGATTACTGTCAATGAAATTTTGGGATAACACTTTCACTTTTCTTTACAAACCTATCCATTGACCAATTTCAAAACCCATTTTTACCAAATAGGAAAAATCTCCTTCCCCCTAACCTTAGCCACCGCTTCAGGTACGCTACTCGTATTCATTGATAGTCTCTTTGCAACTCGTGTTTCCATTGAATCGTACGAAGCTGTTTTTCTGACCGTGCCGATAATGGGAGTCGGGACCGGGATTGGAATAGGATTGGCGGCGGCGATTGCGGATTTGATTTCGAAAGAAAAAGCGCTTAACAATATCAAGCGACTGATCATTGCAAGTTTCTTGTTATCATTTATCAGTATGTTGGTCTTTTTATATGTCGCGATTATTGAGATGAATATGATCGAACGGGTTGCTGGGTTACAAGATTTAAAAACAGATTCCTTAATTCCTGTTGAATTTCGAAAATATTGGAAAGTCATTCTTTGGACTTTCCCGGTACAGATTTTGTTTTCATTGACCATTCAATTTTTGACGATTCTTGAAAAACAGAAGTCTGGCAGTTCTGTGGTTTTAACCATTTTATTGATCAACATTATTTTAGACTATTGCTTTACTCATATTGTCGATTGGGGTGTGATTGGATTGGCGTATTCAACAATGGGCGTCTTTACAGTAGGTGTATTGTTAAGTATATGGTTTCTAAAAGATGAAATTTATTTCCAATCCCCTTTCCCTTCCATTTTCAATAAAGCATTTCTGGATACTTTTGGAAGTTTGACCTCTACCACTTTATTAATTTTCCTGTCGATTGTTATTTTTAGTATCACAGGAATTCTATTGAATAAAATGGCGTTGGGGATTTCCTCATCTGCGCTGGTTACATATGCCGTATTTCGTCAAATCATGGAGGTGATTATCTTAACGACCCGTGGTTTGTCAGGCGGATTTATTATTTATCTAGGAAATGCACTTCGCGACAAAGCCACTTCAGAATACTTCCCTATTTATTGGGCTGCCACTGCATGGATTGCGGTAGCTCATTTCATTGGTATTGTCTTGATGGTTTTCTTTCCGACGCAACTGATTAATTTATTCGAAAATATTCAACCCGAACTTTATCCCGATATACGCACGATTCTTTTGTGGGGTGCTTTGATATTCCTAGTTTTTACGGCTCCTAAAATGTCACAAATCGGATTCATTAGCATCAACAAATCTATCTGGTTGGTCATCAATAGTGTATGTTTTGTTGTAATTGAATTGATTGCCGCCTACTACTGGATAAAAACGGATGGTGTATTTGGATTGGCATATGCAGAATTATTGGCTTGCTTAAGTACGTTGTTGATTTTTATGCCTTTGTTTTTTTACTTTTTGAATGAGGAGAGAAAACGGTGAACGGTGAATAGTCTCTACACCTAATAAATTTTCTTCATATATGTGATTTCAATATTAAAATAATAACCTAAAACCGTAGCTATTCTATCTGAAAATATTTTATTTTTAAGCGAGAAAACAAAAGAAGAAATGTAGCGATTTCTATTGACAAAACTAACTTACTATTGAGATGTTGACACTTTCAATTATAGACGATATTTTAGAATCCAATTTTAATGATTCTACAATTTCTAAAGGAGAAAAATACTTTTATGGAGATCGTATCATATCGTATGATTATAATGAGGACCTAACGGTAGCTAGTGCCGTTATTAAAGGTTCGAAGAACAAAACTTATAAGGTCTCTTTAGAATATAATGGTAGTTTTATGTCTAGTTGTGGTTGTCCGATGAACCATGATTGTAAACATGTTGTTGCATTATTGTACCAATTAGAAGAACTTATTGAAGAAACTGATGCTGATGATGCGCTTAGGATGTTGCAAAATAGTCTTTTCGAAAATAAAAAAGGTAAACTAACAAAAACTACCAATCAATCTAAACAAAAATCTAAAAAGGTAAAAAAAGAAAAATTTAGAAGTAATGAATATCGTTTGCTTAATTTTAATAACGATAATAGACTTGTTGATTTTGTACATGAAAATTCACCAAAATATTTTGAACGATTATCTTGGAATGATGAGTATCAAGGGGTTTTTATTAATCCGAATGAATTAAAAATAGACGCCATATATGGTAATCATTATAGTCGTAAACGTCCCGCCTCTATTGTATTAAAACGAGATGAAAATGGAGTCTCAGTAAAATGTTTAACTTGTTCAAAAAATGTAGTTAATTTATGTGAGCATCAATGTATGCTTTTATCAGAAGCAGCTAACAAGATACAGTCGTCTGGATTTTTGAAAGGCAATTTGACTTATCAAAAGATAGTAGTGGATGCCAAAAAAAAGACAGGAGTCAATCCAGATGCATTTGATAAGTACTTTTCAGTTATTTTTTCGAAGTATGGTTTTCAAATTTCTTCAAAAACTGGAAATTATGGAGGCAATGATTGGATTCAAAAAGCAGGAGAATTTATCAACAACTCCAAAAAAGAAAATAAAGCCTATATTCAAAACGAATTGGATACCCTAAATGAAAATCGACAAAAAAAATATGCTTATTACTGGACGAACAAGTCTGCTAAAATAACCCAACTCCTATTTGTAAGTGGTCTAGGTTTAAAAACCAAAGAGGGTATTCAAAATAAAGGCAAAACTGTATCAGAACTCCCTTCCAACATTCCAGAACCCTATAAAAGTATTGGGCAAGATTTATTTTTTGCTACGAATGAGAAACTTGCAAAAGATCGTTTTAATTTAGTCAAAACAATTATACTTAACAATACAGATACGTTGTCCGAAATCTATCATTATGTCATTGATGGAGAGGATCGTAGTTATCATTCTGAAAATATTCCTGCAAGCAGATTAAAATTAATTCAATTTCATCCAACCAAATTAGACTGTCGAATAAAAATTGAAAAAGTTGATGGATTGCTGCACGCTAAACTTCTTGTCACTTTGGATGACAAATCATTTCCTATCAATGATTTGAGCTATACTAATAATTATTTTAGTGTCAAAAATGGAAAAGCTTACCTTCATCCTAATGAAAAATTTTGGGAATTACTTCAATTATTTAATGGTAAAGATAACTTGTTACTTCCGAAAACGACAAAGAAAGACATCACTGAATTTACCGCCAATTTTAGAAAATATTTTAATATTGAAGTAGAGGACAAATTGATCCTAAAAGAAAGACTGCTTGTCAATCCGCGCTACCAAATTCTACTTAGAGAAGCAGGTCAATTTATTCTTTTCGAACCAAGATTGAAATACGATGATTATAGTTTCAATGCATTTGAAGAGGGATCCTTTGCCATTGATAAACAACTTTTTGTGCTAGATAAAAATGATCAACAATTTTTAATCAATTTCCTCAAAAATGCACATCCTGCATTTGACAATGATTTTCAAGTTCAAGAATACACCTATCTAAACGTAAATGAAATGTTAAAAAACCAATGGTTTTTTACATTTGGAGATTTATGTACTGATGCATCGATTGAAATATTAGGTCAAGAAAATCTTACTAATTTTAAATTTAACAACAAACGTGCTAAAACATATACCCATATCAAATCTGGAATCGATTGGTTTGATGTCGATATGGGCGTTTCTTTTGGAGAAGAAAAAATTCCAACTGCAGATTGGATAAGAGCTTTGAGAAATAAAGAAACCTTCGTCACTTTAAAAGATGGAACACTTGGAATATTACCCGAAGAATGGCTCAAAAAAGCAACCAATATATTGGCAGTATCTGAAGTCAATAAAGGAATGCTTCAAATTTCCAAATACCGATACAATGTTATCGAGGATCTTTTCGACAACATTGATGACAAAAAAATATTGAAAGAATTAGCCGAAAGAAAAAAACGATTGCTGGAGATAGATACTAGCAAAAAATACAAAGTTCCAAAAATTGTAAACGCTGAATTGCGAGATTATCAAAAACACGGGTACACATGGTTGAAATTTTTAGACGAATCCGGTTTCGGGGGTATTCTTGCAGATGACATGGGATTAGGTAAAACACTTCAAATCATTTGTTTGTTGGCAGATAAGATCAAAGGGCCTCCTTCTTTGGTTATAGTTCCTAGAAGTTTATTATACAATTGGGCGGAAGAAATCGATAAATTTTGTCCTTCCCTAATCTATACGATACACCATGGCCAAGGTCGTGCTAAAGAAATAAGAAAATTGGAATCTCTAAATGTTATCATCTCGACCTATGGGACGGTTGCACAAGATATCGAATTATTAAAATCGTTTAAATTTAATTACATCATTTTAGATGAATCTCAAGCTATAAAAAATCCAGATTCGCAACGATACAAAGCAATGCGGCTACTCCAATCCAACAATAAAATTGCAATGACGGGAACCCCTATAGAAAATAATACGTTTGATTTGTATGCTCAATTGAGCTTCACCGCTCCAGGATTGTTAGGATCAAAAAATAGTTTTAAAAATAGTTTTTCAATTCCTATTGACAATCAAGGAGACCTTGAAGCAGCTGCATTATTAAGGAAATTAATTCATCCTTTTATGCTTCGTCGTACAAAAGACCAAGTTGCTAAAGATTTGCCAGAAAAAACAGAGACCGTAATTTACTGCGAAATGGGCGACCATCAAAGACGTTTATATAACAATCTAAAAGCGAAAATAAAAGAAGATATCGAAGCGGAGGTGGAAGAAAAAGGAATTGCCAAATCAAAGTTCAGAATGCTGGATGGCTTGTTGAGGCTGAGACAAATGTGCAACTCCCCTTTATTGATCAACAAGTCTTTTAAAGGTGCCAATGCAGAATCTGTGAAAATCAATTTATTACTTTCCCATCTTGATGAACAATTAAAAAAACACAATGCACTCCTGTTTTCTCAGTTTGTAAGTTTGTTGTCAATCGTCAGAAAAGAGTTGGATAAAAGAGGAATTCCTTATGCCTATTTGGACGGAAGCACCACCAATCGCAAAGCAGAAGTTGATAAATTCATGAACAATGATGAAGTCAAAATTTTCTTAATCAGTATCAAAGCTGGAAATACTGGAATGAATTTGACGAAAGCAGATTATGTCTACATTTTAGATCCATGGTGGAATCCCGCTGTCGAAGCACAAGCCATAGATAGAACACACCGTATCGGACAAGACAAACAAATTTTTGCATATAAAATGATTTGTAAAGATTCTATCGAAGAAAAAATATTAAAACTCCAACAAAAGAAACGCAAATTGGCCGACGACATTATCCGAACGGATGAAAATATTATGAAGTCATTGAAAAAGGATGATTTGATGGCTTTATTTGATTGATAGGAAGGTATAGTAGACGGGCGTCCGCGAGGAGCTCTGAGAACATTGTATCCATCCCTGTGTGAACGGTAAACGGTGAACGGTAGTACGCGAGGAGTGCGTGAGCTCACGTGCTCCTCACGTACTACCGTTCACCGTTTACCGTTACTCATCCTGTGCGTGCACCGCAGCAATCCCAACCATCTCCACAATCTGTCGCACACTCGCTCCCAACTGTAACACGTGAATCGGTTTATCTAGACCAACCAGAATAGGTCCCATGACATCATAACCCGTCACACTACCAAATAAATTGTAAGCAATATTTGCAGAAGATAGATTTGGGAAAACCAATACATTCGCTTGATGACCACTCAACCTTGAAAATGGATAAAACTGTTGGAGTATCTCTGGTTGCAATGCCATATGTGCTTGCATTTCACCATCCAAAATCCAATCCGGATGACGCTCATGTAAAATCTGTGTTGCATCCCGCATCAGATTGGCAGACTCCCCTATTGGTACCGATCCAAAGTTTGAATAAGTAACCAGAGCAATTTTGGGCTCTATATTATAACGCCGTACTTCCGCAGCTACTAACTCTGTTATATCTGCAATATTGGTCGCTGATAAATCGTGATTGACGGTCGTATCGGCAATAAATAATGGTCCCGTTTTCAACATCAAGATATGGATACCTGCTACTTTATTGACTCCTTTTTTTGGTCCAACTACTTGCAACGCTGGACGAATTGTATGTGGATATTTTTTCGTTAATCCACCGATCATCGCATCTGCATTGCCACTCGCTACCATCATCGAACCATAGTAACTTCGGCTCGTCATTGCATCATGTGCCTCTGATAAATTCAGCCCTTTTCTTTTTCGCTTTTCATAAAAATTGGCTGCATATTCGGATAATTTAGCAAACTCTTTTTCCGTCTCTGGATTTTTAGGATCAATAATCGGAATATCATTCAGTGAGAGATTGTACTCTTTGATGATATCTCTGACTACTTTTTTATTTCCCAACAATATCGGCTTCGCAATTTTTTCTTCAACGACTACCTGTGCAGCTTTTAATACAGAAACATTTTCAGCATCTGCAAAAACAACGCGCATTACTTTTTGTTTGGCTCTGGTTTCAATGACCTTCGATAATTGATTGTCGTTACCCAATCGAATATCCAAATTGGTTTCATAGGCATCCCAATCTGTAATCGGTTTTTTGGCAACACCAGCCTCCATCGCAGCTTTTGCAACTGCCGGAGCTACTGTTGTTATCAATCTAGGATCCACCGGTTTGGGGATGATGTAATCTTTATTGAAATTTAAATTGGCATTTCCGTACGCCATATTTACAATATCTGGCACTGGTTTTTTTGCTAAATCAGCGAGTGCTTTCACCGCTGCTAATTTCATGGCTTCATTAATTTCAGAAGCTCTCACATCCAAGGCGCCTCTAAAAATAAAAGGGAAACCTAACACGTTGTTTACTTGATTAGGATAATCTGATCGTCCAGTTGCCATAATACAATCTGGCCTCGATGCCTTTGCATCTTCATAGCTAATTTCAGGAGTCGGATTGGCCATTGCAAAAATGATACAATCTTTTGCCATGGGTTTAATCATCTCTTGATTCAGGACATTCCCCTTAGATAAACCAACAAAAACATCCGCGTCTTTTAAAATTTCTGCCAAAGAAGTATTTGCAGGTACATTGTTATTAATGAACTCCGGTTTTTTACCATTCAGGTTATCACGATCTCCATGTATCAGTCCTTTACTATCATACATGAAAATATTTTTCTTTTGCGCGCCTAAGGAAACATATATTCTGGTACAAGAAATTGCAGAGGCGCCTGCCCCATTAATAACGATTTTTACTTTTGAAATATCTTTATTAACCAATTCCAATGCATTCAACAAAGCGGCACCACTGATAATCGCAGTCCCATGCTGGTCATCATGCATTACTGGAATATTTAATTCCTTTTTCAATCGTTCTTCAATTTCAAAACAGGCAGGTGCTGAAATATCTTCTAGATTGACTCCTCCGAAAGTTGGTTCTAAAATTTTGACGGTTCTTACAAATTCGTCTACATCTGTAGTATCCAATTCTAAATCGAAACAATCAATATCTGCATAAATTTTGAATAACAATCCTTTTCCTTCCATTACCGGTTTTCCTGCCTCTGGACCAATATCACCCAAACCTAACACGGCAGTTCCGTTACTTATGACAGCAACTAAATTTCCTTTGGCAGTATATTTATAGACCTCTTCTACATTGTCTCGTATTTCCAAACATGGCTCGGCAACACCAGGTGAATATGCCAATGACAAATCTCTTTGATTGGATGTTTCTGTGGTTGGAACCACTTCTATTTTCCCAGGTCTTCCCTCTGAATGATAATCGAGCGCCGCTTTCTTAAATGACTTTTTTTCCATTTCGGTTAAATTATTTGGTCTGTTTAATTTCAGTTTAATTGATGCCGTTAATATACAATTTTATTAACTGCCTATAATTATAAAACAGATTAATATTTTTGTAATTTTATTGTTATTTTACAAGAATTAGAGATGCAAACCGCATTCAGTTTTGGGTGAATTATTCCACCTTCCAGTTCTATCTTCACCCGGAACGGTGCAATGTTGACAACCAATAGAAGAATACCCTTTTGATTTTAACGGATGAAAAGGCAAGTGATGTTTTTTTATAAACTCATCTCTCTCAACAAAATCAATATCTAATAATGGATAAAATTTCTTGATCTCTTCACGCGCCTCAAAATAGTTTAAGCTCGAACGAAAATCGCTTTGCCAACGCATCAAACCAGATACCCAAACCTTGTAATCCTTTTTTATCAAATTTAACGGGACTACCTTGTTGATATGACAACATCTATTGGGTTGCGATTTCCACATTTCAGTATCTGATGTCAGCTGATGATCTTTATTTGTTGCTTTCACATTGACAATATTCAGATCATATAATTTTTCGAGATAGTCCTTGTAGATCAACGTTTCTTTGAAATGATATCCAGTATCGATAAAATAAATGACTTGATTTTTGTTCACATCAGAAAAGACTTTTAGTAAAAAAGCAGAAGTTGCAGCAAATGAAGAAGTCAGCATAATTTCCTTCTCATCATAGTCCTCATATAAGGCTTCTACTCTTTTATAAACATCCAGCTGCGCGTATTTTTTATTTAAATCCTCTAATGATTTTTCCTCTTTAGTTTTACTCATATTTTCTCTTTTTGATCGGACACTCAGTTTTTTGAATCTATTTGTAATCCTTATATCTATAATATTTTGGTCTTGAATCTATCCGAACATGCAACCAATAAACACCAAGCCCTGCTGTGCTTAACCATTTCATTTGTGGACCGATTTCTTGTTGATAAATCTCTCCTACCTTTTGCCAAAACTTTACAATTTGATTGTTAGGACAATTGCGTATAAAGTTAGCTAAGTGATTATAGTAAGATTTGTCTGTCAATGGGCCTGGCACTACCAATTGTGCATCGCCACCTAAATTTGCAAATGAAACGACCGCTTGTCCACCCACATAAAGGCATAATGCGAAAAGCCATGCAACATAAAGAGCACGTATTTTAACACATAGTGCACAAAGAAACATAGAAACACAAAGAACCTTTTTTATTGATAATTCTTTCAAAAGCTTTCACGAAACAATAGCTATGTGTTTCTTTGTTTCTCATGTAATCTTTGTGTTAAATTGCGTCTTCCGCGGTTAGTACGAATTCTTACGTCCTCCTTAAATGTCCTTTTATGACTTTTATGGTTCAAAAAAAATTATGGTTCAAAAAAATTATGGTTCAAAAAAAGTCCAAATCTCTAATATTGAGCGTTTTAGTAGATGTCACCAACGGTTGAAATAATTTGAATGTATTCTCTTTTTTACCTCATTTCATGAACTTAAATACCTTTTATGGTTCAAAATCCACGCCCTCCTTTCATGAACTTAAATACTTTTATTGTTCAAAATTCACGCGCTCCTTTTATGAACTTAAATACCTTTTATGGTTCAAATTTCACGCCCTCCTAATGATTTTACTTTTAATAGCTTTTCATTTTTGCCAATCTATCCAGATGATAATTCGTATCTCCAAGTGTATGTTGCACAACTCGTGCACGCTTTAGAAAGAAACCAATTTCTTCATCATCTGTCATTCCAATTCCACCAAACATTTGAATGCCTTCGTTACTTACACGTTTGTAAGTCTCCCCTAGCTTGGCTTTGGCCAAACTTGACATTTTTGGTAGATCCTGACTATTTTCATCGATAGCTTTCAATGCTTTCATAACAACGGATTTGCATAGCTCAATTTCACCAAACATATCAGCTGCACGATGTTGCAATGCTTGAAAACTACCAATTGGTACTCCGAATTGAGTACGTTCTTTTAGGTAAGCAATGGTTCTTGAAAAAGCTTCTTGAATGCCTCCCAGCATTTCTGCAGCCAATCCAATACGTCCAATGTCTAAAACATTTTCTAGTAAATTATAACTGCCAGAATAACTATCCAAAATATTTTCCACCACTACATTGGGGAAGCGAATGTTAGCTAAATTTCTGGAGTCCATCATTTCAATTTTCTCAACTGCTACCCCATCTGATTTAGCATCTACGACAACCAACTGGATATCTCCAACACTGTTTTTAACGGACACTATGATTTTGTCAGCTATATGTCCATCCAACACCATTGTTTTTTCACCAGTTATTTTTCCATCTGTAATTGTTGTGTTACAATTGTCAGGATGATGATGTCTCCCTTCATCAATCGCAATTGCTACAATCATGCTACCATCGGAAATATTGGGTAAGTATTTTGATTTTTGATTTTCATTTCCACCGAGCTGTATCGCGGTCGCACTTAATAAAGTGGTGGATACCAAAGGGGAAGCCACCAATGTTCTGCCACATGCTTCCATTACTTGACCAAGGCCTACATAACTAAAACCCATTCCACCATAGGCTTCGGGAATGGTCAAACCAGCCAATCCCATGTTGGCCATTTCTTTCCATAAAGACTTGCTATATCCGAGTGGATCTTTATTGTCTCTCAATTTTCTCAAGGCTGCAATCGGTGCTTTGGATTTAAATAATTCACTTACGGATGATTTTAATAATTGCTCTTCTTCTGTTAATATTAATGCCATGATTTTTATTTATCTACTTGGTAACCTCGCAACTAGCGGCTAGGTAAACCCAAGATTCTTTTTGAAATAATATTTAATTGAATTTCCGAAGTACCTCCTTCGATGGAGTTTCCTTTCGTTCTACAAAACTGTTTTGCAATCGCTCCATTTTTGAACTGTTCACCTTCCCAAGCTAAACCATCCAGTCCCTGACAGGCAACGAATAGTTCATATCTTCTTTTGTTTAATTCAGTACCATAATATTTGAAAAATGAAGAGAGGGCACCTGAATTATTTCCTGCTTTTGCTTCGTCAATCACTCGTTCAATAGTCATATCAAAGATGGCTTCATCCATTTCAAATTTAGCAATTTCTGATCTCAGGAAGTTGTCTGTTAGCATTCCATCTTTTACTTCCAAATATTTTTTGGCTACATCAGAAACGGGAGTTGGAACATGTGTTTCTCCAATTCCTCCAATCATTTGCCGTTCGTGGGTTAACAGGTATTTGGCAATATCCCATCCTTGTCCGGGTGTTCCGATTAAATTTTCTTTTGGCACTTTGACATTGTCATAAAACGTTTCACAAAATGGAGATTTTCCGCTTATCAATTTTATGGGTCTAGTGGACGCACCTTCTGTGGCCATATCGATCAACAAAAAACTGATGCCATGATGCTTTGGAACTTCCGTATCGGTCCGAACCAGACAGAAAATCATGTCTGCTTTTTCGCCATAAGAGGTCCATACTTTTTGACCGTTGACCAAATAATGATCTCCTTTATCTTCTGCTTTTGTTTGCACATTGGCCAAGTCACTTCCCGCTCCTGGTTCGGAATATCCCTGCCCCCAACGAATCTTTGCATCCACGATATCATTCAGATATTTTATCTTTTGTTCTTCATTGGCAAATTTCAAAAGTGCTGGACCTAACATTGAAAGCCCGAAACTAAAAAGTGGTTTGCGACATCCCAGTTTTGTCATTTCTTCGGTCAGTATTTTGTATTCCATTCGATCCAAACCACCTCCACCATACTTCTTTTCCCAATGAGGGGCAATCCATCTTTTTTCATGCATTTTTTCAAACCAGATCTTAAAATCAGGTGTTTTGAATTCGCTATTTCTACCTCCCCAATATACATCTTCGGGTCCGGCTATGGGTTCCCGCATACTTGCAGGACAATTCGCATCTAACCATTCTCGAGTTTCTTTTCTAAAAGCCTTTAAGTCTTTTTTGCTTGTTGTTTTTTCCATTTGATATTTTTTACCAATCAAAATTCGCGAGCAAGAAATGGTAAGATCTTTACTGACGATATCTTTATATTTTTAAATTAATTATTGTTTTTAGAAATCAATTTGCGGTATAGGCTTGCGCGACAAATTCAGCAACACAAGCTGGTTTTTCTTGTCCTTCGATTTCAAAAATTATTTTCATTATATACTTAGCACCTTTTGGAATTGCTTCAAAATGCAGCAGTGAAATACGTCCCCGAACTTTAGCGCCGACAGGTGTTGGTGACATGAACCGAACTTTATTCATTCCATAATTTACCCCCATCACAACATCACCAATCGTAATGCAATCGTATGAAAATCGAGAAGCAAAGGAAATAATATAAAAACCGTGGGCAATGGTTTGTTTGTAAGGAGACTCTTTTTTTGAACGTTCTACGTCTACGTGTATCCATTGTTCGTCTTCTGTCAATTTTGCAAACAGGTTGACATTTTCTTGGGTGACCGTTATCCATTTTGACAATCCCAGTTCTTTGCCGATGTGATTTTCCAAGTCAGCCAGATGATCGAAATGTGTTGAATACGATTCATTTTTAATTGTTTCCTCAGCCATAAATTTGATTATTAGATTGGGTAAGCACCACCGTTTGCGTGTAAGGTAATTCCGTTTATAAATCCTGCTTCTTTGGATGCTAAAAATAAATAGGCATACCCCATATCTCTTGGAGTACCAATTCTACCAACAGGTATCATTTTTATTCCTGCTTTGATTACTTCCTCAGGCATCGAGGCTGTCATTTCTGATTCTATGAATCCAGGAGCCACACAGTTGACGGTTATTCCAAATCGACCTACTTCCTTACAAAGTGCACGCGTAAATCCTTGTATCGCTGCTTTGGTGGCACAATAATTTGTTTGTCCAAAAGCACCTGCCATGGCGTTGACGGATGAGGCAGAAATGATACGACCATAACCAGCTGCACGCATGTGTGGAAGCACTGCTTTAGTGGTTACAAAAAGTGAGTTGATATTTACGTTGATTACCGTATTCCATTCCTCTTCCGTCATTTTTCCAAACGAACGATCACGGATAATTCCTGCGTTGTTGATCATGATATCAATTTTACCATGCGCTTCCATTACTTTAGCAACTGCATTTTCTGTTGCTTCTTTTGAAGTGATATCTACTTTTTGAAATGAAATATTTCCTCCCTTGGCTGCTATGTTGGTTGCGGTATTTTCTCCCAACTCCAAAACATCCCACATAATGACCGTTGCGCCTGCCTCACAAAATACTTCACAAATACCTTCGCCGATTCCTCTAGCGCCACCTGATACGATTGCTACTTGTCCTTCTAGGTTCGTCATAGTTTTTTTATTCTATTTTAATCGTTTATAACTTTAGCTTAATAACATTCAAACAGTCAGCTTTTTATTTTTTCATCATTGGTTTCTTTACAAAATTTACTATTTTAAAATATTGTAACAATATTATTACATATTATCTAATTTTAATAAAAAGTGTAAGCATTCTAAAAACCAATTATCCTCAAAATAAAATGCAAAAATGTTTAAGGGGTGAAATTAAAATGCATTGGTGTATTCAAAGTCAGCTCTTTGCAAATTTAACAAAAATAATTTCGTTATTAATATTGCTATCCAGATTCATCCGATCACTTAACTCCTTTATTGCTGCTAAAAGGTCAAAGAATGGAATAGAGATTATAAACGGACACCTGCAATGTTAAACACTGATCGTATAAATTAAAAAGCTTGTCGGCATTTATAAATCAACTACCTTTATCGAGACTTTACAAACAGACAAAAATTAAGTATCATTGCATTAAAATAAAAACACATGTACGATAAACTTTTACAACCATTAGATCTTGGCTTTACGACTTTGAAGAACCGAGTTTTGATGGGTTCGATGCACACCATGTTGGAAGAGATACCTGGGGGGCATGAAATGTCAGCGGCTTTTTATGCAGAACGTGCGAGAGGTCAAGTAGCATTAATTGTTACTGGTGGGATTGCTCCGAATGTGGAAGGTGGCGTTGGTGAAGGTGCCGGAAAATTAACAACCAAAGAAGAAGCAGAACCTCACAAACTAATTACAAAAGCTGTGCACGAAGCTGGTGGTAAAATTTGTATGCAGATTTTACACACTGGACGATATGCTTACAGTCCAAAAGCAGTTGCGCCCTCTCCTATCAAAGCACCGATCAACATGGTCACGCCACGTGAAATGACGGATGAAGATATTGAACGGACGATTGCGGATTATATCAACTGTGCAAGTTTGGCCCAGTATGCTGGATATGATGGTGTCGAAGTGATGGGTTCTGAAGGATATTTAATCAATCAATTTATTGTCAAACATACCAATAAACGCACGGATAAATGGGGTGGCGCTTATGAAAACAGAATTCAATTGGCGATAAGAATTGTAAAAGGGATTCGTGAAAAAGTAGGTGAAAATTTCATCATTATTTATCGTTTGTCGATGTTGGATTTGGTAGAAGATGGAAGTACTTGGGAAGAAGTGGTGCAACTAGCAAAAGAAATTGAAAAAGCTGGTGCGACGATTATTAATTCTGGGATTGGATGGCATGAAGCACGTGTACCAACTATTGGATCCATCGTTCCAAGAGGTGGATTTGCATGGGTGACCAAAAGATTAATGGGTGAAGTTTCGATTCCATTGGTTGCGACAAATCGAATTAATACACCAGAAATTGCGGAGAAAGTTTTGCAAGATGGATGCTCCGATATGATCTCTATGGCACGTCCATTTTTGGCGGATTCTCAATTTGTTCAAAAAACAATAGATGGCAGATCCGACGAGATTAATACGTGTATTGCATGCAATCAAGCTTGTTTGGATCATACATTTAATCTGAAACGCTGTTCTTGCATCGTCAATCCACGTGCTTGTCATGAATTGGAATTAAACTATTTGCCAACTGAAAAGAAAAAGAAAATTGCGGTAATTGGTGGTGGTCCCGCAGGAATGGCGGCAGCTGCAATTTGTGCAGAACGTGGTCATATAGTCAACTTATATGAGGCTACTGAAAAATTAGGTGGCCAATTTAATATGGCTAAAATAATTCCTGGAAAAGAGGATTATGCTGAAACCATTCGTTATTATAACAAAATGTTGACAAAATATAACGCAGAAGTATTTTTGAATACGAAAGCGACTGCTGATACTTTGAATACTGTAGGGTACGATGAAGTGATTGTTGCAACGGGTGTCACCCCTCGTGAATTGAAGTTTAAAGGAACCGATCACCCTTCTGTGATGAATTATAGAGATGTCCTTTGGGATCGCAAAAAAGTAGGCCAAAAAGTGGCGATCATTGGTGCAGGTGGAATTGGTTTTGATGTTGCTGAATTTTTAGCACACCCCGAAGATCATTCGATGGGAATTGCACCATATATGAAAGAATGGGGCGTAGATATGAGCTACGAAAAACCTGGTGCTACCGCGACTCCTGTCGATACACCTCCAGAAAGAGACATTTATTTACTCAAACGCTCTGTTGGAAAACATGGAAAAAATTTGGGTAAAACAACGGGATGGATTCACCGAATGAGTTTGAAAAAGAAGCAAGTGAATATGCTTTCTGATTGCGAATATGTCAGTATCACGGATGATGGGCTTACCGTAAAAGCTCATGGCAAAACGCAAACCATCAAAGTAGATAATGTTATTATTTGTGCCGGTCAAGAACCTTATAATCCATTTACGAGTGGTTTAAATTTGCCAAAAGAAAATTTGCATGTGATTGGTGGCGCTTTGGATGCGAAAGGCTTGGATGCAAAGCGGGCTATTAAGCAGGCTGCTTATCTGGCTGCGAAATTATAACGAACTGCGAGAATTGAAAATTATAAATTAAAAAATATAAATTGACGACCATTGCGTGTACATCTGTACGGATACGCAATGGTCGTCCTATTTTAAATTTTCATTTTATAATTTATTTTTCAGTAGTAATCACCACCTTTCCTTTCACCTTCCGATCCATCATATCTTGAAGTGCTAAAGGTGCCTCTTTGAGTGGATAAATTTTGTCAATATGTGGTTTGAGTTTTCCTTCTGAGAACATCGTCATCAACTCGATGCTGTTTTGCATATTGCCTTTCGGATTTCTCATGGCGAAACTGCCCCAAAAGACACCGACAATCTGACATCCTTTCAAGAGTGTCAAATTCAATGGGATTTTTGGAATGTCGCCAGCTGCAAAACCTACCACTAAATATCTGCCTTCCCAAGCAGCTGCTCTCAATGCCACTTCTGAGAAATCTCCACCTACTGGATCATAAATAACATCCGCGCCATTTCCATCGGTCAATTCTTTGATTCTTTTTTTCAAATCTTCGGACATGTAATTGATGAGTTCGTCCGCACCATGTTTTTTACACAGCTCCAATTTTTCAGAGGTGGATGCACACGCGATTACTTTTGCACCCATTATTTTTCCTAATTCAACAGCAGCCAAACCCACTCCACCTGATGCTCCAAGTACCACTAAGGTTTCTCCTTCTTTCAAATTTGCACGATCTTTCAATGCGTAATAAGAAGTTCCATACGCCATCATAAATGAAGCGGCAGTCGGAAAATCCATGTTAGGTAATTTATGGAAGACTTGTTTTGCATTGACAATCACCTGTTCTGCAAATCCACCGTGCGCAACAAATCCAAAGACCTCATCTCCTACTTTTACGTTTCTAACTTCAGCACCAATTTCTTTGATAACTCCTGCAATATCACTTCCCGGAGAAAAAGGCATGTCAGGCTTGAATTGATATTTTCCTTGAATTATCAGCGTGTCTGGAAAATTTAAAGAACATGCTTTCACTGCCATCACCACTTCTTTTGGTCCCGGTTTTAGATTTGGCACTTCCTCGTACACTAAGTCTGATGGTGGTCCGTGTTTTATGCACCGTATTGCTTTCATTTTGAAATTTTTTGGAAAAAATTTAATTAAAAATGTAAAATTAAAAATTGAAAATATGACCCATTTCGTATGAGCATGTGAGCACGCACGGTTGTCGAATTTAAATTTTTTGGGAAAAATTTAATTAAAAATGTAAAATTAAAAATATGACGCCCTTTACGTATGAGCATGTAAGCACTAGGCAGGGTGTCAATTTAAATTTTTTAATTTTGAGCCCACTCCTAAAAGTACCGCTTTTGATAGATTAAAAGTGATTTTACTCATCAAGACGAGTGGACTGTAATATTTTGATTTTTAAAATTGTGCTGCTCCATGAGACAAGAGAATATCAGAATTCTAAAAATCAAAGTTGAAACCTCATTTTTGAGGATTCTTTTGAAATTCACCCATAAAACTCGACTTATAACATACAAATTACATTTTTCGATGCTTCGATATTTTATTTTATTCCTTTTTTCAAGTCTATGAAATACCTGATGGATTGTTGATTCAACATTTGCTCTTTCACTCACCGCTGCTGAGTCTATAGTTATTTGACACAACAATATGTAGTCATCTAATTCTTTCTGCGTTAAATAACGTTTCTCATTATTACCATAATTGATGATATGTTTTTTTGTCTTTTCTGAGTAAGTTAATTTACATCGCTTTTTTAACTGCTTATCGTAGACTCTTGTTATCCCTCTTATGTCAACTTTAATATCGAATCTTCTTTTTCTTCCTTTGAATTTTGTGATGTTATATTTTGGCCTTTCTTTTTTACTCAGTTCTTTTCGATTTTCAACACTGTCATAACCACCGTCCATTGTTGCAACTTCTATTTTTGTTGCTCTGTCTGTTGATGTGGAACCCTGGTGTAATACATCCTGGCTGTTATCCAAAGAAGGAATTAGGAATTCATTTTCATTAATATTGGCTTTTGCCACTTGGGTATCAACAATTAAATTTACTTCTTCCTCACCATATACTTCCGTTATATTGGCATGATATCCTGATATAACCTGTTCGCCATTTCCTTTACCTTTTCTTCTAAATGTTGCATCTGTGTCATGGATGGACTGCATACTTGTTGCAGGTACATCTTTCGATGCCTTTAATTTGGGTACATATTTTTTAGTTCGCTTTTTCTGTTTTTTGCCTTTGCCTCCATTTCTCTTTTTTGAGGTTTTCCCTCCCGTCTGTTTATTGTTCTCATTCTTCTCTTCCACTTCGTAATATTGCTCTTTATAAATGCGCCTTAGTGCCTTTATGTGCTTTGCCCCTCCAAAGTTCTTTTTTAACTGCTGAATGATTTTACCCATTTCATCCAATAAATTTTCTTGCTCTGCCTTACTTAAGGTGTAGATTACATTTGAGGTTGACTTTGTTTTCAATATCTCCAGCAATTCATAATTTCTACTCGATATTTTAGGCTTTATTTTTTCTATTTCAAGCGGCTTAATAAAAACTCTTATTGCTTCCAATATCAAGCTCGTTCGATCAACTAAAGCTATGTTGCTATTGATTAATTTTGAATCCAACCTAACTTTCAATCCCGATATCTTTAGTTTTGATACCTGATTTACTGTCACCTTATTAAAGCACTTTTTTAATAAATCTTCACCGCTGCTTTTTTGATAATCTGTTAGTCTTTTTCGGAAATCATAATACGTCGATGACGATGGAACACTATCATCTATATTATGCAAACCCAATGCCCACATTATTTTTAAATTAAAATCGCATTGGTCAAACAATTGTTCATCACTCCAGCCATTGCCTTCTTTTAATACAATCATGCATATTATTTCTCGTATACTTGCATTGGGACGACCAGATGAACTGTACAGTACCGAATATATATCTTCATCTATATTGCAAAAAACATTTTCGTAAAATACATTCTGCCAGGAATGGGGATTTGTCAATTCCTTTTTCTTTCGATCTGATAAATGTTGTTGAACATCTTTGAATAAATCCCCTTGCTTTGATTCACTCTTTTTATACATGACTAAATTTAATAAATTTTAGCCTTTAATTCTTATTTTAATATTTTACTTTTCGGAGTGGACTCAATTTTCAATTTATAATTTCAATAGGACGACTAGTCGTGTTCACGTACTCCTAAGCATTGGGCGTCCTATTTTAATTTTAAATTACCTTTAGCACTAGCTTCCCCCGCTTATCCCCATTAAAAAGTCGTTGATAGGTTTCGTAGAAATTTTCAATTCCTTCGTAGATATCTTCTTCTGTTTTCAATTTGCCTTGCATCATCCACATCCCCATTTGCATGCCTGCTTCTTTGTATCGATCCGCATAATCTAACACTACCATTCCTTGCATGGTTGCTCGGTTGACCAATAAGGATAGATAGTTTTTGGGACCTACAATTGCTTCTTTATTGTTGTATTGAGAAATGGCACCACAGATAACAACTCTCGCATGCATTCGCAATCTTGCCAATGCAGCATCTAAAATTTCGCCCCCTACATTATCAAAATATACATCAATTCCTTTTGGACAATGTTGTTTGATTCCTGCATGGATATTTTCATTTTTGTAATCGATACAAGCATCGAATCCCAATTCTTCAACAACATATTTACATTTCTCTGCTCCACCTGCTATCCCGACTACTGAACATCCTTTTATCTTAGCTATTTGTCCAACTACGCTTCCTACTGCACCAGCTGCTCCTGAAACCAGGACCCGATCTCCTTCTTTGATTTTACCAACTTCCAATATCCCAAAATAGGCCGTCATTCCTGGCATTCCTAAAGCTCCGATGTATTTTGGCATTGGAACCATCGAAGTATCGACTTTGAAATGCCCTTTCCCATCGGTTGCAAAATATTGCTGGACACCACCCCATCCAGTCAACACATCTCCTATTTTGAACTTTGGGTGATTGTTCGCTTTGATGACTTTTCCAATCGTACCTGCACGCATCACATCATCAATTGCAACTGGTGGTATATAGGATTTTGTTTCATTCATCCATCCCCGCATTGCAGGATCCAAAGAAATATAATGGGTCTGTACTACCACTTCTCCTTCTTGGGGTTCTGGAATTTCATTGGTTATTAATTGCCAGGTGTCCGCAGATGGTGCACCTACTGGTCGTTTTTTTAAAATTAGTTGTTTATTCATTTCTTGATTTTTTTTTATACAGATGTTCCACCATCTAAAGTAATGGTTTGTCCGGTTATAAAACTTGATTGATCCGAAGCTAACCAATAGATGGCTTCTGCTATTTCTTGTGGTTTCCCAAATCTTTTCATGGGAATATATTTTAATAATTTTCCTTCTATAACTTCATTACTTTGTGTGAGTTTGTCCAATAAGTTTGTTTTTGTATAACCCGGACAAACCGCATTAATCCTGATATTTTTGGAACCATATTCCAATGCTGCAGATTTTGTCATCCCTACTACTGCAAATTTGCTTGCCGTGTATGCAATGTTACTTCCTGATGCTTTCAGTCCTGCCAATGAAGCGACATTTACTATATTTCCACCACCCTGTTTCATCATTTGTTGCAATGCTAACTTCATGCAATAAAAGACACCCGATTGATTAACCGCAATTACGTTGTTCCAATCTTCTAATGTATGCTCAGCAGTTTTTAGTAATTCTTTATTTCCGATTCCAGCGTTGTTGACCATCACATCTAGTTGACCATATTTTGAAACCACTTCATTGATTAATTTTTCAACTTCTTCATATTTGGCGACATTGGCCAGGATAACTTCTGCACTTCCTCCTTCATGATTTATTTCGTTGCAGATTTGATTGGCATTTTCTTCGTTAATATCTGAGATGATTACGGTTGCTCCGTGTTTGGCGAACAGTTTGGCAGTAGCTGCTCCTATTCCTGATCCGGCTCCTGTTATTATGGTGGTTTTGTTTTTCATTATTTTGATGGTTGACGGTTGATGGTTGTTGGACGGTTGATGGTGGACGGTGGACGGTGGACGGTTGACGGTGAACGGTGAACCACCCCTACATGAATGCTTCTATTTTATTTTTCTGGATAGCTTGCCACCCCATTTGTATGAACATAGCGCAGGCCTTGTCTAGCTTTGCGAATTTCTCATCTTTTGTAAACCCTTTGTTATATCGATAAAAAATCTGTTGGACGATCACAGCTATTTTGAATAATCCGAAAGCGTAGTAAAAAACAAAGTTGTTGATATTTCTCCCACTTTTTTCAGCATATAAGTGGACTAACTCTATTCTGGAAGGATTGCCTTTAGCCAAAGTCGGAGATGGAATTACTTTTGTTGCGGGTCCATCTCCAGGCATCATCCAGTAAGCTACAGATGTTCCTAAATCCATTAGCGGATCTCCGAGCGTGCACATTTCCCAGTCTAGTACAGCCCTAATCTCAGACCAAGTATCATCCTTGAAAACGACATTATCGTATTTGTAATCATTGTGAATTAAAGTGTGGTCATATTCTTTGGGTTGATTTTCGATCATCCATTTTATCAACTTATCTGCTTCTGGAATATCCATTGTGGCGGCCTTGTGATATTGTTTTCCCCAATTGGTAACTTGTCTTTCTACATACCCACTCGGTCGACCTAAATCTGACAATCCAACTTCTTCTACATCTGTACGATGCAATTTGACAAAAATCGACAACCAATTGTTAGAAATCGAAGTAAAATCACGAGCTGGAATATTCCTTTTCGCAACTTCTTTGTTAGTTAAAATAATTCCATCCACTTTTTCCATCAAATAAAAACTACTTCCTATAATGTGTTCATCTTCATTGTATGCCAATGCTTTTGGAGAATGTTTAAATCCTTTATGCAGGTTTGACAATACTTTATATTCTCGACTCATATCATGTCCTCGCTTCACAGCACCTTTTGGTGGGCGTCGAAGCACTATTTCTTTGTCCTGAATTTTCAAAAGATAAGTCAGATTTGAATATCCGTTGGAGAATTGGGAAACCTCAAGATTGGAAGTTGTGTCTGAAATGAGGTGATGTTGCGCTAGAAATTTTTTTAAATTTTCTACATTCAATTCCTCACCTAAACGTACGGGTTTTAGCATTTAATTTATTAGCATTTAAGTGCTTTAAGTTAAACATTTTCTTTACTTTACGAAAGATTTAAATGCTCAAAATAACTACAAATGAAACATAAATTTGACCTCTCTGATAAAGTAGCTATTATTACCGGTTCGTCAAAAGGAATTGGTGAAAGTATGGCCGTTGCACTAGCGGAACATGGTGCCAAAGTAGTGGTGAGTAGTCGAAAACAAGAGGCGGTCAATGAAGTTGCAAAACGGATTAATGAAGCTGGCGGGAATGCTATCGGAAAGGCATGTCATGTCGGGGATCAAGATCAACTAAAAGCATTAGTAGAAACGACTGTGAAAGAATTTGGAGGGGTCGATATCCTTATCAATAATGCTGCAACCAATCCAGTTTTTGGCCAATTAGCAGAAATGGATGGTGCTATTTTTGACAAAACTATGAACGTCAATGTAAAAGCTTGTATGCTTTTATCTAATTTATGCCAACCAATCATGGCAACAAGAGGTGGTGGCTCCATTATTAATATTGCGTCCGTCGAAGGCTTAAAACCTTCTTTTGGATTAAGTATTTACAGTGTTAGCAAAGCAGCTCTCATTATGCTGACAAAAGCGCAAGCTAAAGAATGGGGCAAAGATAAAATTCGAAGTAATGCAATTTGTCCCGGATTAATTCAAACAAAATTTAGTGCTGCTATTTGGAAAAATGAACAGATGCTTGACCAATTTGTAAAACATATTCCAATGCAACGTATGGCACAACCTGATGAAATGGCTGGACTAGCGGTCTATCTTTCTGCTAATAATTCAAGCTATACGACTGGTGGCGTTTATACTTCGGATGGTGGGTATATGGTGGCGTAAATTTTTTGAAGAGTGTTGAGTTTTTAAAAGTGAAGAGTCTAGAGTGTAAAGTTGAGGGCGTGGGAGAACGTCAGACTGTGCGAAAAAAATGTTTTGAAGTTGAAACTAATGAGACCATTTTAATTTTTAAAACCTAAAGTTCTCCATCACTTGTATCTAATGTAGCGGTGGTCTTTAGCCGCCGAAAGAGAAGGTTCAAAAATTCGACGAATTAAGTATCTTCTGGATATTTTCGCACAGTATGACGTGAGCGCCATTAAAGAGTTAATCAAGTCATCAAGAAGAGCAAGCTCTTGGGTGGGTTGAGCTTAGAAATTTGGAACACTTTAATAACATCAATTAATAACAATAAATTTACAAAATCACATATGAATTTCGAATTCACTGAAAAGTCCAAGCAATTACAAGCTGATCTTGCCAGATTTATGGATCAACATATTTATCCAAATGAAAAAGCACACAATGAATTTGTTGAAAACAATTTGTGGAAACATTATCCTGAAACGGAAAAATTGAAATCACTTGCGAAATCAAAAGGACTTTGGAATTTATTTCTTCCTAAAGGTTATGGAGCATTGAGTCCTGGTTTGACCAACTTAGAGTATGCACCATTGGCAGAATTAATGGGTAAAGTTTTATGGAGTTCTGAGATTTTTAACTGCTCAGCTCCTGATACTGGCAACATGGAAGTACTCGCCAAATATGGCTCTCCAGAACAACAAAAAAAATGGTTGGAGCCATTAATGAATGGTGAAATTCGCTCTGCTTTTTTGATGACAGAACCAGCGGTTGCCTCTTCAGATGCGACCAACATTGAAACATCTATTGTCAGAGATGGCGATGAATATGTCATTAATGGACGCAAATGGTGGTCTTCGGGTGCAATGAATCCCGCAACACGAATATTTATTGTTATGGGAAAGACGAATCCATCTGCAGAACGACATATCCAACAAAGTATGATACTAGTACCTGCTGATAGTCCTGGAGTGAAAATTATTCGTCCTCTAAAAGTTTTTGGCAATTATGACTCCCCAGAAGGACATGCAGAAATAGAACTAAAAAATGTCCGTGTCCCTGCTTCCAACCTAATTCAAAATGAAGGAGATGGATTTGCGATTGCACAGGGACGATTAGGTCCAGGAAGGATTCATCATTGTATGCGTCTGATTGGTGGTGCCCAACGAGCACTCGACATGATGTGCACGAGGGTTGCTTCAAGGAAAGCATTTGGGAAACAAATTAGTGGTTTTAGTAGTATCCGACAAGAGATTGCAACTTCTCGATGTGAAATAGAACAAGCTCGATTATTGACCTTGGCAACAGCTGATAAGATCGATCAATATGGAATCAAGGGGGCAAAAGATTTAGTGGCTATGATAAAAATTGTGGTGCCACGAATGACTTGCAATGTTGTTGATAAAGCTATCCAATCTTTTGGTGGAATGGGTGTCTGTCAAGATACACCGCTCGCTGGTTTTTGGTTGTACGGTCGTTCTATTCGAATCGCAGATGGTCCTGATGAAGTTCATATGTATCAATTGGGGCGAAATACAATTAAGCAGTCAATCGCAAAACAGCTCAACTAATGATAATTAAAATTTATTCTACGAAACGCTAAATTAACAATCCTATTACAAATTGAATAAATCGCTAGAACTAAGCGCGTAATACATTTACATTTATTCCAACCAAAAATTACCCTACAACTTATTTTGCCATTTAGCATTAAAGCCTAATTTTATTTTGTTATATTAGATATATGCAAGTAAGTAATCCAGCTTGCATCACCTCAGATTTTTGACTCTATCGTCGAAATTCCAATCCATCTCTTCAAAAAAGAATTTGTCCATTATCCATTCTTGTGCTCATTGAACTTCACACAGCATAGTTGTGATTACGGGTAAACTATGTTGTAAAATCACTTTATTTATTCATTTAAACATGTTTATTATGAAAACTAAATTTACAAAACTAATTCTTTCATTAACCATGATGCTTTTTATAAGTGTCAATGCATACGCAGATTTGAATATTGCTGCGGTAACTACCACAGCTGGCTGTGCAGTAGGAGATGTCATTTGTATCGATGTCAGTGTCTCATCTGGCACTACAGAATATGTTGACAATTTCACTTTTACTTTCCCTGCAGGTTTTACGGCAACTCCGAATTGGACCGATGGAACTGGCGGTTGTGGATCTAATGTTCCTGCGAATACCAGCCCAAGCGCAGCACCTGGTGGTTCTTCTATCTTTACTGGTTTAGCTTCGGATAGTAATTGTGGTATCTGGAGTAATGGAAGTTATACATTTTGTTTTACATTGACTGCAGTAGATCCAGCTGGGTGTCCAGCGGATGTTACAATCCTTGCAAATGGTGATGGTTGGAATTGTGGCGGAGGCTGTAATGGTGGTGGTGGAGCATACTCTACTGAAACAGTTGTTGCTGCGACCGCATTGCCTGTTGAACTTTCTTCTTTCACTGCAACTGCGGAAGGCGACGAAAACAAAATTGTTTGGTTGACTGCCTCTGAAAATAACACTGAATTCCATATCATCCAAAGATCAACCATGGGATCTAACAGATGGATGGAAGTGGGTCGTATCAATGCAGCAGGAAATGCGAACAGTATCAATAGATATGAGTTGATGGATCCTGAGCCAATGTTAAAAAGTTACTATCGTTTGGTTACCATTGATTTTGATAAAACGGAAACGATCTCTGATGTCGTTTTCGTTGAAAGAGGTTCGATTGGTGGAGAAATTGATATTTATCCTAATCCAGCGACAACTACTTTAAACGTTGATTTTACTTCATTAAGCAATGAAAAAGTAGACGTCAAACTTCTAGATCTAACTGGAAGAATCGTTAAGACCTATTTCATTGATGCTGTAGAAGGGGTAAATAATGTTTCAATCGATCTTTTTAGATATACTCCGGGTGTGTACTTTGTATCCTTGGAAACAACTTCTGAAACAATTACCAGAAGAATGATTAAAAAATAATTCTATTCAGCTTATTGTATAAAGATACTCAGAAGAATAATGCTTCTGAGTATCTTTTAATTATTTTCTTAATTTAACAATATATTTACTTACTGCGACTATCTCTTCATCATTTAGTATTCCTTTAAAAGGAGTCATCAAACCTTTTCCGTGATAGATTTGTGCTACACTTTCTTCCAGACTTATTTTTGATTGTGTTAGGTCTTTAGCTCCATTTACATTTAAGTCTCCGGTTATTCCATGACAAGTCGTACAAAACATTTTAAATTTCTTTTTCGCATCCACTGCAGCAATTGCTTTTTCTGTCACACCAGCAATAATTTCTTTTGCTTTAGCTAACTCAGCTGGGCTTGCTCCAGTTGATGCAGACATTGGTTTTTTGTCATTTTGCTTCGATGTCGTGGTTACCTTTTTTATCTCTTTTTTCGGTGGTGGTAGTTCTTTTGATTTTTTAGATGGCTCATCGGGACTTCCACAACTTACCAAAACGCATATAAATCCTACTAATAGTACGCCCAATAATCTATTCATGATTTTAATTTTTCAGTCTTAAAATGAAGTCTAAGATGATGAAAAACTTGGCAAAATTGCATTTAAGATGAAGGTTTTTTCAAGTAAAATTTTTTTTAAAAATTCGTTTCTTCAAAATCAATTGATATTATTGATAGTTTTTATATTTTGAATTCAAAACAACCCGATGAAAATAGCACGACTATTACTGACAGTATGCTTCGCAATGAGCATTTATGGTTTTACCTACGCTCAAGAGGTATCTATTTTGTCGTGGAATATTGCACATTTGGGTAAAACTAAAAGTCCAGAAGAAATTGAATTCATGTGTTCCATCATGCAAGGATATGATATTATTGCCATCCAAGAAGTGGTCGCCAATGATCCTGCCGGCGCTAGAGCAGTTGCTCAAATTTCAGATATATTAAATCGAAGCGGGTCAAAATGGGACTACAAAGTCAGTCACCCTACTACTGGGACGAGTCAGCAAAAAGAACGATATGCTTTTATCTGGAACACTGCCATTGTAAAAATAAATGGTAGACCATGGTTGGATGAATCTCTTGCAGATATTGTATGTCGTGAACCTTATTTGGCACGTTTCAACATGGGGGAACAATCTTTTTTAATCGCTAATTATCACTCTATTCCTCATTCAAAAAAACCTCAATGGGAAAATAAGCAAGTACTCCAACTACCGATGCTTTATCCTAATGATAAAATCCTGATAGCAGGTGATTATAATATTAGCTCAACGGATAAATTTTGGGATCTTCTAAATGATCAACATTTACAACTTACTCCATTTGGAGACAAATCAACATTGAGGAGAGCATGTACTTCCAACAATGATTTTACATATTCAAATCACGCAATCGATTTCTTTATTTATGAAAAAGCAGAATTAAATGTTGTAAAAAGTAGTGTTATTGATTATGTCGGTAAATGCGAACATTTAAATTTTGCAAGAAGTATATCAGATCACCTACCCGTATTTTGTACGTTTAAAATACCAGGTCATTAAATTTATTTTAAGCAAAATCGTTTATTGTTGCTTTGATTAAAAATGGACTCCCTACTCCATTAGCATCCCAAATTACCGACTAACAACTAGCTTCCGAGTTTCAATCCCTCCAATTTCTATAAAATAAATTCCTTCTTCCCATGTCGAAATATCGAGGTATTTTCTTCCTCCCGTCTCTGTAAAGGAGGTTACTTGCCTGCCCATCATATCAAAAATTTGAACATCCGCATACATTCCTCCAATCCATTCAATGGTCAAAAAAGTATTGGCCGGATTTGGAAAAACTTCAAGAAAATATTCTTCCATAATATCTGAAGTGGGAAGAATTTGATCACAAAAACCTAAATTAGGTTCTAATTCAATATACCCATCTGGTGTCAGATCTTTACCTGCAAAACCAGTATAATTGATGGGGAAACGTCTCATACGAAATGTAAGATTATTGTTGATCGTCAGCGTATCTCCTTGTATCGCAATATTCGGACCCATGAACGGTGTTTTATATTCCCATACAACTTGATCATCTGGCGTTAACTCAAAAGTATATCCGAATCTTCCTGAACAAATCAATGTATTCCCATTTGGCAATAGCTGTACGCTAGAAAGACCAGTAGAAAAAAGATCAGTCGGTGTCGGATGATCATAGATGACATCAAAATCTTGAGGCAAAAACACATTGTTAGATAGTCCATATCCCCAATCATACATATCCCAACTTGGTGCAATCACATTGGCGGTAGAAAAATCTGCTCCAACTTGATTATTGAAAACAGCAATTTTATTGTAGTGTGGATGCGCTTGTGACACAAAATCTTCCACCCAATGTGCATCATGATTATTAAATAATTTTTGATCTGCAAGTGTCCCTTGATCATATGCCGCAGGATTTCCCCATCGATAAATAATATCTCCTCCTTTTCCTGCCAATCCTCCAACATGCCCGGCCGCTTCAGCAGTTGAAGTGGAGTGATCAATGATCCATACTTCATTAAAAAAAGGAACGGACAACAAAATTTGATCTCGTTCGGGAGAATAATCAATCGCATTACTGTGCATCCAATCTGAAAGTCCATTGTTATCAAAATTGATATTGATTAAACCTGGATTCTCTGCTACCACTCCGAAGTTATCTTTGGTACTATCAAAATCTTGAATCAGGTGATCCCAAGCATACCATTCCCAAACTATCTCATTGTTCATTGGATTAATTTCAAAAATATAATCCGGCCAAAAAACATCTGTATCTAAAGTCAGAGGATCTCTTCCAGCTTGAATCGCTTCTTCTTTAGTTTTGGATTCCCAAGCTATCATTAAAATATTTCCATTTGGCATCGGCTCAATATCATGATGCAATCGCCCTTGCTCATCATTTAAAGTATAGGACCACATTAAATTATTATTCCAATCTCTAATTTCAACCGTTTCTCCTCCTCCTCCTGCCCAAATTGCATCATCTGTAACGGTGACATCTCGTTTAGCTTTGACTAGTGTTCCATCAGATCGGATATAGCTTGTATTTCCTGGTCGAAAATTGGCTTCATCATCCCATCGATGTACAACTTCACCACAATTGTTGAGAAGAAATACGGCTGGTTGATTGTGTGGGTATAACAAATTGTACCCATCATAAGCCTGACTAGGATCAAAGGATAAGAGACCAACAGTATTTTGTGCAAAAATTGATTGAAGATTCCACAACACAATTGGAATAAGAAAGAGCAAATTTTTCATTTTCTGAATTTCAATTTTCGAATATCTACAAAAGTAAAATTTTGTAAGCAGTGAGACATATAGAAACGAAAATAATATAGTAACTTAATTGTCACTTTGCTCAACATATTTTAGACAGAGCAGGATTAAATATAAATTGTACGCTAAAGTGACAATTCGCTTTTTTTGACAAGCTTTCACAGTAGGTCTTACAAAGATTTAAATGAATGTCCGCTAAAATTGGCTGGTTTTAATTGAAGAATTGTCAAGGCAGCTCAATAATAAAAAGTGTTTCTTATTCCTATTTATCTTCTTTGGCAGCTATTAAATCCGCACTAAAAAACGACACCTAATTTGAAGAACACCTAGGGCTAATATACCAGCTGATACCTTGATAAATACAATTTTTTGCCCACTGTATAATTCCAAATCAAGTATGTCTGAATGACTGGTATTTATTTAGCTCTAGGTCTCTCAAATTTTCAATTCCTTTTCAATATTTTTTACTCTCTCGACCAATTTCCCCAAATTCCGAGCGTGGATCGTATTAATCTTGAAGTTGCGTGCCTCCTGAGAAGGAGTTCCAATGTGAATAGTGTTTGGATTTTTTATTGATTTTGAAACACCTGTCTGGGCACCTAATTTAGTTCCGTCAGCAATTTTGATGTGACCTACCATTCCGACTTGACCAGAAAACATACAGTTCTTTCCAATGATGGTACTTCCACCAACAACACTTTGTGCTGCGATGTAAGTGTGTTCACCAACTTCTACATTATGAGCGATGTGTACCATGTTGTCAAATTTGACTCCTTTTCTCAAAATCGTAGATCCTAATGTTGCTCGATCTATCGCACAATTTGCACCCAGCTCTACATCATCTTCAATGATGACATTACCGATTTGTGGTACTTTCTTGTGATTGTCTGTAGGGTTGAAACGAAATCCATCACTACCAATGACCGTTCCAGCATGAAAAATACACCGCTTTCCAATAATGCTTTCGGAATACACCTTAACTCCAGAAAATAAAATACTATCATCTCCTATCACGGCATTGTCACCAATAAAAACGTGTGGATAAAGTTTGACATTATTTCCAATGGTTACGTTTTTTCCTATAACAACATATTCACCAGCGTAAATATCCTTCCCTAATTTTGAGGATTCATCAATTGAAGTCATTTTAGAAATGCCTGATTTATTCAACTTTACTTGATTGTACATCTCCAATAATTTTGCGAAAGCAGCATCTGCATTATCCACTTTTATGAGTGTTGATTTCACTTCTTTAGTTATCTCAAAACTTTTGTTGATGATGACAATACTTGCATTTGAAGTATAAAGATGAGGAGTATAGGTTGGGTTTGCCAAAAAAGAAATAGAACCGGGTTTGCCCTCTTCAATTTTAGATAAAGTGCTCACTGAGGCGTTGGCATCTCCAACAATTTCTCCACCTACCAAGTCGGCAATTTGTTGTGCAGTAAATTCCATTAAAAAGTAGTTTAGTTTAGACCTAAAGGTAGTTTTCTTTTCCTAATTTACTGCAATTGAAAGCGATCCTATCACCATTTCTGTAACCAAAAAAGCCAATTTACGAGTGCAAAATGGTCGAGTGTATTAACCAGCTTATTAAATTGTAGCTCCATAAAGCAATATTCATTTCTCTGCAATTAAGACGAATAAGTAACTTTTAGTACCTTCCTTTTTTAGACTTCAAACTAAGATTAGCAACAAACGCTGTATTTAAAGTCACAGAATATTTATAAAAAGTAAACAGGACATGATTGAGAAAAAAGATTTTTTTGATTTTGCACCAAAAATTATTTCATGGATTGACCGATATTTTAAAAACTTAGAAAGTTTTCCTGTGAAATCGCAAGTGCATCCCGAAGAAATTTACAAGCAACTTCCTACAAACCCACCAAATCAATCAGAATCTCTAGATGATATTTTGGACGATCTCGACAAAATCATTTTACCCGGTATTACGCATTGGCAACACCCCAATTTCCATGCATACTTTCCTGCCAACAGCTCAATAGAATCTTTGTTTGCGGAATTTATTACTGCAGCGATTGGAGCTCAATGTATGATTTGGGATACCTCACCTGCTGCTGCTGAATTGGAGAAAAGAGTTTTAAATTGGCTACGAGATGAAATGAAAATACCCAATCATTTTGAAGGCGTGATCCAAGATACGGCTTCGACTGCTACGCTCTCTGCTATCATCACCGCAAGAGAAGTAGTGACCGATTTTGAGGCGAATGAAAATGGCGTGCCCAGTAATTTAAGGGTATATTGCTCTACACAGACTCATTCGTCCATCGAAAAAGCTGTCAAGATTGCTGGAATCGGTAGAAAAAATATTGTGAAAATCAAGGTCGATGAAAAGTATCGTTTAATTCCTGAAGAACTAGAACAAGCAATCCAACAAGATATTTCCGAAGGCAAAATTCCATGTTGTGTTATCGCATCGATTGGTACTACCAGCACGGTCGCAGTTGATCCATTGTATGAAATCGGAAAAATTTGTCAAAAATATAAAGTTTGGTTGCATGTAGATGCGGCTTATTTGGGTACTGCACTTTTATTGGAAGAATATCAGTGGATGAATCGAGGAATTGAAATGGCAGATAGTTTCGTTTTCAATCCCCATAAGTGGTTGTTTACAAATTTTGATTGCACAGCTTATTACGTCAAAGATGTCAATTTATTGTTACAAACATTTGAAGTATTACCGGAATATCTGAAAACAAAAACAAGAGGAATTGTCAACGATTACAGAGATTGGGGAATTCCATTAGGCAGAAGATTCCGAGCATTGAAATTGTGGTTTGTCATAAGAAGTTATGGGATGGAAGGAATCAGAGAAAAATTGAGACATCATATCTCACTGAATTCCTACTTTGCTTCTAAAATCGAGTCCTCACCGCATTTCGAATTGATGATGCCTCCATTTGCAACTTTTACCGGATTTAGATTTCGTCCAAATGGGATTGATGATTTGGAAAAGCTGAATCAAATAAATAAAGACTTTTTAAATAGTATCAATCGAAAAGGACAATTGTACTTGTCTCACACCAAAGTCAACGATCAGTTTTTAATCAGAATGATCATTGCACAAACTTATGTAAACCAACATCACGTCAATAAAGCATTAGATTTGTTAACCGAAGAGGCCGCATTATTTTAAACAAACCTTCAATTACCGTTGTCTAGCGAAATTTCACTCTTACTATTTTCGATGTTAACAAAACTGAGAAAAAAATATCCCGAGAGAAAAATATGATGAAATAAAATAGTTTGCTATGTCACATAAAATTAGCATTTACAATGTTAATTTTGTTAATGGCTTATTTAAACAATTGTTTTATCTATATATTCGTAACACACCTTTTATACAAATTGTAGTATATAATTACGGTTATCTTTGAGAAAAATTTCCCGATATCTTCGTTAGAAAGCCCTGTCTGCGTGGCGCAGTCAGGCAGGCTCGCCGTAACTAAGGCTATGTCTACGTTTTCTGCCTTGATCTCGAAAAATTTTCCTTCCAAATATATCCGCACTTTTAGACTACAATTTGTATTACACACATCCATTTAACAATGCTTTTGGTTATTTTCATTTTTGAATGAATACGATGAGCTAAGATTATTTACAACTATTAATTGGCAAACCAGTAGATAGTATAGATAGTATGTTGCAATAAAATTTTGAATAGCTGTTCTGCAGGTATAAAATAATAATTAAGGTGTGATTTAGGCAAGGATTTAACGTGATTTTCATGTTATGTCCTTGCTATTCACTTTCTACTTAAGATAAATAGCGTGGTTGACGTTGGACCGCATCCATATCTCCCAACCAACATTACCTTTATAAGTGTTTGTTGAATAGCGTCAATAATTTTTCTAGCGATTCCAATTTTCACCAATTCAATTCTCAAAAATATAACTCTTAAATCCAGCTGCCTTCAACTGTGTTTTCATTTTTGCGGCTTGATCTTTACTCTGAAAACCCTGCATTGTCACTCGATACATTTTCATACCGTCTACATTGGTTTCCTTTAAACTGATGATATTGTTGTAAAATTGACGTCTGACCTTTGCCGCCAACGCACTTGCATTCGTATGATTTTCAAAATATCCTAATTGTAAATAGCTTGTTGAGTAAATTGAGGAATTCTGATTAACTGGTTGGTTAACCACCATTGAAACCACCTTATGAGGAGCAGGCGCAACTGTGTTTGTTGAAGGAACAATTGATTCTGTTCTTGTAGTTCTAATTACAATATTTCTTGGAGCAACATTCTTTTTAGGGTTTAAAACGATTGATTTTATTTTGGGACGGGTTGGTTTTTCAACATCGGAAGTATTTTTGTTGATTGCATTAGGAGAAGTATTTCTAACACTTGGTTGTCCAACTGGCTTTGTAATGGCCACTTCTTTTTTCAATTCTACTATTGCATCCTCATTTACAGCAGCAACAATCTTTTCCTCTTTCGCTTTGCTTTTCTTATTGTTAGAAGCAGCCCAAATTTTACCATTGGTCATAACAACATGTTGAATTGCAGAAGCGTCGTTGTTAGTTTCGTTGTCATTCTTCTTATTTTCAGTCAGGCTTTGCGTTAGCGTTTCAGATTCTGCTCTTTTTGTAAGTGCTGCAATTTTTTCTTTTTCAGAAGCTTCCTTACTACCATGTTCATCTATAATTTCATTTTTTAAAAGCTTCTCTTTTGAATTGATTTTTGTACCAATATCTGGAAGAGATGATTGTTTTTCTACCACATTTGCAATATTAGGTGTCACTTCTTGAGTAGTAGGTGTAGATTGAGTTGGCATTGCTACTACTGGTTGGGTAACCGTGGTTGGAAAAGTTACGAGTGACACAGGAGTCATATTATATTGATTACTGGAAAGCGCTGCATTTCTTTTCATAATATCAAGAAAAGCAATTGCGCTTAATGTCGATGCGTGTAAATCTTGTTGCTGACCGTACCTATCAAAAAAGATAACCGTAGGAACGACATATACACCATACCTTTCTTTCCATTCTTTTCCTGTGGGTTCGTCGATATTTGCTTTAAATGCAATAAAGTTTTGAGCGGCAAAATCAGCTACTGCATCGTCTGTGAAAGTGTGCTCTTCCATCACCTTACAAGTTGGACACCATCGACCGCAATAAAAAACGAAAAACGGTTTGTCCATTTTCATTGCAAGCTCCAATGCTTCATCGGATGATTTTTGGAAAAACATTATTTCAGAGGCAAATGAATTAAGTGTCAGAAAACAAATTGTAATAAGTAATACAACTCTCATATTAGTGTAATTAAAAAAATATCTTATTAATTCGAATTATTAAAATTACGATTATTTTACGGAACAAATAAATCGAAGTTACGGCTAGCAAGGTTTACTAACCATTTAATGAATAACTCGAAGTAATCTCCGCACTATGCGCCAATATTTTGGACACCGAACAATACTTTTCTAGTGACATTTGAATCGCTTTTTCTAACTTTTTTTCTTTAATTTCTCCTGTCAATACAAAATGTAAATGAATTGTTTTATATCTCGATGCTTCGCCTTCAGATATCCTTTCAGCTTCCACTTCTACCTTATAGTCATCAATCTGCTGTTTCATTTTTTTCAAAATCATTACCACATCAATACTACTACAAGCTGCTGCTGCCATCAATAAAGACTCCATTGGACTGACGCCATTGCTTTTGCCTCCTATCTTCGGACCTGCATCAAAAAGTACTGTTTTTCCTTTTGCATCAACTGCCTCAAAATTCATATGATCATCAATCCGGTTCAGTGTAATTTTTTTAATTGTTGGTTCCATAATTTTAATTTATAGTTATTTCTTTTTTTCTTAAATCAAATTCTTTTGATAATGCCAACCACATCGCAGTATTGGAAATCCGATCACCACCATCTCTGATGATATATTGATTTTGGATGCCAACACTGATCTTACTCTTTCGGGGTAAATGAAAATTAATCAACCCTACTGTCCAATTTTGATTAACATTATTTACACGAAAATTATCGCTCAACAAAATCATTGTTTCATTAAATACAGTGAGACTGACAGGAATTTCATTTAACTTAAATATAGGTACATTTCCAATTAAACGATACCTAAATCGGTTGACAAAATTATTTCCATCAATAAAAGGATTCTCCGTATTTATATTGTTGACAATTCCAATCCATCTATGTTCCATTCGAAACTGATTGATCACTTTTACTTTCCCATACTTACTTGTCAGCGCAACTTGTTCCCAAATATTGCTCTCAGGAAATGCGATAGGTCCACTAAATCCATGATAAGGATGATTATTGGCGTAGGTGTAACCAGCTGTCAAACTAAGTCCCTTTATCGGTGTATACGTAATGCTCGGTCGGATAATAAATTGCATCCATTCTTGTACAAAATCACTGGTTCTCCAATGGAATTCATTTTTTATGACTACCTGGTCAGCAATTCGAAAAGCAGGTACGACTGCCCCCCAAAACGTGGTATTTTTATCTATAGTTTGTGCAAAACTGGACTTATTACAAATAGTGAATATGAAAATGATAAATATCAATTCCTTTCTAAAAAACTTAAATCTCATTTGTAAAATTCAATTGTAGTGTTAAATAAGTCTTATAATACGACCGAAGTTAGATAATCAAACGGAAAAGTGCAGCAGTTTTCCTTAAATTTGGTTGATCAATTTAAAACATATTTTTTTTACCAAACCTTCGAATAAAAATAGATTTATGAAATTTGAAAAGTTAGTAATGGCATTTGTAGTTATTTTCTTAACAGCGAATGTTGCAATGGCACAAAAATTCCTTCAAGGAGCATTTACTTTTTCCAAGAAAAAAACTTCTTACATCACTTTAAATAATGGTGAAACAGTAGAAGGAGTGCTTTGGGATTTGGACCGCAAAAAAGGAAATATTGAGGAAGTTACTATTAAGAAAACTGGAAGCAAAAAGAAAACTACGTACGAACCAAAAGACATTAAGCACATGTATTTACCACCTTCAGGTTGGGACAAAATGGGTAAAGCTTTGGATTTTATGAATGATCCTAGGCAATGGGGTGCCGACAACGAATTAGATAGCGAAAAAATCAAAGATGGATACGCTTATTTCGAGCAAGCAGAAGTGAAAATCAAGAAAAAAACGATGACACTTTTGATGCAATTAGTAAATCCTTCTTTTGAAGAAAATTTGAAAGTATACTTCGATCCTTATGCAAAAGAAACGGCTAGCCTTGGTGTTGGTGGATTAAAAGTTGCAGGTGGGATCGCAAAGTCTTACTTTGTACAAAAAGGAAAAAGCCCTGCTTTCAAATTGGAAAAGAAAAATTACAAGGATGAAGCTAGTGGCCTTTTTGGAAAGTGTAAAGCAGTTAAAGATTTGAAATCAAAGTGGTCAGATTTTGAAGAAGCAGTTTTCAAGCACGCAAAAGAATGTAATTAATAATAATTGCTGATTTATATAAAAAAGGCTGCACTCTGAAATGGGGTGCAGCCTTTTTTTGTAGTTACTTATGTTAGTAAATAAATTGTTGTGAAAATCTACTAGCCCCTGTCTGTTCTGGCGAACAGCCCGACAGGCCTACAGGGCTGGACGAGTATTCGTGAAATACTTGGGGTGAATGCCCCAAGTTATATGCTTGAACCACTTTGGGGTCATAGGTTTCAAGCAAAATTCAAAGTAGCAAAAGTTACACATCAATGATTCAGTATTTTGAACACCCTAACCTTTTAAAGTTCAATTTGTATTACATTAGCGCCGCATGAATGAACAAAAACGATCCCCTCTTTTCATAATCATACTCACCGTCTTTATTGACATGCTGGGGATCACGATTATCATTCCTGTCATTCCATCTCTATTTTTTGAGGGCAATACCAGTTTTTTCGAACCTAGTTTTCCAGAAGATGCACGCTCATTGCTTTACGGTTTTTTGATTTCCTGTTATCCCTTGATGCAATTTTTTGGAGCCCCTATTTTAGGAGCGCTATCGGATCGACATGGACGCAAACCGGTGTTACAAATTTCGATTATTGGTTCTGTAATCGGGTATTTATTGTTTGGTTATGCGATTGTGATTAAAAATATATACCTATTATTTTTTGCTCGATTACTACCTGGATTTATGGGTGGTAATATTTCGGTTGTCAAATCGGCCATTGCTGATATCAGCGATGATGCAAGTAAAGCGAAAAATTTTGGTTTAGTTGGAGCAGCCTTTGGTATTGGGTTTATTTTGGGACCTGCTATTGGTGGTGTTTTGGCGGATAGCTCTGTGGTTTCTTGGTTTGACCATTCTACCCCATTTTGGTTTACCGCCATTTTAGCTACCATCAATCTATTGTTGATTTATTTTATCTTTCCAGAAACACTAAAAGAAAAACGGAATGAGAAAATTTCCATCTTCAGTGGTATCAAAAATATTGCAACTTCTTTTCAAACACCTAACTTAAGAGTGATATTTGTGGTTGTATTGTTATTAGCATTAGGATTTGCATTTTATACGCAGTTTTTCTCCGTCTTATTATTGCAGAAATTTGATTACACGGAAAAAAATATTGGCTTTTTATACGGGTGGATTGGATTGTGGTTGGCGCTCACACAAGGTTTAATTGTCAGAAGAATGAGCGGAAAAGTCGCACCAGAAAAAATATTAAAGTACTCCATTATGGCAGTCGGTGTCGGCATATTTATCATATTGATCCCTGACAATGATCGCTGGTTTTATCTCATCAATCCGTGCATCGCCATCGCCTATGGTTTGACCTCCCCAAATATGACAACGGTCATTTCCAATCAAGCCAGCGCTGCCAAACAAGGAGAAGTATTGGGGATTCACCAATCCATGTTAGCGCTCGGAGCCGCCATCCCACCTTTATTTGCCGGTTATTTGAATACTTTGGATGAAAATTATCCTTTAATGGCTGGTTCCCTCTTTATCATCAGTGCTGCACTGGTTTTCATTTTTGTTTTTCAAAGAGGTCGCAAAAAAGTAAGTGTTTAAATCAAAAGATTTTACCTTTGTAATATGGTCCCGTCGTACAACGGATAGTATATAAGTTTCCGGAGCTTAGGATCCAGGTTCGATTCCTGGCGGGATCACTAGATAAAACTCACTGCTTGTTGGTGAGTTTTTTTGTTGTAAGAGATGTTTATAGCCAACACGAATCAAACAAACTACTTTTCAACGTGTTTTTCCGTTTAGCTCCCTTGCATCCTAGTTGTACCTTACCATCTAAATATTTCCACAATACTTGTTTTATTCTCTATTTGTTGTTGCATTCTAAATTGCTTTTAACTCATGAAAGTTTCGACTTTTGCTTAACAATACATTTGTAAAAACACATCAAATTAATAATAAACAATCCCACATTTTCGTTATCTTCACTCCAAACCATCCAAATTGAAGATGAAAAAACTACTGCTACTTTTCTTCCTCCTCCCCCAATTTACTTTTGCCCAATCCACAGTGGTTAAAGAAACCATAAAGAAAATTGACATTCAGGATGATCCTATCCAATCGATCTTCTCATGGATCACCGACAATATCAGATATGATGTCGCCAAACGCGATCAAATCAGTTCGGGAAATGCTACTAGCAAAAGAAAAAGTTTCAAAAGTCCAGAAGCTTATCAGGAATATTTACTCGAGACATTGCTGAAACGCAAAAAAGGAGTTTGTGAAGATTACTCGTTACTCTTCCATTCGATGATGCAAGAATTGGGATATGAATCTTACATGGTCGGTGGATATGTGAAACGAAAAGGACGAGTCGCCACCAAACTTAGTCACCGTTGGAATGCTGTCAAAGTGGATGGCGCATGGAAATTATTTGACCCAACTTGGGCAGCAGGTTATGTAAAGGATGGAAAAAAGTTTGTAAAAAAGTATTTCCCACAATGGTACAATACGGCTCCAGAGGAAATGATTAAAACACACATGCCATTTGACCCGATCTGGCAATTGTCGGATCATCCAATTAGCTATAAAACTTTTGAATCCAACAATTCATCTACAAAATCATCCACTACTTTTGACTACAAAGCATTAATTGATGCACACCTTAAAAAAGGAGAAAAAGAAAGAATGCAGGATGAACTCGATCGCTCTATTGCTTTGGGTGATGGTATTCGTTTGATCAGTAAATGGAGAAAACATAGGACTAATAACTTAGGCAACTATGATTTAAATAGTCAACCAGAATTACTCAACAATTTGAATCAAAAAAACAAAGCCGCTGTTGGCTTATTCAACGAATACATTGCGGCTAAAAACAAAAGATTTAAATCCAAAAAATGGACCATCCCATACGCCAAGAAAAGTATGGAGACCGTAAAGCAACAATTGAATGAAGTTATTGAAGGCTATGAAAGTTTTGAGGTCAACACAAAAAAAGGAACCAACTTTATTAAAAAAGTAGTCGGCTCTTCCAAAGAGTTATTAAAACGAGTGGATGTGGAATTGGAGTTTTTGGATGGGTTGAAATAAGCGAGTATCTAACAAAATAATTTCTTTTTTAAAAAACAACTTATATGTCATTCAACTTCTTCAATTGGCGATTCAAATCGGTATAAGAAATAATCACCTCTTCCTCATTTCGTTCAATCTCAATTGCCTGATTTCCGTTAATCCATAAGTTGGAATAAAAATTCTTTACGGTATCTTGAGGAATTTCAAAATGTGCGGCCCCATATTTTATTTCATACAAATCAACCAAGTCAGATTGGACTTTCTTTAAATCCTCATTCTTTTTCAATTTGGGAATACATTCCATCCGATACATTTCATCATTGTGAAAATAAGCATCGAAATATAATGTGAGTTTATCAAAATGCTCGGTCTTTAAGTCATATGCAAAAATACGGGTGTTTTTTGTTTTATAAATCCCGTATATCTTCTTTTTCTTAAATAATTTATTTTTATGTTGATACACTTCTTTCTTGGTCATCCCAAATACGTGATCTAGAATCACTATGTCATTGATAATTCCGGATGCCAATTCTGTTTTCTTTTTTAGATCAATCTGTTCTTCCAATGACAACACCTGCTCTGGTGCTTTCTCTGTAGAAGCGCTATCACTGCAGGAACCTACACATAAAACCATCAAAAAAGCCATTAAAAGTGATCTCATAAAGTATATTTTACTCACAATACTTCAAGTAAAGTGCCATAACCGAAATGCTCATAAGCTAGGTATTCAAATGCTCAAAACGCAGAAGTTATATTTTTGAACACCCACCCCTTTTTGCTTATCTTCATGCCCATGAATGCCATCAAGGAAAAGCTAAAAAGTCATTTCAAAGATACCCACTTGATCGTCAGTGCTCCAGGTCGTATCAATATTATTGGCGAACATATCGACTACAATGATGGGTTCGTTTTACCTGCTGCCATCGATAAAGCCATTTATTTGGGCTTCACTAAAAAAGAAGCAAACCCAACCTCGATTCAATCCATAGATTTTGGAGAGACGATTGAAATTGACGGTTCGAAACAAACAAGTGGGTGGGCAGCTTACTTCGAAGCTATTCATCAATTAATGAAGGAAAAGGAAATGTGGCACCAATCTGTTTCCTGCAAAATTATTTCAAACTTACCAGTAGGTGCAGGCATCTCTTCTTCGGCTGCATTATGTTGTGGGTACCTATATGGACTCAATGAGTTGAATGAATGGGGAATGACCCGACTTGAAATCGCGAAGTTTGCTCAACAAGTTGAACACGCGATTGGTGTCAATTGTGGGTTAATGGATCAATATGCTGTCATGTTTGGCATGAAAGACAAAGCCATTTTATTGGATTGCAAAAATGAGACGCATCAGTATGTTGACCTGAAACTTAGAAAGCATGCCTTGTATTTAATCAACTCCAACATCAAACATGAATTAATCGGCACTCCTTATAATGACCGTCGTCGTACTTGTGAAAAGATTATCCGTGCCATTCAAGACCGATACGAGAACATTCCTTCTTGGCAAAATGTGAAACACCATATGGTAGATGAGGTGAAAGAACAATTAACCGCCAATGAGCATCAACAAGGTATTTACGTTGTCGAAGAATTTCAGAGAGTCAAATATTGTGCTGCCAAATTGATCGAGTTAAATGTGACAGCAATTGGGAAAGCATTGTACGAAACTCATGAGGGATTAAGTAAACAATTCCAAGTAAGTTGTGACGAAACAGATTTATTGGTTGCACTTGCAAAGCAAAATAATGTACTCGGTGCGCGTATGATGGGTGGAGGTTTTGGTGGATGCACCATCAATCTGTTGGAGAAGGAAACTGCACAAAATAAAATTGAAGTCATCACCGCATTTTACAAACAAAAAACAGGTCTTGAAGCCAATGTCATTCCTGTAAATATCGGGAAAGGAGTAGATCACATAACTTATGATAATCTATAAGTAATTCGAAGTCAATCACTTACAACTCATTACGCCAAAACTTTTTCCTGTGTAAATCCGATTATTCAACAAAAAACATACGATTTTTGCTAACAAATCAATATGACATACGTTGTAGGTTTGGATCAGTTTTCGAGAATTTCTTCATTGATAATTCTCAACCCTACGAGGACTTATGAGAAGATATAATTAGCAACAAGGTATTTCTTTTGCATTTTAAATGTAAGGGCAACAGAACTATTTTTTAGGCTAAACCACAAATTCCCATCTAGAATATAAGACTAAGATTAAACTAAGCAAATGGAGTAACGACTTCATTTTGTATTAATACATATTTGAAAAACTATAAGGATTAAAATTAAAACATGAAAAATTTTATTATCAAAACATCCGTATTTTTATTGTTATTTATATATAGCAATTCAATATTGGCGCAAGTATCTGGAATTAGTTATACGATCTCTCCCACTGCTGAAAGAGTCTGGTGGGATGACCGTGCAGGACTTGAAGACAGTTATATGGTCGGCGGAAAATTAGGATTTGGCTTTGGTCAAAATTTTGAATTACGAGGATCCTATATGCAAACATTAGATCAGAAAACTTCATTTGCTGGATTTGAAATACCGAACTATGTGGATAGTTTATTCATGGGACGTGATGTAGAAATGACAAGATGGGGAGGCGAAATGAAATTAAATCTTAGCAGAGGAAAACTACTTCCTTACATCACTGCTGGTACTGGAATTCAATCTATCCAATTGGACACTTTCGACACCAACAAACAAATTTATTTGAGTATCGGTGCAGGAATTGTTTTGAGTGTTGGAGATCGTTTGACGCTATCCCTCGAAGGAAAAAATACAGCGTATCGCTACAACACCATTCAGTACCTGATGTCACCAGAGGATAAACTGACTTACAACATTCAAGACGCTGATTACGGATTGGAAGAATTGCAAAACTGGTCAGCATTAGCTTCTCTTCAATTATACCTCGGAGGAAGAAGACCGGGTAAAATGACCGAATTGGACAAAGCCTATATGAACAATTTTTCAAACGGGTACAAAGGGTTAAGTTTGACCGTCGAACCAACCGTGGGTCTTATCAGATGGGATGATGATTTAACGTATAGAGAAACAAGATATGCTGGTGGTAGCGCTGGTTTTGATTTTGGTCCTTACGTTGGATTGCGAGCGTTCTACTGGCAAGGAATGCAGGAAGATGACTTAACAAAACAAGATGATATCGCCATCTATGGTGGTGAGGTCAGAACCCAATTAAATGCAGGAACTGGGTTAATTCCATACTTGATTTTAGGTGGTGGAAAAATCGATATCAAAGAGGGAGCATACATTGGTAAAAGCAGAACTTTGCCTGATTCAACTACTTTCTTTTATGCAGCGGAGGACAAACCTTTTGCAATGGGTGGAGTCGGTGTAACCATCCCATTTGCACGTGGCTTCAAAGTATTTGGAGGCGCAAAAGCAATGTTAACATCAGGAACCCCATTAGATGCAATTGATGAGCCATCACAAATACAAACTAGTTGGAATTATAGCGCAGGTGTATTGTTATCGTTAGGAAGAAAAGCCAAAACTGAGAAATTGCTGAACATGGAAAAAGAGGCAGCAGTTTCTGCAGCACAATCTGAGAATGACAAACAAGCTGCTTTATTGAAATCGGAATATGAAGATAGAATCGCTGAGTTGGAATCAAAATTGGATGAAGCGCTAGCAGCTGATGATGATGAGAAAGCGGCTGAACTAATGGATGAAAAAGAGGAAGCGGAAGCAGTTGTTGAAGAATTAAGCCGTCGCGAAAAAAGAAGAGCGAAAAAGGAAGCTGAAAAAGTTGCTATGACAGCGACTCCTACCCCACCAGTTGAAATCACCAACAATAATTCTCAAAGTGTGATTAGAATGACGCCAGGTGAATTTGAAAACTTGATAGAAGAAATCTTACAAGGTGTCAACCAACAACCGCAACCAATGCCATGGATGTTTCAAGATCAAATGCGTATGGACATCGAAGAAATTGAAATTGATGAGAATGGTAAAACGACCAAGCGCACTAAAAGAGGTGACAAAAAAGGAACGGATGTCAATTCCAGGATTGACAATTTGAGAAATAATCAAGGCAATTATGGTGGTTTATCTGACGAACAAAAAGAGATGAATGAACAAATGCTGGAAATTCTAGAGCGTATGAACAAGAAGTTGGATGACAAAGATAAGCAGATAGAAAAGATGGAGAAGGAAATCAAGAAGTCTAAAAAGCAAAGAGTTCAGGACGAAAAGAAAAGACGTAAAAGAAGTAAGACTGAGAATAAAGAAGGAAAAGAAAGAAAAAAGTTAGCAGATCGTGACTTTGATGAAAAATTTATTGATGATAGTCATACCGCTGAAGTACAAGAAGACTTGAAAGAAGGAAGCTTTTTCAGAAAAATGAAGTACCAAGGAACTTCTGGTTTCGCAGGATTAAACCTGGGTGGAAGTAATACCTTCAATCTTGGATTGCGTTGGCACTATGATTTAAATATCAATGATAATTTATCTTTTGAATTTATGCCAGAAACATTTTTTGGAGTGGGAACGGACAACACTTTTGGAATTTCTGCTAACATATTGTACCCGATTGTTATCGACAAACTAGGTCCTGTAAAACCATATGTAGGTGTAGGATTAGGTGCTATGAGAATCGAACAAGAAAATGATACAAAACTGAGAGGAGCTACGAATATTTTAATTGGTTCTTACCTCACTGTCGGGAAAGGAAGATTGTATGTAGATTTGACAGGAAGAAACTTATTCAAGAACAACCAATTGGTTGCTGGATATCGTTTCCCTTTTTAGAATAAAATCATTTAGATTTTTTTTACAGTTTGCAAGTTGGAGACACCTACTCCGGCTTGCTACTGTATTTTCGTATCAACTTAATTCCGACCAATGAAAAAATTAGTATTCTCACTTATCGTATTTAGCTTGTTGTCAAATTGTTTGAATGCTCAAAATGAATCTACCTCTTACGTAGATATGAATCCGGATGAGCTAAAATCATTAATCTCAAAATTGGTAGTGGCTAAAAGGCAAAAAATGTCCTACCAACAGTATTTGATGTATCGTCAAATTCAAATGCACAAGAAAAAGACAATTTACAAGAGAAGAAGAAGTACGACTCAAAATCAAGCAAACACTACTCCATCGACCAATTTTTCTGATCAGCAATCTGAAAATATCGAGCGCATGTTGACTGAACTTCAAAGAAAGCAGGCGACTCCAAGAAATGACAATTCTGAATTCAACCGTAGAGAATTGAATAAAATGAAAGCCGATATTTTAAGTGAGATAAATAAACTTAAAACAGACATTGGATCAATCCCAAATCAAGAAACCAAAGAACCAATCATCGTAAGAGCGCCCGAAAATAATTCGGAAAATGTTGAATTGTACGAGCAGTTGGCCAAAAACATGAATGAAATGAATCGCTCAATCAACGCAATGGAACAGAAAATAGCTTCAACTTCTCCTTCAAAAAATGATACGCGTGTATTGGAAAAGCAAATGACTGATATGAGCCGTTCTATTCAAAATTTGGAAAACAAACTCAATAAGTCTCAAGGCACAACCGATACCAAACAATTTGAAAAAGAATTGAGAGACATCAAGAACATGATTGCTGAAATTGATAAAACAAAATCAACCCATACCAAAGAAACCATTCAGACCAACACAATTTCTAACAATACAAACACAAATTATGACTATTTAAATAGGGTGATAAAAGGAAGGGAAACTTCTCAGATTTTATTTGCCAACGCATCCCATACTTTGACAGAGGATGCAAAAAATACAATCCGTTACATCGCTAACTTATTAAAACAAGATGATCGACTCGATGTCTTGATTGCTGGATATACCAGCTCCAAAGGAAGTCCTCTTTACAATCAAGAGTTGTCTTTGAGAAGAACAGAAACAGTAAAGAGATTTTTGATGGAACTCGGAGTTCATGCAACCCACATCTTTTCGGAATACCATGGAATCGATTACAATGCAACCGATGATTCTAATGCAAGAAGAGTTGATGTGAAAATATTGGTTAGAAAATAATTTCTACTTTTCGAATAGCTTTGTTTCAATAAAAAAGAACCGCCCAATGTATGAACGATTCTATCTTGTTAAAACAAGTAAAGAGAGATTTTGAAAATATTAGAGAGCGAATTAACTATTTTCTATGAGTACAATCTGTTTTTTTGAAGAACTGCCTCATAAATGAAGCAGTCCAATAGCTCTAACGCATTAGAGTGAGCGTTTCAAAACTCAATGGGACCAAAATTAGAGCGTGTTCGGTTACCCACCCAACAACTAAGTACCAGAATTGTCAAAACGTTATCACCCAAATTTGAAGTTTTTTAAAAAAAAGTAAAAAAAGTCCCAACAGGAAGACATCATATCTAGGATGGGTAAAGCGCATCGACCTCCAACCATAAAAAAAATCGCCCTTCCAAGTTAGAAGAGCGATTGCAATCATGAGAATTCCAAAAACAAAACAAGTAGAACTTTTTACTTTTTAATCTTAGTTATAGATAAGATTTTTATCAGCCTTATTAATTATTCAATTAATTATTCAATTAATTTTTATCAATTGCTGTATACCTATACAGTTTCAACTACTGTGCCAACGGACCAACTTTTGACTGTCACAACCTACCCAAAACAATGTAATAATCGCATTAAAAAATAAATTATGCACATATCAATTCAGTTGTGACATTGCAAATAATTACTTGAGATTATTCTTAATTTTGAAATTCATTAATACTCAAGACTTACTATGAAAATTGGCATAATTCGCGAAGGAAAGGTTCCAAATGATGCACGTGTACCCTTAATTCCTATCCAGTGTAAAAAATTAATTGAACAGTATAATATAGATTTGGTCGTCCAACCTTCTCCAACTAGATGCTACAAAGATGAAGAATTCGTGCAGGCTGGTGTCACATTACAAGAAGATTTAACGGATCGAGATATTTTACTTGGTGTTAAAGAGGTGCCAATTGAACAACTGATTCCAGGTAAACAATATCTCTTCTTCTCACACACCCATAAAAAGCAGGTGTACAATCGAAAATTATTAAAAGCTTTTTTAGAAAAAAACATCCATATGGTGGATTATGAATTGTTGACCAATGCCAAAAATCAGCGATTGATTGCTTTCGGTGTGTTCGCTGGCATGGTCGGTGCACACAATGCTTTGTACACCTATGGCAAACGGACTGGACAACCCAACTTGAAGCGATTAAAAGATTGTCATGATTATGCTGAGGCCATTTCAATTTATAAAAAAACAGAATTCCCAAAAGTAAAAATTGTACTTACAGGCTCTGGACGGGTGGCTTCTGGTGCAGTCAAAGTCTTGCAAGATATGGGGATCAAGAAAGTCATCCCTTTCGATTTCTTAACAAAAGAATATGAGGAAATCGTTTTTACGCAATTAGATTGTCAGAATTATGTAGCACATAAAGATGGGGCTCCTTTTATGAACACTGATTTTTATTCAAACCCAAAAGATTTTGTTAGTAAATTCCAATCCTACACAGAGGTAGCAGATATCATGATTAATGGTATTTTTTGGGATAACAAAGCTCCTACATTTTTTACAAAAGAAGAAATGAAGTCCGACAAATTTAATATCAAAGTCATCGGAGACGTCACTTGTGATATCGCCCCAATCTCATCCATCCCTTCTACTTTAAAGGCATCAACCATTGCCAATCCGATTTTTGGTTATGACCCACAAACGGAACAAGAAGTCGATCCTCATGGAGAAAATGTGATAGACATGATGACCATTGACAACTTGCCAAATGAATTACCTCGAGATGCTTCTGAATCTTTTGGCAATCAGTTTTCGGAGTTCATCATCAAAGAATTATTATTGAGAGATAGTGCAGTGATTAAACGTGCGAGTATTACTAAAAATGGGGCTTTGACGGATACTTTTGGGTATTTGGAAGAATTTGTGAATGGGTGATTAAGATAATCATTAAAGGTTAGATTTGCTTTTCTTGATTTGGGTTTTTGGTATCCACCTTTTGATCTTTTGATCTGGGTTCGCAGTATCTACCTTCTAATCCTTCGGATAGGCTCCTCCTTTTCTAAAAGGAGGAGGAACACGTTGGGCAATGTCATGGAATTAAGGATTTTCGACAGTTAAAATTTAGAGTAAGTCAATTTTTATCAGAATAATATTTAATTTACCTCTTGTCATTCTGAGTGAAATCCCGGGAGAAACTCGGGATGGAATCGAAGAATCAAGAGGTTGGCAGGATTTTAAATTTCGACCATGTATTTGCTTAAGTGAGTGAGCTGTGGAGAAATCTGAGAACTCTGAACATGGATTTTGATGTAAAATTGATTCAAGTAAATAGATTTCTCCGCTAGCTCAAATATCAATTACTCAAGGCACGGTCGAAATAGTAAAATCCAAGTACGCTTGATTCTTCGACTCTATGCCAATTAAAAATTGTTTAATCTGGACGAGTATATCGCCTATACTCAGAATGACAAGCGCATATTGCAAAATTCAGAATAACTATAACAATATGAAGCCTATTTCCATTACATTGACGCGCGGGAAGGACGTGAGGGCAAGATGCTTAAATTTAACATTATAGTTGTGGGTAGTCATAGTACTCACGCACTCACGCGCCAAAGCACTCCCTACTTACTCATCTACTAAAATACCCCAAAACATTCCCCTCGATGCGCTCCTCAACATCACTAATAGCTGCTTTAATAAATTTTTCACCCGTCACCTTTTCAAATAACTCGATATATCGCTCGGAGACCAACGCCACAAAATCACTCGTCATGAACGGCATTAGCTGCCCTTCTTTACCTTGGAATCCATTTTTCATCAACCACTCTCTTACAAACTCTTTAGACAATTGCTTTTGGCGCTCCCCTTTTTCTTGTCTTTCTAGATATCCTTCTTTATAAAAATAGCGGGAACTATCAGGTGTATGAATTTCGTCAATTAGAAAAATGTCTTCTCCTTTTTTTCCAAATTCATATTTTGTATCTACCAAAATCAAATCTTGTTTTGCAGCCATTTCAGTGCCCCGCTGATAAAGAGCATGAGTGTATTTTTCTAACAATTCATAGTCATTTTCTAATACAATACCTCTAGATAAAATTGCTGCTTTTGAAATATCTTCATCGTGTCCTTCTTCCGCTTTAGTAGCAGGTGTAATGATTGGAGTCGGAAACGGATCATTCTCTTTCATTCCGTCAGGCATTGGCACTCCACAGATCATTCGCTTACCTGCTTTATATTCCCGCCAAGCATGCCCCACCAAATAACCACGAATTACCATTTCAATCGGAATAGGATTACAGGCGTGACCAATTGTCACATTAGGATCGGGAGATGCGATAACCCAATTAGGCACTATATCTTTTGTTGCATTCAGAAAATAGGCGGCCAGCTGATTCAATACTTGCCCTTTGTATGGGATAGGTTTTGGAAGGACATGATCGAATGCGGAAATACGATCCGAAGCCACCATCACCAATGTATCGCCTATCGTGTAAACATCCCGAACTTTTCCTCTGTAAAATTTAGTTTGACCTGGAAATTTAAAATCCGTTTGACCAATCGCATTATTTTCTGCTGTCATAATATGTGTTAATTTAGCAGCTTCAAAAGTGATTTTTGAAGCGTCCATAAATGTAATCAATGACCCTCTTTATTTCAAACAATCTTATGAAACTAATTGTCCCAATAATCCTATTTATTTTACTATTGAGTAGTTGCCGCACCGCCACAATGGAAAGTAGATTTGATGATTTCCAAACTGATTACTTGCTTAACAGAGAAGAATTATTGCCTGAAATTCCACTTGGTGAATATCCACCATCGCTTGCTCTGCCTAACAAGGAAAGATTTGAAAAAGCAATCAGGTATTTCATGAAAAGCGAAAATTCATTAAAAGATATAACTCGTAAAAATCTGAGTGAAGATTATCAAAAAGATTATGACTTTCTAAAAAGTGATATCGCAAAGTGTACTGCCCATTTAAGTGATTCCGCTTATTTGTGGAATCCCGCTTTTTACAATGTTGGTGGTATTTTGAAACAAAAACTAGTCTTTCCAAAAAGAAATATCTGTTCTAGAATTAAATCTATTGATGAAGACTTATCGAAAGTTCATGAGTATTATGAAATTGCAAAATCCAATTTGAAAACTCCTTCCATCAAGAAAACGTTACTCGCCATTGAGAAAAATAGTCTAGGGTTCGATTTTTTGAAAAATGAAGTGATGGACTCTTTAGAAGCCCATGAAGGATGCAAAAGTTTAGAAAGTTGGAGCGATTCGTTATTCTTGGTAAATAGAGATAACAGTCTGATTGCAATTAAAGATTATGTCGCTTTTTGCAATAGCTTGAAATTTGAATATGGAGAGAAGAAATCGGCTGTGGTTTTCCGAGATTCACTTTAAATAATATCTTCTCATGTGGTTAAGTTTCCGGAAAGCTCCAAAGGAGCATAAGAAATAAAAATGGGCATCGCCCATTTAATTGTAAGGAAAAATTAGAAGCTCCAACGGAGCGTAAGCAGTTTTAGAACTGATTTAATATTTTTTATATTTAATGGAACCAATCGAATTGTAACACGATTTTAAAAGCTGATGCTCCTTTGGAGCTGAACAATAATAGGTGTTTAGTAAATGGGCGATGCCCATTTTTAGTGATTCCGCTCCGTTGGAGCTTTTCACAAATTCTAATACTATATGTGATAAAACAAAAATGACCTCGCTCCGCATACGAACGAAGCAAGGTCATACTTATTATTTTTTTCGTACTTTTTACTAAATCAAATATTACGTACCAAGTTTTGCTCGACTACAATATCTTTCAACTCTTTAATCATTTTATACTCTTCTGGCATAACTTTTTTGATCGTCTCTTTGACCGCGACATATCTCCCTTTCTCTAAGATCGGTACTCGTTTTTTCAATTCCTTCTTGATTTCTTTCTTGACAATTTTCACATCATCTTTAATCATCCGGCGAATGGAGGGGATGTCATGCCAGTCACCTTCAAGGGCATAGACTTTATTTGCATTTCCGGCGCCTTCTAATTCGATACATCGGTCGTCACTTGAAAGCTCTTCCAGGTTCAGTCCATTAGGAATTTCCAATTGACTTTCATTGTCAGACTCTACTAAGAAAATTTCAAGTCCCTTTTTGTTGATACGGTAGATTATAATTCGCGCATGATCGAAAACACTCATAATCGTTGGTTTTTTGTTGCTACAATTATAATTATTGAACAACATAAAAACTAATTAGTTGCAGTTTTTTATTCGAAAATGCGTGTTTTTCTGAATCTACATGGAATATTTTTTCCTTTGCTTCTTTTTTTCAGTTGGCTTTGTGGAGCTCCCATCATTCAATCGATCTGGAGCAGGAATGGCAGGTTGATCTAAACCAAATTGTTGAAACAACTCCTCAAATTGCTGCATATCAATACTTTGCAACTCTTTTTCAAATTGTTGAATCATCTGATCAATGTCGATATTAGCCCCTTTGGGCATTAAATTATCCATCAATTCTTGAATATCTGCTTTATTGATATCTCCCAAACCAAATTGCTGCAAGTCCATGCTATCTAAAGAATTTGGAATCGTTCCAAAGAAGATTTCCATGTCAGACATCGCACGTTTCATTTCATCTTGTAAATTTTCAAGTTCTTGTTGGATATCAGGATTGCTGCTTTGAGCAAAAGAGGTACTCGCAAAAAAACAGATAAAGGATAAACAAATCAGTAATTGCTTCATGACTATATATTGTTAAACAGTTTGTGCAGTTTTCTCAATAACTGCAGGTAAAATATCTTGTTTTAAAATTTCATAAATAGAAAGACTCAATAACAATCGTTCTTCGTCTTTTGAAATATCTTTTTTCACATGATTGAAAGCCCTTTCATTGATCTTAACGGAAGTTTTCAATTTTTTGATATTGGCAATTTCTCTTTTCCCAATCGTCACCGGAGCAAACAACTCATTGCTTTTGGAATTAATGGATGCCAACAACTTTTTACGATCCATACTCACTAGGTCTCCATTTCCTTTTAGGTAACCGACTTCTTTTTCGTCTATGTATAATGTAACTCCATTGTTACGTAGTCTATAGAAAAAATCGTGATGTGCCGTCACTGCATAAATAAATCCATTGGCTTTTTTGGATAGGTTCATGTATTTTTTTCCGACATAAACCACCATAGGTTCTTGATAAATCGAAGTAATCGTTCCACTATAAGTAGTACCCAATCCTCTTTTTGATGACTGCTTCACCACATCATAAGACAACAATTCTAATTCATCCTCATCCCACGGCAACAACGCATCAATATCATCCTGCACCGCCAAACTCAATTCATTCACATCTTTATTGATCTTACTGCTACTTGGTTGCCAATTTTTGACGACGAAGTAGAAGATAAAAGGTGCAATCACAACAGCAGCCAATAAAGCTACCAACATCATAAAAATTATCTTAATCATATCTAATTATTCTTATTTAAGACGCATTTTCAAGCAAAATGGTACGTTACTAGGTATTAAAACAAAGTTAAACTAAACTTAGTTTGTTGTCCACACAATTATTCTATTGAACATCAGAATTGCTCGACGAATACTAAATAAATTTACGAAAGCTCTTTGTAAGCCACCATATTTGAGAAGCCTTTGAGGATTGTTATACAGATTGAACCCCAAAATGGCAGTTATCTATGAGAAAAATTTATCGATATCTGCGTTGAAAAGCCCTGTCTGCTTGGCGCAGTCAGGCAGGCTCGCCGTAACTAAGGCTATGTCTACGTTTTCTGCCTTGATCTCGAAAAATTTTCCTTCCAAATATTTCCGCACTTTTAGACTAAAATTTGTATTAGACGTATCTATTAATTTGAATATTTATACTGCGATGATCGTAGTTGATGAATGCAAGGACAAAGCACAAATTCAACTACCCATTCTCCATATTTTTAAATTCAATTCTAAAATAAAAAAAAAGTCCAAATTCCGAATTGGAAAATGGACTTTTAAATATCTTCAATGTAAAATACTTATCCCAGATAAGATTTTAAATTATTTCTGTTATAGGATTTTCTCAGTCTTCGGATCGCACGTTCTTTAATCTGTCTTACTCTTTCTCTAGTCAAACCGTACAAATCACCGATCTCTTCGAGTGTCAAAGATTTGTGTTGATTTAAACCGTAGTAAGAAGATAAGATTTCAACTTCACGTTGGGATAAAATGGCTAAGCCTTCAGCAACTTCTTCTTTTAAAGATTGCTCCATCAAAGAAAGGTCAGGACTGTTGTCACCATCTACACCAGATGAAATTACATCTAACATAGTGCTGTCACCGTCTTCACCACTCATTGGTGCATCGAAAGAAAGATGACGACCGTTTCCTTTCAGCATGTTTCTGATTTCTTTAGGAGTCATTCCTAACAGGTCTGCTAATTCTTCATGGGTCGGTTCTCTTTCAAATTCTTGTACGAAAGAAAGAAATGCTTCGTTCACCTTATTGTAAGAACCGACTTTGTTAAGCGGTAGTCTTACAATACGAGAATACTCTACGATAGATTGTAGAATAGATTGGCGTATCCACCAAACTGCATAAGAAATAAATTTGAATCCTTTGGTTTCGTCAAATCGTTTTGCCGCTTTCATTAAGCCGACATTCCCTTCATTGATAAGGTCACTTAAGGATAAACCTTGGTTTTGGTATTGTTTCGCTACGGAAACAACGAATCGGAGGTTGGCTTTGGTTAGCCTTTCTAACGCCCACTGATCTCCCTCGCGAATTCGCCTTGCCATTTCGGCTTCTTCGTCGGCGTTCAGCATGGAGATCTTACCTATATCATTTAGGTATTTGTCCAGTGCCAAGCTTTCACGTGTAGTGATCTTGTTCGTAATCTTTAGTTGTCGCATAATCCAATTGCTTTAAAAAAGGTTATAAGTTCATGGTCTATATTAATACGCTGATTGTTCGTGAAAGTTGCTTTATTTTTGAAATAAACTTGACTTTATTAAAAAAATGTCTTATAAACTCGTTCTCTACACTTAATACATATATAAAAAGGAAAAAGTTTCAGTAGAAATTAAAATACCCGATTCTAATTAATTAGAATCGGGTATTTTATGTGAAGGGGGTAAATGTTAAGGTTTTTAAGAACTGGGGATATTTTTGTAAAGGATTAGTGATCGTTTTTTAATCGTCTTTTTGTTGGTGGATTAATGTTCATTCAATTTTTTTCGAAAAAATTAATTGATCCGCCTATGTTCGAGATAGGCTGTAGCATTGAAATACGTAAAAGCCCTATTCCAATTTCGACCGTAGTGAAAATATCTACAATTTTAATTTGAACATAGTTTTTTAATGGAGCTAGATTTCTCCACAAGGTCGAAATAGCTCTGCTTCAACATTCCTTGATTTTTCGACATCTTCGCCATAGCAAAAGCTCAAAATGACAAGGAATGAAAGCAAATTCCGGCATTTGATGTAGGCTGAAGAATTGATACGCGTAAAAACCGCATCCGTCGCTGGTAAAAATGTATGATTATTGTTGTGATTTTAATTGCAAAGTTATTCCAACTTCACAATAGAAGACCGACCTAAAACAATTCCTTTTTTGTCCAACAATGCAATCCAATAAAGCCCATCACTATATAAAGACAAATCGAGTACATGTTGTTGATTAACAATGGAAATTCTCAATGTTTCCCGACCTAGTCCATCGAAAACGGCAAGGGTGTGGACTTCATTGATGTCGATATGATCGATGACAATTTGGTCAGAAGTAGGATTAGGAAAGATATGGATGTTAGATATAGAAGTTTCTGAGATGGGGGTCAGTTCTTCACAATATGCTTCCAATTCTTCCGTGGTATTGAAGCCTTCTGCATTGCCTTCTATGATTAAATTATTTAGGGGATCAGGCCATTCTTCCATTCCTGCCAAAACATTACATAATCCCGGTGTAGTTTCTAAGACTGTGTTGTTTTTTAGCCTAAAATCTTTAACTCCTATCGTTGGCGAGTCTGGAAATTTGTCGAAACCATTTATTTCAGTTAACATCGGATGATCTCTAAAATCAACCCCCCATCCTAGACTATCAAGATTGTTTGCTAATGTCAAAGTTTCTAAATTGGGGTTATTCCCGACCGACAGAATAATAGTCATTTTCAAATTAGGAAGTATATCCATTTCAGCCAAGTCAGTATTGCTAATCGTCAATCTCCCTTCCACTCTTCTTAAGCTATCAAAAGTAGGCATATACTCAAGTCCACTCGCTCCAATCCACAAATCATCTTTAATCACCTCAACCAAATTATCAAATGCATCTAGCTCTATCAGACTACCAGTTATAGTTATTCCTCCTCCATATTGTCCTCCAATTGTTTTGACGTTTTTAAATCCTGATATCAATTCAAGATTTGGATTATTAATTATAACACTTTCAACAGAGTCTAAGCCATTGAAACCGAGAAGCTGATGAAGCGATTCATTATCTTCAATCTGTATCCACGAAGAATACGTGAAACTATCGCTACCTACTACTTCTTCTAACAATGGATTATCTAATATCTCCATACTAATATCACCACCTGAGTTCTCAAAATTAGAAATATCTATTGAAGTCAACAAGTCATTGCCGATCAACTCTAAATGACCTCCTTTCCAATTCGATGTATTTAGAGCTGTCAAAGCTGGGCAATTGACTATCTGTAGCGTACTAATCAAACTTAAATTTTCAATTGATGTAATTTCAGTCAAATTATCCATACCTCTTAAGCGTACCTGACTCAACCTGTTGTTTATAGGATTCAATTCCGGCAGCGATTGAATCTTTGGACAATCAACTAAAGATAGGTTACCGTTTAAACTTGTGAATGTCAATGAATTCAATGGATCGATGTTCATCAATTCATCACACTGCAATAGTACCAAGCAACCAACAGTATCCAAGCTTGAAAGTGCCTCTATATCATTTAAGAAGGGACTTAAACTTATTGACAGATCTTGTGATATCCTCAATTGCTCTAATCCAGCGAGACTACTACCAGCAAAATGAGATAGCTGAAACAATCCTCCTGAATTATCAAGATGACCTACGGTATGTAGATTGGACAAACCTGTAAGATCACTAAGCATTGGATTGTTATAAATCCTAAGCTGACCTCTCACATTAGTTATCCCTTCTAATCCATCCAAATTTTCCAGCTTCGGATTATTCTCAATTCTGAATTCTGAATCACCATGCTCTAAATTATGAAATACCATCCCATTAAGACCTGAAGTACTCAATAATTCCCGATTATCTGTAATCCATATTAAAGACATCGCTACAGAATCTATATTATGCAATCCATATAAAGAGGTAAGACTATCTGTATTTCGAATCATTAACCCACCCACTCTTTCTAACATAGAAAAGCCGGATATATCATGTATCACTGCAGGATTATCCACTTCTGTTGAAGCAAAAAATAATCCTCCAGTCATCTCCGTATAGCCACCATCTAACAATATTTGTACTGCTTCATTTACTTCTGATTGTGAAGTGCACAAAAAACCACCTTCATAGACCTGAGCACTAACGTCTGATTGGAGGGAAATTGTTAGGAATAGTAACGTGAATAGTATGTTTTTTTTCAAAATGTATGATTATTGTTGTGATTTTAATTGCAAAGTTATTCCAACTTCACAATAGAAGACCGACCTACAACAGTTCCTTTTTTGTCCAACAAAGCAATCCAATAAAGCCCATCACTATATAAAGACAAATCGAGTACATGCTGTTCTGAAGTTGGTATTAGATTCAATACTTCTCGGCCAAGTGCGTCATACAACGCAATTGAATAAATTTTGTTGGCATCAATATGGTCTATTGTGACCAGCCCTAAAGTCGGATTAGGGAATACCTTCAAATCTAAGAAGCTGGTGGGATCTTCTATTGGGGTTAGTTCTTCACAATAGTTTTCTATTTCTTCAGTAGAGTTGAAGCCTTCTGCGTTATCATAGATATCTAAACCCCAAGAGGTGGTAGGCCATTCTTCCATTACATTGATGACATTACATAGTCCAGGTATAGATTCAAGCGATGGATTTTCAAATAGTTTAAAAACTGGTTCATCATCATCGTGCCAATAATTAAAGTTATTGAAACCGCTTATTTCTGCCAAGATTGGGTTTCTTGCACATGTAAAACCCCAATACAAACTATCCAAATTATTTGCAATGTTGAGAGATTCTAAATATGGATTATTTCCAAAAGACATGATTCCTGCAAACTGCAAATTATGAAAGCCATTATATTCTATTAAGTTGCTGCCTCCAATTCCTACGCGTCCGCCTACTCTTTGTAAACTATCAAAGGGTGGTACATGCTCAAGTCCTAAAGCTCCAATACTCAAATCATCCTCAATCACTTCTACCAAATTATCAAAAGCATTCAATTCGATTAAATTTCCTGAAATGATTAGCCCTCCATTTGCAAATTGCTCCCCAATCGTCCTTACACTCTTAAACCCTGAAACCAATTCCAAATTTGGATTATCTATGATTACTTTTACCACTTCTTCCAATCCATTAAAGCCAATAATTTGATTGAGCGATTCATTATTCTCTATCAAGATTTCTGAAGCACTTGTAAAATCATTGCTGCCTACGACTTCTTGCAACAACGGATTGTTTTTTATTTCTAATCTAATACCTTGTGAATGATCAGGTTCACTAAAATTTGATATATCGATTGAAGTTATTAACTCATTCTCGACTAGCTCTAACAAACCACCCTCCCAATTGGAAGTGTTTAATGAAGCTAGAGAAGCACAGTTGTTAACTTCTAATCTAAAGATCGTAGTTAAGTCTTCGATTACAGAAATATCAGACAAACCTTCCATATCTATAAGCTGAATCCGAGTCATTCTATTATTCTCAAAAATTAAATTAGGAATTGTCTGAATTCTAGGGCAATTATACAGCCATAAATTACCTTCAGAGTTTATTATGACTAAAGAATCAAATGGACTGATGTCTATTAATTCTGGAAGATCAGATAAAGCGAGTCTTCCTACAGTATCCAGATTCGACAACACATCAATGTTAATCAATGACGGGCAATTTCGCAATGAAAAACTTGCGGCTATTTTTAAATTGTTTAATGGAGAAATATCTTGCCCTGCGAATTCAGATAAAGTGAATAAGCCACCTCCATTATCAAGATCTCCTGCCGTATGAAGATTTGAAAGACCGGAGATGTCTGATAGCATTGGATTATTATTTATTCGAAGTTGGCCGCTTACATGTGTAATTCCTTCCAGCCCATTTAAATTTTCCAATTTGGGATTATTGCGAATCGCAACATAAGAATCAATACTATTGTTAAGATTATGAAAAATAGCTCCATTCAATCCAGCTGTACTAACCAATGCCTGATTGTCTTCTATAAAAATTACTACATTAGAAATTGTGTCTAAATTGTGTAAACCATATAAAGACGTTAAGCTATCTGTGTTTATTATTTGTAATTCTCCCACTCTTTCCAACATAGAAAATCCAGACAGATCAGTTATAATCGCCGGATTATTATCATCTGCTGAGGCAATAAATAAACTGCCAGAAATAGCAGTATATCCCCCATCCAACAAAATTTGAACAGCAGCTTCTACTTCACTTTGGGAAGCACATGCGAATCCTCCCTGATAGGTTTGAGCATTTGATTTTAATTGAAAGAACATTGTTAAAAAAACAAATGCAAACAATATGTTTTTATTCAAAATGTATGACTATTGTTAAAATTTGAAAGATAAAATATTTCCCATTGAAAAGATACAATTTTTTCTATAATATGTAAATAATATATTTTTAGGAAAAAAGTTTTATTATGAAAAAAACCCAACTCTGAATAAACAGAATTGGGTTTGAATATTAATTTAATATGCTTCTTTGGCAAGATGCCAAAAGCAACACAGAATGGAGACTAACTATCGTCTAGCATCTTCTTTTCTAGGCTGACGTGGAGGTCTTTCCAACAACGCCTTTCTAGACAATCTAAATTTTCCAGTCTTCGGATCGATACCGATTAACTTCACTTCAAAAGTATCGCCTTGCTTCATTACATCTTCAACATTGTTGATACGTTCGTGAGCAATTTCAGAAACGTGAAGTAAACCACTCTTTCCAGCGAAGTCAACGAATACTCCATATGGCATAACGGTAACTACTTTTGCATCGAATACATCACCAACTTCTGGAGTAAATGTAATGGCTTTAATACGTTTCAAAGCTGCTTCGATTGAAGGTCCGTCATTACTTGCAATAGTAACTACACCTTTATCTCCAACTTCTTCGATATTGATAACCGTGTTAGTTTCAGCTTGAATTTCTTGAATGATAGATCCACCAGGTCCGATAACCGCACCAATGAAACTCTTCTCAATTTTAAGCTCAATGATACGAGGTGCATGTGGTTTGAAGTCTTCATTTGGTTTAGCAATCGTTTTATCCATTTCATCAAGGATATGAACCATTCCTTCCTTTGCTTGTTTCAAAGCTCTTTCCAAAATTTCGTAAGGCAAACCTTCGACTTTGATATCCATCTGGCAACCACAAATTCCTTTACGGGTACCTGTTACTTTAAAATCCATATCTCCTAATGCATCTTCATCACCAAGGATGTCAGATAAAATAGCATTTCTCTTTCCGTCTGAAATCATACCCATTGCAATTCCTGAAACAGGTGCTTTGATTTGAATTCCTGCATCCATTAATGCCATCGATCCACCACAAACAGTTGCCATAGAAGATGATCCATTAGATTCCATAATATCAGAAATGATACGAAGTGTGTATGGATTTTCATCCGGCATTACTTTCTTCAAAGAACGTTGTGCTAAATTGGCATGTCCAACTTCACGACGTCCAGGTCCACGCATCATTTTTACTTCCCCAACTGAATAGGCAGGGAAATTATAATGTAGGATAAATTTTTCGTAGTAATTACCCAAAGCATTATCACGCATCAAGCTATCTAATTTGGTTCCCAAAGTCATCGAAACCAAAGCTTGTGTTTCTCCTCTTGTAAAGATGGCAGAACCGTGAGCAGCAGGAAGATAATCTACTTCAGTCCAGATATCTCTAACCTCATCCAACTTACGTCCATCTAAACGAATTTCTTCAGACATCACCATTTCACGAACAATCTCTTTGTTCAACTTCCCGAAATAAGTGCTGATATCTTCGCTATTTTCTTCCATCCATTCTTCACCCATTTCTTCGAGCAAAGTTTCTTTCATTGATTCCTTCGTTTCTTTGAAAGCTTCTTTACGAGCATTCTTAGATAACTTACCTTTGGCAGCAGCATAGATTTTATCTTTTACTAAAGGCTTCACTTTTGCTTTTACTTCCTCAGAAATTTCGTGAGGAATATATTCTCTTTTGATCAATGCTTTGTCGCCTACTAATTTAGCGAGTTCTAATTGAGCAGCACATTGAACTTTAATCGCATCATGGCCAACTTTAATCGCTTCGATGATTGCAGCTTCTTCAACTTCATCACCTTCACCTTCTACCATCATTACGTTGTCAGCAGTTGCAGCGATGATTAAATCAAGGTCTGCATTTTCCATTTGAGATAACAATGGATTGACAACAAACTTACCATCAATACGTGCGACACGAACTTCAGAGATAGGTCCTGCAAAAGGAATATCTGAAACCGCAATTGCAGCAGATGCAGCCAATGCAGCTAATGCATCAGGTTGGATATCTTTGTCTGCAGAAATCAAGTTGATAATAACTTGTGTCTCGTACATATAACCATCCGGAAATAGAGGTCTGATTGCTCTATCAACAAGACGGCAAATCAACACTTCATAATCAGAAAGTCTAGATTCTCTTCTAAAGAAGTTTCCAGGAATTCTTCCGACTGCAGAGAATTTTTCTTGATAATCTACAGATAAAGGAAAGAAAGCCTGACCTTCTCTCAATTCTGTTTTTGATACAACGGAGCAAAACAACATAGTTTTGCCAACTTTTACTACGACACTGCCATTTGCAAATGACGCCAACTTTCCAGTTTCAAGTGTTACCTCTGTACCATCAGGTAAATTGAATGAAGTTGAAATAGGAATTTTTTTTCCCATGTTTCTTTATTTTATTTTATTTTAAATCTCGTTATAATCTGATAAGAAGAGCAAACAATAAGCATACATTTGCTATAATGAATCGAGTAGATTCAGGAGGCAGGAAAGCATTAACCGATATGAAATTGGTGTAGGCTGAGATACCTCGTTCATCACAAGAATTCCACACACACTAAAAAAAAGAAGTATTTCCCCGAGCACTCGAAGAAATACTTCCCTTATAAATTATTTTCTGATACCTAACTTCTCAATGATTGTACGATATTTAGTAATATCCTTCTTCATTAAGTAAGCTAATAATCTTCTTCTCTTACCTACAAGCGTCAATAAAGTCCTTCTGCAAGAGTGGTCTTTTTTGTTACGTTCTAGGTGTTGTGAAAGGCTTTTTATACGGTAGGTAAATAAAGCGATTTGTCCTTCGGTAGATCCTGAATTTTTAGCATCTCCCCCGAATTCTGCGAAGATCTCTTGGGTCTTCTCTGGTGTTAAATAAACTGGCATATTTTTAAAGTTTTACCATTAGTGATTACTGAAATCAGTTACAGCGGTGCAAATGTACACTTTTATATGGGAAATGGAAAGGGATGAAGCTTTAATTCAGGGAGGATTGAACTTATTAACACTTAAAACAATATAAATTTAGACTTTATATAACTACGTCACAATTTGTTTGAAAATGCCTACTGAATTCGCATTTAGCTATCTATTTTGCCTTTATTATCCTACTCTTTTCCGTATTTTAAGTTAGTTAGTAAATTTATTGTTTTCAAAAACCAGTTTTCATCAAGTAAAACAAAGCGTATGTTACGAATAATATACTTTTCATTTTGCAATATCCTTTTTTGTATTTCAATGAATGCACAATGTTTAGATGTTGATCGAAATGTGATCCATCCAACTTGCGGTATGGAAGATGGAATGGTCGAATTGACTCCTCAAAATGGAATGCCTCCCTACCAATATGAATGGAACGGTGGAAGCATTCAAACCAATGGTGCATATACTGTTACAAATTTATCCATTGGTTTTCACGCTGTCACTGTGACGGATGTAAATGGCTGTAGTGCGGTCAAATCTTCTATACTTACACAAGGGGATTTTCAGATTGATGCTTTTACGCAAGTTGTAGTTTGTCAAGGAGGTTGTGCGGATATGTTTGTTGCAGCAGGTGGTGGATGTGCGCCTTACACATATGCGTGGTCAGGACCTAACGGATATTCTGCAACGGGTAGTGCACCACTTGCATGTGATGCGGGTACCTATAGCGTCACAGGAACTGATTGTAATGGTTGTCAAAGCATCATTTCTAACATTACAGTTTCAACTACTCCTACCACATTTGCAATCGATATTGTGAATATTGAAAACACTTCATGTGGTGGTGGATGTGATGGTGCTATTGATCTATCAATTAATGGTGGAAGCCCTCCTTATATTTTTACTTGGAGTAATGGTGAATCAACAGAAGACATTAGTAATATTTGTGCCGGGGACTATACCGTGACCGTCGAAGATGATAATGGATGCATCAAGGAAACATCTATTACTGTTGAGACAGAATTTCAAATAAACGCTTATGGGCAATCAACTTGTCCTGGAGGATGCGGTCTATTATTTGCTTACCCTGTAAGTGGCTGCGATCCAATTACTTATCAATGGTCTGGCCCTAACGGATATACAGCAACTGGCAATGCACCTTTAGGCTGTGATCCGGGCACCTATAGTGTAACAGGAACCGACTGCAATGGATGTCAAAGTACTGTTTCCAACATTATAGTAACGAGCGAGCCAAGTGAATTCGAAATCGTCATAGCGAACGTACAAAATGCAACTTGTGGAGGAGGTTGTGATGGAGCTATTGATATTGAAGTTGTTGGCGGAACGTTTCCATATAGTTTTGACTGGAGCACAGGATTTGGATGGCAAGATATATCAGGACTTTGCGCAGGAACATATGAAGTAACAGTTTCTGATAATGATGGAATTGGATGTTATAAGACAGCCAGCATTACTATTGGTTATACCAGTGGAAATTTCACAGTAGATATTACAGATGTACAAGCTCCTTTGTGTGAAAATTGTGAAGGCGCTATTGACATTTCAGTAATTGATGGAACCGCTCCTTTTAATTTCATTTGGAGTAATGGAGCAACAACAGAAGATATTACTGACCTTTGTTCGGGTGATTATCTCGCGACTGTAACGGATGCTGATGGATGTATTGTAGAATTAACGATACCGGTTGAAAATGATTCTCAAAATCCATTCTCGGTTTCCTTATTTGATTTCGAAGTATGCGAGGGAGATTGTATTGTCGCTGAACCAGAAATTGAGGGAACTGCAAATGGACTTACTTTTGCTTGGTACGATGGCAGTGGTCAACTTATTGACAATGTTCAAAATATAACACTATGTACTCCTGGTGTTTATACGGTTGAAGTCATGAATGCAGATGGGTGTATTGAATCCGCAACTATGAATTTAGTCGTTACTCCTGCACTTATTGTAAGCATCTTTTTACTTGAACCAGAAACGAGTGCTGGAAGCTGTGATGGCAGTATTTACTTAGATGTACAAGGAGGACAACCACCTTACTTTTTTCAATGGTCACCTACCGGAGAGATTGATCAAGACCTTATCGCTGTTTGTGCTGGTGATTATACCGTCTTTGTCACTGATATCATTGGATGCGTTGCTCAGCTAGAAATCACATTAGATGCTGGAGGTTTGGAAGTCAGCACTTTTAGTATAGATACCAATTGTCCGGGTGAGTGCACGGGTGAAGCTGAAGTTTTTGTTGATTTTGGCGGAACCCCTCCTTTCGAATATTTCTGGGCTGACGGTGAAATTGGAGCAATCAGAACGGATCTCTGTGTTGGTAATTATGACGTTACAGTAACCGATGCTTTGGGCGCAAATGGAACGGCAACTGCCACCATCAGCAATACTACCGACTTGATATTTGAGACTATTACAACCAATGCAAGTTGTGATGCAGGTGGAAGTTTAGTTTTCAATGTTTTGGATGGTTCTGGTGTTTACGATTACTTTGTTAATGGATTCCAAGTAGGTGTCAATACGGCTACTGACCTTGCACCCGGAGACTTAACTGCTTCCGTAACTGATCTAATTACAGGTTGTACGGTTGAACAAATTGTAACGATCGATGGCCCCTTTGATGTGATTATCGAAGCCACAACTGCATCTTGTGATATGGCTGATGGGACCGCAACCGTTTCGGTGCCTGGAGGTACGTCTACTTATAGTTATGAATGGAGCAATGGCGACAACAATATGACTGCTAGTGGATTAGCAATTGGTGGCTATTCAGTAACCGTCACAGACGATGCGAATGGTTGTGCAAGTCATGAAAATATAATTATTGAAGAAGCGGCAGGTTGCTTCGTGACTATTTCTGGATATGTGATTGTCGACAATGACCAAGATTGTATCCCTAGTGTAGATGCTGATAGTATTCCGAATATTTTGATTAGTTTGGACGAAACGGAATATACTTATACTGATGAAAATGGATACTTTGAATTTCAGACAGAGCCAGGCACGCATACCTTATATTACCTAACAGAAAGTGCACTTTACGAACCACTTTGTATTGTACCGATTGATGTTACGATTCCAAATTTTGGTAACATTTCTGAAGGCAACAATTTCTTTGTCTATGAAAATGATATTACGGACTTAAAACTACATATCAGTAAGACGCCGATTCGACCTGGTTTCAATCATTATGTTACTTCCAATGTTTTTAATTATGGCAATCAGATCATCAATGGTACGTATACACTTGTGCATTCTGTTAATCAAACATTTATTGTTTCTCAACCACCCGCTACAAATTATGATGCGACTACGAGAACGATCACTTGGGATTATAACAATTTAGACCCGTTGGAGAATTTCGTATTTTTATCTCAATTCAACACCCCTTCAACGACATCATTAGGAACAGAAATAGCAGTCACCGGAACAGTGGATCCATTAATCGGTGATTTTGATGTAGACAATAATACGGCTACTTGTGTTTCAGAAGTCGTTGGTTCTTATGACCCGAATGATAAATTGGTGATGCATGATGGAGAAGTTTGGTTTTTTGATCCAGAGATAGTTTGGTATGGTTCGACTGATCAAATAACTTATCGAATACGTTTTCAAAATACGGGAACAGATACTGCATTTACTGTTGTGATTGAAGATGAATTGGATGAACTTATTGACATTCGCAATATTACTCCTGGTCCGTCTTCTCATTCATACAATCTCGATGTACGTGATGACAACACCTTAGTCTTCACCTTTGACAACATACTACTTCCGGACAGCACAACGAATGAGCCTGCGAGTCATGGTTATGTCTTTTTTGATGTTGATGTTACAGATATTGGACTAGGAGAAGATGTTTTAAATGATGCTGCGATCTTTTTCGACTACAACACTCCTATAATTACTAATGAAGTAAGAACCATATTTGATGCTTGGTTTGCGGTTGAAAATTTAGCCGCGCTCAATAATATCCAGCTGTCCCCAAATCCTGCCCAACATTTTACAAGTTTGTTTTATGAATTAAATGAAGACGTCATTGTTGAGATTGATTTACTCGATATTACTGGAAAATTGGTCCAAAAGATTCTGGGAAGCCAACGAAAACCAGTAGGTCATCATAATATTCAAATAAATACTTATTCGCTTGAAAATGGCACTTATTTACTTCGCATGAATATTGATAATCAATTGATAACGAGAAAGTTAGTCATCATAAAGTAACTCAACATATTTTAAAAAACAGAAATGCGTCTTGATCAATATCGGGACGCATTTTTTTTGTCATAATACTTTTTCAACTAATTACGAATTAAGAAAAAAATCATGGAATAAAAATGGATAGCTGTTGTATTAGGCTTGAGACACTAAAACAACATGGGACTAAAAGGATATACTTTTTCATTTTGCGTTTTCGCAATTTTGATTTGTCAACTAACAAAAGTTGCAAACGAAAAAAGAAATCCTGCACCCCACTCTTTCCATTCTTTCAATTCCAACATTCCACTTACACAAGCACATGCACACAATGATTACCAGCATCCACAACCTTTGCTGGATGCCTTGAATCATGGTTTTACTTCTATCGAGGTAGATGTTTTTCTGATGAATGGTGAGTTGTATGTTTATCACAATCGTCCGATTTTTCCCAATCCAAAAAGAACGCTTACAAAATTATATTTAGAACCATTACTGGCAAGATACAAAGTAACGGGTGGTCAATTTTTTAAGGATTCCAATCAGTCTATTTCATTGATGATCGATATTAAAAATCGAAAAAATCAAACCTACGAAGTTCTCAAAAAAACAATTGAACCTTTTCAGGAAATGCTCACTTCATGGGAAAATAATGAAGCCTGTACCAAAAGCGTCAACATCATATTAAGTGGTAAACGTCCTATCCGTAAAGTAATAGCCGAAACGCAAAGATGGGTTCAATTAGATGGTCGTATTTGTGATTTGGGAAAACACTATCATCCCGAACTGATGCCGCTGGTGAGTGGTCATTATGATGAGGTGTGTGATGCTTCTTGGTTATTCAGAAAGTGCCATCAAGTGAAATTGAAAAATATCGGAAACATTGCTAAAAAAGTAGCTGCCGAAGGAAAGAAGTTACGGATTTGGAAAACACCAGAAAATACTAAGACTTGGAATGCATTGCTTAATAAAGGCGTCGATATTATTAACTCTGATAGTTTGCAATTGTTATCTAATTTTTTGATTGAGCGAAATGAAAAGGCGCCTCTTTTTTCTTTGGAGGGAGAATGAAAGCTCCGAAGTCGGTTTTTTGATCTATGATGGTTTTCTCTCCTCCTAAAGTCGGATCGAATGTATGATGTATGATAGGACATAAGTACGCGAGATGTCACGCGGGCGTTTAGTGAATCCATAGGTTTTTAGTCATGGTAACATCATACAATTAGCAAGAAAACAATTCTCTCATTTTCCTTAAACTTCTTATATTTCAACATGAAAAAGGAAGAAGAAAAACCCAGTCGGGAGAATGATAGCTTCGATATTCTAATAGAAAAGTTTGGACAATATTACGATCGTTGGAAAGAAGCGGCTGCTAGCAAAGAAGACGATTCTATTGGTGCGAGTGTTATCAAAATTGGAATTCGTGTTGCGGGTATTTTGTTTTTTATTGCGATTTCTCCTTTTTTGATTATTGGATTGTTATTTGGACTTTTTGCGGCGTTTTGATGGATAATTTGAAACACCCCGCATTTATAATATGCATTGCACTTTTTGCGATTCATCAACTTTTTCAAAAAATAGTAGCAATTCCAATTCCTTTCTTGGATAGTTATTTAGATCCGTTTTTAAGTATCCCAATTTTCTTGAGTTTGTTATTGGAGGAGCGAAGATGGCTCTTGAGGCAACCTGATTTTAATTTTACGACCTTAGAAGTGGTCATTATCACAACAGTATTAGCGATTATTTTTGAAGAAGTATTTCCTAGGATTTCGGATTCATTCACTAGGGATAATTTGGATTATGTTTTTTATTTTTTTGGTGGAGGGTATTTTTCGTTTTTTATAAATGAGATGGATGATTAGGAATGTTGCGTGAGAGTTTTGTGAGTCCACGTAATTTTCGTCCTTTGGTCATATCATACATTCAAAGGAGCTTCAGCGACTGAGAAAATAAGGGTAAATCATACATTCGAATAAGCTTCAGCGACTGAAAAAAATCAAACCTTCTTCGCCTCATCCCACAACTTATCCATCTCCTCCAAACTCATATCCTCCAAATCCTGAGTAGCATTCGCTTCAATATATTCAAAACGTTTTTTAAATTTTCGGTTGGTTCGCTCTAGCGCAGTTTCCGGATCGATGCCTTCAAATCGCGCATAATTGATCAGAGAAAACAATACATCTCCGAATTCTTCTTCCTTCTTTTCATGAGACATATCTTTTTGGATGGTCTCGCGCATTTCACCCAACTCCTCTTCTACTTTTTCCCAAACCTGATCTTTGTTTTCCCATTCGAAACCAACTTGTTTTGTTTTGTCCTGCATCCGATAAGCTTTTACCATAGCGGGTAATGAATTTGGAACACCTGACAATACTGATTTTTTCCCTTCCTTCTTTTTTATTTGCTCCCAATTTTTCATCACATCTTCTTCGCCATTCACTTCCACATCTCCGTAGATATGAGGATGTCGATTGATCAATTTTTCACAAACCGAATTTAAAGCATCAGCCATATCAAAAGCTTTTTTCTCTTCTGCAATTTTGGCATAAAAAACCATGTGCAACATCAAGTCACCAATTTCTTCTTTGATCTCATTTAGGTCTTCATTGAGAATTGCATCTGCTAATTCATACGTCTCCTCGATGGTCAACATTCTCAAGGTTTCGAAAGTTTGTTTGCGATCCCAGGGGCACTTTTCACGCAATTCATCCATGATGTTCAATAGTCGTCCAAATGCTTCTAGTTTTTTATCCATTGCAATTAAATTGAGCAGGTTTCTATTTTTAATAAGTACCCCAGTTATTATTCACTAATAACCTGTATCTTTGTTGAAAATCAATTTTGAAATTCAAATTTAAACTCTTTTCAGCTATAAGTTGTTTAATAATTATAGTTGTTAGATAAAAAACATTCATCATGACTTTCTTATACACTTTTGCTATCATTTTCATGACTTTCGGAATCGCATTTGCCTTGATTAACATCCGTCATCTCGTTACTGGAAATGAATTTCGTGGGACTTGCTCAAGCAATAATCCGATGTTGAAAAGCAAAGTTGGAGACTGTAAATTGTGTGGTAAGAAAGCGGATGAAGCTTGCAAAATGCCGGAGGTTAAGAATGGTTAGCTTTTTGCAAATTATTTAGCAGTTAAGCATTCAAAAACTCCCATTTCATCCGATAAAAATCTTTCGGTTTGTCAAAATTTTCCTTCAAATCACGCTCAATAGTTGGATTGCTCAATACATAAGGAAATGGTTTGTTTCAATTCTTGATTTCATTTCCAAAGATACCTTTCTCTTATCCTGTTTTTTAATTATATATTTCCCATTCATTTTCAGTAACTTAAGATACTTATATATCAATAACTGAATTTAATAATAGAATTAACTTTTAAAATCAGCTTATCCGCACTTAGTGGCATTATTATTCCTACTCTTTATACTGAGAGGCTATTGAGAGGCTATAACAAGACCCTACAAAATGGGAGTAGTCACAAAAACCAGATATGAGATTTTCAATTATCATAGTACTTTTTTTTCTAACCACTTTATCTGGTATTGCCCAATCAGATAGCCTACCACCTATTTCATTTCATCCTGACCTTGATCCTTCAACGAAGCTATCAATGTGTATTGATACGATCGGTCGTTACTTATACCGAGATAATAAAATCGTTGATCAAACAATTGAAATAGCAGACCTAATTATTGCAGAAAATTCAGAAATACCTAATTCGCTTCTTATGGAATTTGCAATTGAGAAGACTTTTTTTGCGATAGATATAAATGATTTGATTTTAAGTTACAAAATCATAAAAGAGAATGAGGGGCTACTCGACGATGAATCAATTTCTTCTAAGAAAAAACGAAGATTTAATTATGTAAACGGTTTTACGCACATGGCTATCGGAGATTTAGCCACTGCACAAAATATATATTATGAGCTTGCCATGCAAAGTGAAGCAGAAAAAGATACTAGTCTATACATTAGTAGTCTTTATTCACTAGGACAATTATATACTCAAGAAGAAGATTATGAAAGTGCAATCAAAAATTTTCTTCAAATACTCGAGTTAAATGAAACCTTTGAAGATACCTCGACGAGTATCGCTTTGCTAAGTTACGAACTAGCTTTTACATATGTAGAGGCGAGGCAGTACGAAAAAGGATTGGACGTTATCGAAGCTGGGTTAACATTGTTAGAAAATGAAGATATAGACCGATTGAAACATGATTTTTTACTATTAAAAGGAAAAATTTCTTTGAATCAAAATGACCCCGCTTCCGCTAGAAAATTCTATGAAGTAGCAGCTCCACTCGCTCTTCAAAGGGAGAGCTCAATCTATGAATACGATCTTGATTTATTTCATGCAAGATTGTTAGCATTGGAAGGAGATTATTATTCATCCTTATCCATTTATGATGCGATGTTTGTCAATCAGGATTCTAACAATTTTGAAACTAAATATGAAATTCTTGATTACGCACATAAGGTTGCTTTCAAATTAGGCGATCATACAAAGGCTTACCAATACGCTACTTTACAAAATGAAGTCAATAAGAAAATTCAAGCAAAGAAAAAGAAACAAGAAACAGCTTACCTAAAAATTAAATTTGAATCGGAGCAAAAAGAAAGTGAAAATCAAAAACTTGCGGTCAGCATACTGGCGGAACAAAATCAAAATAGATTACTTTACTTTACTTCGTGCGCTTTTTTATTAGGTCTTTTGATTCTGATAATTGCCTATTTTCAAAAAAAGCAATACAGTCAAAAATTACAAGAAGAGGTTCGGAAACAAACACATGATCTTGAAACGACCAATCAACGATTAAACAAAACGAACAAGGAATTATTTCAGTTTTCACACATCTGTTCGCATGATTTAAAAGAACCTATCATTACCATCAAAAACTTTTTGAGCTTAATAGAAAAAGAAAATACAACTCAAAAGAATACGCAGCATTTTCAATATGTCAACCAAAACCTAACTCGACTATCTAATTTATTGGAGCAAATAAGAATCTATTTTGACATAAATGATGATGAAAAATTGGTATTTGAGAAGATAAACATCCATGAAATCCATGAATTGATCGAGGAGGAATTATTGGAAGCAATCAACAAGAAAAATGCTGTCGTTACAATCGAAAATGAATTAGCTACTCCTTTTATCAATTGTTCTAAAATAGGATTAACGATCGTGCTGAAAACACTTATCAATAATGCAATTCGGTTTAATAATTCGGAAAAGCCACATGTTACTATACGATATACTCAAAAGAACAATCAGTTGTTAATTTCTGTGGAAGACAACGGAATAGGAATTCAAGAACAATACTTTGATTATATTTTTGAGCCTTTCAAAACTTTAGAGAGTCGCCATATTCATAATTCTGCCGGATTAGGATTGTCAATTTGTAAAAAAATTATTATCGCACTAGGTGGAGACATTAGCGTTTCCTCTGAAATTGATAAAGGAAGTACTTTCCGGATTTCACTCCACATGAGTGCTGCGAATAATGAAAAATTCAATAAATCTGAAGTCAATGAAATGGTATTGTTAGAATAACCAATGCCATGAGAAATCATTAGCTAAAATAAATGTCCAAACACCTCTTTCTTAGTCTGGATATAAAATTCATTCTCCTCAACAGTAGGAATTACGATAGGCACTCGATCCACAATTTCGATTTCGCTATCTGCAATCGCAGCAACTTTCAATGGATTATTCGTAATTAGCCTAATCTTTTTGATACCAAGGTCTTTTATCATTTCTAAAGCAACACCGTATTGACGTCCATCTTCTTTAAAACCTAAATGGGTATTGGCGTCCGCTGTATTCAATCCATCATCTTGAAGATTGTAAGCTTTTAGTTTGTTGATCAAACCAATTCCTCGCCCCTCTTGACGTAGATACAACAACACACCTCCTTCTTTGGCAATCATCGCTAGAGAATTCATCAGCTGTTCTCCACAATCACATCGCTTGGATCCAAAGATATCACCAGTAAGACATTCTGAATGTATTCTTAACAATGTATTTTCGGAAGGCACATAATTTTCGTGAACCAATGCTAAGTGTGGAGAAGGCTCCCCAGGATTGTTGGCATAAGCAATCATATTGAAAGTTCCCCATTGGGTAGGAATCGTAGCATTTCCTTGTTTGATCATATCTTTTGCTCTTTGTATAACGTTTGGCTGTTTACTGTAGATTAAATGCTAAATCCTTTTGATTGTTCAATAATTTCATCGAAAACAGATGATTTGAGCAAAATTTTACCTAATTATTCGAATACAAAAGTACCTTAATTTAAAATCCTATTCAAAATTTATATCTTCAAGTATATTTAAACGACAAATATTTTTTAAATAATAAAATCTATACATTATGAAATGGGAAGGTAGACAAGGAAGTGAAAATATTGAAGACCGCAGAGGTCAAGGAATGAGTGGAGGTGCTAAAACCGGAGTAGGTATTGGTGCCGGTGTTTTGGTATTGGCCTTGGTAGTATCTTTACTTGGTGGTGACGGTCAACAAGTACTCCAACAAGCTGCACAACAACAACAGCAGCAGCAACATCAACAACAACGAAATCCTCAAGCTGCACGCGAACATGAAGAATTAGCTCAATTTGTATCTGTTGTGTTAAAGGACACAGAAGATGTATGGAATCGGCTATTTCCGGAACAGCTAAATAAAAGATATGTAGCGCCCAAGTTGGTTTTATTTTCTGATAGAACACATTCCACTTGTGGTCATGCTTCGGCAGCAACCGGACCTTTTTATTGTCCCCCTGACAATAAGGTCTATATTGATTTAGGATTTTATGAACAACTCAATCGAAGTTTTGATGTCTCGGGTGATTTTGCAATGGCATATGTAGTCGCACATGAGGTCGCTCATCACGTGCAAAATTTGTTGGGTTTCACCGATTATGTTAATAGTCAACGAGGTAAAATCAGTAAAGTCGCTCAAAATGACCTTTCCGTTCGTTTGGAATTACAAGCAGATTTTCTAGCAGGTGTATGGGCACATCACGCACATCAGATGAAAGGAATTTTGGAAAGCGGAGATATTGAAGAAGCCATGAACGCAGCACATGCTATCGGCGATGACAACATCCAAAGAAAATCGACAGGCACAGTCAGACCTGATTCTTTCACACATGGCACTTCCGAGCAACGCGTAAGATGGTTCAGAAAAGGATTGGAAACAGGTGACTTAAGACAAGGTGATACTTTTAATACTCAGTATTTGTAAATAAATAATATGTGCTGGTTGATTTTAAAGTGGGTTGATTTTATAATTATATAAGCATCTATTTCGATTACGGGATTGATATTTTGAAGTATAGAATTTTGGACGCTTCTTGTTCAAAGGAAATTTTGATTATTATTCAACATTTCCTTTGAAGTAGAAGCGTCCTAATATCTATACTTCTAAAGGTCCTTAGTTCCAAATGTAAAATGATCGCTCCTTAGTTGCCAACTTGAATCAGCATAGCACCAATAGTAATAAAAAATAAAAACATGTACGGTAGAAGAAGAAGTGGTGGCTCCACTAAAATGATGCTAATCATCGGTCTTGTCATGGCAGCATTCTCTGTCATGAAATATTTTGGTTCAGCAACGGTCAATGAGTTGACTGGTGAAAAACAATATATCAGCATTACCAAAGAACAAGAAATCGCACTCGGACTTCAAAGTGCTCCTCGTATGGCGCAACAACACGGTGGCCTCCTACCCGATCAAGAAGCGCAAGATCTGGTTGACAAAGTAGGAGCTAGATTGGTCGAAAATTCGGATGCAATAAAAACTGGATACCGTTTTGAATTTCATTTGTTAGCAGATCGGAAAACGGTTAATGCATTTGCTTTACCTGGTGGTCAAATTTTTATTACGGAAGCACTCTTTGCACAATTGCACAATGAAGATCAGCTTGCAGGTGTATTAGGTCATGAAATAGGTCATGTCGTTGCCCGGCATTCCGCTCAAAGAATTGCCAAACAACAACTAACAGAAGGACTTACTGGTGCCGCCGTACTCGCTACAGGAGATTACAATACAGCGGAAGCCGCAAAAATGATCGGAAACGTAATCAACATGAAATATGGTCGGGACCAAGAATTAGAATGTGATGACTTAGGCGTGCGCTTCATGTTAAAAGCTGGATATGACCCGCATCAAATGAAAGGAGTTATGGAAATACTGGCGGCGTCTGCTGGTCCCAATCGGCAACCAGAATTTTTTAGTACCCACCCCAACCCTGAGAACAGACTAGAAGAAATTGATAATTCAATCAAAAAGTATACATCCCCTGGAGGTCTTCAATAAACGAAGGATTCAATCCAATAAACACGCTAAACTTCACTTTCGTTTTATTCTATTTAGCTTAAAAACCAATCACAACTGAATGAAAAATATTTTTACCGCGTTGATTCTCATTTTTGGGTTTCAATTATTATCAGCACAATTACCTAAAACGAATATCTATTTATTCGATTTAAAACAATATACTGACAGCATTTATGTTTTCAAAAAACCACAGTTCCTGACCTTCTTTAATGCCAATGGGTATAACAATCAGCCACACTTTTTTAGCAACTATGAGCTGTACATTACCTCACAACAAGCTGGCGAAGATCAAACCGATATCATCGCTTTTGATTTAATCAAGAAAACACGTCGCAAAGTAACAGAAACTGTCGATAGGGAATACTCCCCTATCAAGACGCCAGATGGCAAATCTTTTACTTGCATTCGAGAAGAAGCAGATGGCAAAAAAACCCAGCGCCTCTGGAAATTCCCAATCAACCAATCCAATAACGGTGAGCGCGTGTATGAAGAAACGACAGGTGTCGGTTATCATAGCTGGATCAATGACCGAGAAACAGCACTATTTATAGTAGGGAAACCCCATCATTTAGCGATTCGAAACGTTGTTGATGAGAAGGAAGTTTTTATCTCCGATCAAATTGGAAGAAGCTTCTGTAATTTGCCTAATGGAAATTTCGCGTTTGTCCACAAAATATCTGACAACAATTGGGAGTTAAAAGAGGTGAATCTTATGAATTACCGAAAAAGTGCAATCATCCAGACTATTCCATTTAGTGAAGATTTTGTCGTATTAAGAGATGGTACTTTTCTGATGGCTAAAGGATCAAAATTATATAAATACAAAGCAGGTAAAGATCAAGATTGGTTGGAAATTGCTAATTTTTCAAATTTTGGAATGAATAACATTTCAAGAATTGCAATTAGTCCAGATAATTATAAAATTGCTTTAGTCTCCAATTAATGACTTTTTAGAATATCTATTTACAAACTTTTTAATACAAATTATAATTATGCGTTTACTGGTTTTACTTTTCGTTTCCTCAATTTGTTTGAATTTAAATGCTCAAAATTTCAAATCTGAAATCAAAGATTTTAGAGATGAATACAAGGCAAAGTTTTTGGAAGAAGAACGGTCCCCATTAAAGGAAAAGAAAGAGGTCGCAAAAATAAAATTTTTCAAACCCAACGAAAAGTATCGCATCGAATGCCGTTTTCTGAAGGAAAAAGAACCGAAACCATTCGATATGGCAACTTACAGCGGTGAAGTAAGGCAATACCAAAAATATGGAACACTATACTTCCGTCTTGATGGAAAAAACCAAGAATTATCCGTGTATCAAAGTTTGAAGCTAATGGAATCCGAAGACTATAAAGATCATTTATTTATTCCTTTTAAAGATGGTACAACTAAAGAAGATCTGACTTATGAAGGTGGTCGTTATATGGATATGAATATTTCTGATTTTGAAACTGAGTTTGTAACCATCGATTTTAATAAATGTTATAATCCATGGTGTGCTTATGCGGACGGATATAGTTGTCCTGTTCCTCCAAAAGAAAATACATTAAGAGTCTCTATTTTCGCTGGTGAAAAAATGTATGGAGGAGCTAAGAAGGAAAAATAATGTCAACAAAAACATTTATAGACCAACTTGGAAACAGTATAACCATCCCCTTCCCGCCCAAGAGAATTATCTCTGTCGTCCCATCCCAAACGGAATTATTATTCCATTTGGGATTGGATGAAGAAATAGTCGGCATCACTAAATTTTGTATTCATCCCAGTCACCAATTCAAATCGAAAACTAAAGTTGGCGGTACTAAAAAGTTAAACTTGGATTTAATCCAACGACTAAAACCTGACCTAATCGTTGCGAACAAAGAAGAAAATGACAAAGATCAAATTGAATCACTTCAAACACAATTTCCTGTTTGGATCAGTGATATTCAAACGATACCAGATGCCATTGATATGATTCATGCAATTGGTAAAATCATTAGCAAAAGCGACTTTTCTGAAAAATTAGGAGTGCAATTGAGCAAGAATTTCGATAATTTAGCCTCAAATCAAAAAGTTGATCAATCGAAGAAAGTGGCCTACTTCATATGGCGCAAACCTTATATGGTCGCTGCATGCGATACTTTCATTGATGATATACTGAAAAGAGGTGGTTTTGAGAATTGTTTTTCAAATTTGAAAAGATATCCTGAAATCGAAATAGCAGATTTAAAAACGGTCAATCCCGATGCTATTTTTCTTTCCTCGGAGCCCTATCCTTTCAAAGAAAAACATATCGAAGAATTGAAAACAGCTTGTCCAAATGCCATTGTTAAATTGGTGGATGGTGAGTTATTTTCATGGTATGGAAACAGATTGTTAAAAACGACCCATTATTTACAACAACTCCAACAAGAACTTTGGCATAAATAGCCGCCAAAGTATCTCAAAAATAACTAACATGAGGACATTATTACGATTATTAATTTGTATAACTTTTTTTACTTCGAATTCGTTTGCCCAGAACAAGCTCGAGTTTAAGAAAGGTGAAATTCTGATCCAATTAAAGAAAGATCAAGATATCGATATCCTCATTTCTTCTATTCAAAAAAATAATTACGACTTATTTCTCAAAAAGAAAATTCATCACACTATCTATGTGTTAGATGTCGTCCCTGCCGATGCTTTAGATATTGCAATCGACGCATTATCAAAAAATAAACTTACGCAATTTGTTCAGAAAAATCACAGAGTGGTATTAAGAACCATGCCGGATGATCCATTTTTCAGTAATCAGTGGCACATGGATATGATTGGTGCGCCAGAGGCATGGGAGATTTCAACCGGTGGCTTGACGGTCAATGGGGACACTATTGTGGTTGCAGTGTTAGATGATGGCTGCCAGGTTGACCATCCTGATTTGACAGAAAATATCTGGAGAAATTATTTAGAAATTCCCAATAATGGAATCGATGATGACGACAATGGATATGCAGATGACTTTAAAGGATTAAATGTACAAGCCGGAAATGACAATCATTTTTCTTCAATTCACGGTACCGCTGTGACTGGAATTGTCGGTGCGAAAGGTGATAATGGAATCGGTGTAACCGGAGTGAATTGGAATGTCAAAATATTACCAATCACCAATGTAGAATTTGAGTCTGAAGTGGTAGAAGGTTATTATTATGCATTGAATCTAAGAAGACAATACAATCAAACCAATGGTGCTTCCGGTGCGTTTATTGTTAGCACCAATGCATCCTTTGGAATCAATTCTCAGTTTTGTGACAACTTTCAGATCTGGGGCGCAGCTTATGATTCCTTAGGCATGGAAGGCATCATCAATATTGCTTCCACTTCCAATAGCAATATCAACGTAGAGGAAAATGGAGATATGCCAACATCCTGTCCAAGTGATTTTTTGATCACAGTTAGCAACACTGATGAAGATGATCAGCGCGTTTCAAGTGGCTATGGAACAACGTCAATCGATTTAGCAGCTCCAGGAAAAAATTCTTATACCACTCGACCGGATAACTATGGTGTCTTAGGTGGCACTTCCGCTGCAGCTCCGCACGTCACAGGCGCAGTTGCATTGTTATATAGCATGCCTTGCACTGACCTAGCTACACAAGCAATCCTCAACCCTGCCAATACCGCGTTGACAATGAAAGACATTATTTTAAATGGAGTACATCCACTTCCCGACCTAGAAGACAAAACACTTACAGGAGGTCGTTTAGATATCGTCAATAGTATTGAAGAAGTAAAAGCTTTTTGTAGTGGTGAAACCGGTGCTTTAAATATTGATAACATCACACCAAATCCAGTTACTTCCACTATGATGATTGAGTTCACAACTCCAGAAGAAGATGACTATACCTTCTCGATTTACAATTCAATTGGCCAATTAATCTACACCGAAGTAGTGCCTGTTCTTCCATTTGGAGAAAAGAGACACACGATTGATTTGAAACATTCCTTGATGGGCGGTGTTTACTTTTTGACAATTGAAAATGTGAATGATATCCATACCACTCCATTCTTTGCATATTAGTTTACGCTTTTTTTTTTGATTATGACGAAGTATATAAAACAGGTTGCTAATGGATTATACTTATCACTTCATTAAAATTTACAAATCCTTTTTATTAAATTAGGCATCAAATCAAATAGCATCATCAATGGATACGATCATCAATTATTTCACAGATATGCCAACGTTGCATCGTTCAATATTTTTATTTGGTGGCTTAGCATTTTTCTTGATGATAGAAAGTGCAATCCCATTTTTCAGATTTAAGAATAATCGATTAAAACATACTGGTACCAATATCTTTTTTACCCTTACGACTGTTTTGGTTAATTTGCCTATGGCATTCCTTTTATTAGCCACTGCGAATTGGGTAACTATCAACAACTTTGGAATCATCAATATGGTTGCATTGCCTAGCTGGTTATATGCAATTGTAGGCTTAATGTTATTGGATTTGATTGGTGCTTATGCGATTCATTGGATTGAACATAAAGTAAAAGTGCTCTGGAAATTCCACCTCGTCCATCATACCGACCAACATGTAGATACCACTTCTGCCAATCGACATCATCCAGGAGAAAGCGTTTTCAGATATGTGTTTACCTTGTTGGCAGTGCTAATCGTTGGTGCACCAATGTGGATGGTTTTTATGTATCAAACTTGTTCGGTTATTTTGACCCAATTCAATCATTCTAACATGAATTTTCCGATATGGCTGGATAACATTTTGGTTTGGATTATTTGCACACCAAATATGCATCGAGTACACCATCACTACAGACAACCTTATTCTGATTCAAATTACGGCAATATCTTTTCAACCTGGGATCGTTTATTTGGCACCTACATGAAAGTTGACAATGCAAAATTGAAATATGGAGTCGATACGCACATGGATCCTGCAGAAGTAACGAGTATTCCCAATATTTTGAAAATGCCTTTTCAGCCTTATCGTCCTCCGATTGAATATGATCGGGAGGAGGTGCTGTAGCTACGATGCGGAGCTACTCTGAATCTACACTCGCAGTATCCACCGTGCCTTGAGTAATTGATATCGAGCTAGTGGAGAAATCTATTTACTTGAATCAATTTTACACTAAAATCTATGTTCAGAGTACTCAGATTTCTCCGCAGCTCACCCACTTAAGCCGACACACGGTCGAAATTTAAAATCCTTCCAACCTCTTAATTCTTCGATTCCATCCCGAGTTTTTCTCGGGATTTCACTCAGAATGACAAGAGGTTCATTTATTATTATTCTGATTAAAATTGGTTTACGCTAAATTTTAACTTTCGAAATTCCTTATTTCAATGACACTGGATTCGCGGGGAGGATGCGGAGCTAAAACATTAAAATCCAAACATTATATTTACGTTTTCTTCACGTGCTCTTCACGTGCTCCCCTTCCTTTTTTAAAGGAAGGGCCTATCCGAGTTATACAAATTGTAGTCTAAAAGTGCGGATATATTTG
>CALFWW010000100.1 GCA_937928575.1 uncultured Saprospiraceae bacterium | reverse complement strand
GAGAACGTGGGTATAACACATAGATCACATGAGGTTTGTGTTGAGCGAAGTCGAAAGAAACATAGGGGCACATAGAATTTGAGGATGTGAAACTTCCAAAAGCTAATTGTTAGATAAAAAATATAATTACAAAATGAATTCGACAGTACTCTATATATTAGTCACCATCAGCGCTGTATTGGCGATGGAATTTGTAGCATGGTTTGCGCATAAGTATATCATGCATGGATTGTTGTGGAATTGGCATGAGGATCATCATCAGCCGCATCATAAGGATGGTTTTTTTGAAAAAAATGACTTATTCTTTTTAGTATTCGCGATTCCGAGTGCAACTTGTTATATAGTTGGATTAAATAGTGCGCACTTTTGGTTGCTTTTTGTAGGAATTGGGATTTCTATTTATGGGATGATCTATTTCCTCATTCACGATGTATATATTCACCGTCGATTTAAGTGGTTCAAACAATTGGATAATAAATACTCAAGGGCCATCTTACGTGCACATGGATCTCATCATGCTGTGCAGACAAAGTATGGTTGTGAATCTTTCGGATTGTTGATTGTAAATCCTAAGTATTTCGGAAAACGAGTTAAGAAATAGCCCATCACACTTATTATTCAATCGGTCTGATTTTATTTTCTCAACTCATGACTCAATCGCTTCTTGCCATAATATACTTAACAAGCTTCACACGAAATTCGGACTTAGCTAAAACCTTTTAATTCTTCTTATATTAATCCTACTACACTAATTTTATACTTACTTGATGTATCGCCAATTATAAGCTATTGGTCCTTAAAATATGTTTTCATAGATGATATTAGGCTTTAGTTTCAATCAAAGAACAGCCTTCCTACTTTAACATTTCACCTTTTCTAATTAAGCCACACATAAATATTCCGTCTAATATGACGTTATCTAAGAAGTAGTACTTATTTTTATATTCGAACTAGAAGAACAACTATGGAATTAGATATCACGAACATCGTCAAGAAGAATCCGATTAACCTTGATTTACCCGATCGCGAAACGCTAGATCAATATCTTGATGAAGTAGTTCCCAAAGTAAGACCCTGGGGAGAAGACTTGCGAGAGCGAGAACATTACTTGGATACCCGATGGTTGGAAATTAATGACCGTGATGATTTTCATGAATCTGTTTTACATATCTTCAGAGATGAAAATGAATACCTTATTTCTATTGATGGGAATATCAGTAAAGGCGTTTGGAATTTCCTTTCCGATTCCAATACATTGATTTTGGAAAAACAAGTTGGTGGTGCAGTGATTACCAGTGAACTTTTCGATGTCGCTTTTATGAACAAAGACTTCTTTATCCTGAAAAAACATGGAGATCAAATCAGAAAGGGGTTTCCAAAATATATGTTGTTAGGCCGCGAGAATATTGTTAGAGGATTGGAATGGCGAGAAGTGATAGAACTGATTTATTCTAAATATCGCAACAATACACAACTGATTATTGTAATGGTATTCGCTGCAATTGTGATGGCACTTATTCTCATCTTTACTTTCTTTTAGCTATCAACCAGCTATTTTATTTGGCTGCATTCTTACCAACGCATCAAAACCTTTCAATGAACAGCATCATCGGTACAATCATCCTTCTAGTCACTGGACTTGTCACTTACAAAGGATTCTCCGATGAAAAATACAAAGAGCGACATCTCTTTGATGTAGATAAAATTTTGATTGATCGGCAGTTTGATCGACTCATTTCTTCTGGTTTTCTCCACGCGAATTGGTTTCATTTTGTTTTTAATATGGGTGCGTTATTAGCATTCAGCCTTTCGGTTGAATATTTGATGGGGATACCCAAATATCTCATTATTTATTTCGGCTCCTTGATTGGTGGACATTTGCTCGCACTTTATATCCATAGAAATCATGGGGATTACAAAGCACTTGGCGCTTCTGGTGCTGTTAGTGGGATTATTCTTTCCTCCATCGTTTTATTTCCGACAGAAAAAATAGACCTGGTTGTTTTTGAACTCAAAGCTACTGCATGGGTTCTGGCTTTGATATTTGTTGTTATTTCCATTTTGGGCGCTAAAAGACAAAAAGACAATATCGGTCATGATGCGCACTTGGGTGGTGCCGCAATTGGCGTTTTATTAACAGTGCTTCTACAACCTAGTATTCTCAAAACCAATTGGTGGATTGTTTTACTGATCCTCATCCCCACACTAGCTTTCTTGGTGCTAATTGTCAAAAAACCCGAAGTCATGATGATTGAATCCTACTGGGGTTTTGATAAAAAAGAAAAACCAACCAAAGGACAAATTCGTCGAGACAAAGAAATGAGTTTGAATGAGTTGTTGGATAAAATCCGGAAATCAGGAATTGATAGTTTGTCGAGTAAGGAGAAGGATTTATTGGAGCGGTTGAAAGATGATTTGTAAGTACCCAAAATGGGCTTGATCAAAATCATTCAGCATTTTGAACACCCTTTCCTTTTAAGATTCGTTTACTAATCCTTACACAATTTACAAATCCCCTCTAAGTAGATAGAAGTTGTATTGATTACAAATTCAGGAATAGATATTTTAATATCGGTGGTTGTTTGCTCACACGTTACCAATTCACATTTCAGACATTTAAAATGAATGTGATCGTGTGAGTGTTGTTGGTGACCGCATTTTTTACCACAAATTGCATAATACGTTTCATTATTTTCCTGGTAGGCTTTATGGATGATCCCCGATTGTTTTAGACTTTCCAATGTACGATACAAAGTCACTCGATCAACTGATTTCATGGATTCCTGGATAGCTGAATAAGGCATAGCGGATTTATAAGCTAGCATGGTCGTCAATAAATTGAGCCGTGAATTCGTAGCCTTCAAAGCTCTTTCATGAAGCAAGTCTTTAAAATATTGGATATCCATAATTTAAAATTTAACGTTAATGCCGACTGTTATACTTAATCCTATATCATCTGCAAAATATCGTTGTCTGTTCAGATAGTCGCGGTATCTTACATTTAGCAAATTGTCCGCTTTGATAAACGACCTTATTTTATAACTAGGCAAAATTAGATTGTTAGAAAATTTTAAGCCAACCAAATTGTAGGAAGATGGCGGTAGCACAAAATCCTGTCCTTCTAAAATGTTTTTTTGTTCAAATACCAATCTATTGGATAACTCTATTTCAAAATCTTCCATTTTCAATTTCTTAGTCAATTTAATGGACTTCGGTGCTCGATAAGTGAGACTTCCAAAAAAACTATTGGGTGGCATAAAAATCAATGGTACTTCATTTTCTACATCCTCCCCTTTTAGGTAACTATATCTCAACAATCCCAAAATAGAATGGTTGACGGTAAACTGCGTTGAAATATCCAATCCGTAAATGGTCGCATCTGTTTGCTCATATTTAAAAACCGGGAAAGCACCACGAATCGTCAGTCTAACTTCATCTTGCGGATTCAAATAAATATAGTCGTTGAAATACTGGTGATATGCTAACACATTAAATGCAAAATTGGAACTAGGTATCCACTTATACTCCAAAGTATTTTTCATTGCTTTCTCGACCGCTAATTCCGCATCGCCTTCTTCGATACCACTAACGCCTTGGTGGAGTCCATTACTATATAATTCGTTGACAGCAGGATTTCGCATGGCATATCCAATATTCCAACCGATGGATTGAGTTTCTGCGATTTTTATTTTATAACTAAACAATCCACTTACATTATGAAATTTATTTTCAAATCTTACAATCTCTCTTGGTAACGCATTACTTATTTTCAAGACCGTTTGCTGTTCATAATCATATCGCAGACCCAAATTTAAGGACGACTTATTTTTATCAAATGAAAGGGTACTAAAAAAACCGCTTTTCCATGAACGGTAGTCAGGTATTAATGGCAGAATTCCTGTTTCCGGATTATTGGTATTGTCCGTAATGATGTTTTGATTTCCTATTTTAAATTTCCAGTAATCACCAAAAGTGTGACTGTATTTGATGTCAGAATTAAAGGTGTATTGCTTTAGACTCAATGCTGGAATATCTTTCCGTTCCGTTCTACGAATGTCAAATTCCTTCCGATCATTTAACTGCCCTGCTACTATAATTTCTAATATTTGTTGATCCGAAATGAAATATTTTGTTTTTGCCTTTACAAAATGATGAGATACATGTTGCTTGGGAGCTTCTAAATTATAACTAAAATTCGACTCTGTAAAAAACGGAACTTCATTGTTGAGTGCTTGTTCCAAATCTGTCAAATTTCCAATATGAGAACCTCTCAACACTCCAAGACGGGTATTAAAAGTGCTGGCATAGAAATCCAGAAACAATCGATCATTCCAATTTTTTTCTAATTGTAATGACAAATTGTATTCTTCCAATCCAGTATTGTTCAGAAAATAATTAGCTGTTTTTTTATCTCCATACTTCTTAAAAGTACCATTGACTCTCCAGGCTAAAAATGGGGTGTACTTTTGCAACCTTGAATTCACTGTATGTCCAAATCCATTGGTTTCAAAAATATAATTAATTTGACCATGAAGGTGTGGTTCCCGCTCGATTCGTTTAGGTGCTGTTAGAATAGCGCTCCCGAGATTACCACCTCCGTATTCTATTACACTTGCGCCTTTTAAAACAGTTATTTTATCAGAAGAAAATGGGTCGATTTCAGGACTGTGATCATTTCCCCATTGCTGACCGCTTTGAAGGACGCCATTATTCAAGACCATCAATCGATTGCCATATAGACCATGGACAATTGGTTTAGAGATACCATTTCCATTTTTTAGCAGGTGGATACCCGTTTCATTTTCGAGCATCCCTGATAAATTTTGATTACTATTGTCTTCAATAATATTTCTTTTGACCGTCAAATTCGCTTGATTGTCAAAATCATTTTGTTGACCGGCAATCACAACAGTCCCTAATGAGGTAGGTGTGTGTGACAATCCGATGTTGATGGTTGTATCCTGAAAAATATCAAAGTGAAATTTTTCATCTGCACAACCAATGTGAGAAACAATAAAATGATAATGCCCCTCACAAATATCATCGAATGCAAATTGGCCATCATCATCTGTAGTCGTCCCTGTCTGTGTTTCTTGAATAAAAATATTTACATAAGACAGTGGAGACTGCGATGCTTCATCAATCACAGTACCTGTAATTGCAATGTTACATTCTTGTGCTTTACAATTTAGCAAAGCAAAAAAGGCAAGGAAAATTAAGTTTAATTTTTTATTGAACATTAATTGGGAACTGTACTTCAATATCTGTTTCCCCACCCGCTAGGTCGATTGATCCATCTGACACACCGTTTGCTTCTTTGTCTGGTTGGTGGCGAAGAATAACGGTCAACATACCTGAGGCAGCTATACCTGTAGATACGGTGCTCGCCAACCCAACTGGATTGCCATCTGCATCTTGATCATTATAAGTTACAGAAAGACCCGTAACATCCGTCTGAAAAAAGAATTGGTGGTCTTCATCGTCTTCTTCAATTTCTTCTGTAATATCTTCTGAAGGAGTAACCGACTCATTTAATAATTCCAAGCTACCGGTATAGATTTCATTTACAGCAAGTGTACCGCCATAAATAATTGGATCGTTTCCTCCATCTCCATCTAAATCTTGAAAAGTTAAAGTTATCGCATCCCCCCCACCCGATGGAGTCAAGGTATAATTTAAGCTAGTGATTAATTCAGGTGGATCAACAATTACTGGATCATCCTTTTTACATGAATTAAAAGTGAAGATGGCTACAAATAAAAATGTGACCCATAAATACTGTTTAGACATAATGATTGATTTTTTGATTTTGACAAATATAGATAATAAACGCAACATTGTTGCATTTATTATCTGAAATTTATTTTATGGTTTGATGCTATGAGACATGCATAATACAGATTGAACCCCAAAATGGCGGTTATCTATGAGAAAAATTTATCGATATCTGCGTTGAAAAGCCCTGTCTGCTTGGCGCAGTCAGGCAGGCTCACCGTAACTAAGGCTATGTTTACGTTTTCTGCCTTGATCTCGAAAAATTTTCCTTCCAAATATATCCGCA
>CALFWW010000099.1 GCA_937928575.1 uncultured Saprospiraceae bacterium | reverse complement strand
GATTAAGGCGGAAAACGCAGACATAGCCTTAGTTACGGCGAGCCTGCCTGACTGCGCCAAGCAGACAGGGCTTTCCAACGCAGATATCAGTAAAATTTTCTCATAGATATCCGCAATTATAGAGTATTATTTGTATTAGATGACTAGTTGTTGACACCTTGTAACACAAAAAAAGCCTTGAAGTGAAAGACTCCAAGGCTTTAATTAACAAAATGATTGTTTACATCGGTTTAATTTTCAACTGCTACCAGCAAGGACATAATTTGTGAGTATAATTCTTGTGGCTTAAATGGCTTTGTCAAATATTCATTTGCACCAGCGTTGTAGCATTTTTGTTGTTCTTGTTTGGTAGAGTTCGCAGTCAATGCAATAATAGGCACTTGACTATTTTCTCTTATCTTTTCAGTTGCTTCAATACCATTCATGACAGGCATTTGAATATCCATGATGATGATATCATACCCATGTTCTCTGAATTTCTCAACACCAATCAACCCATTTTCAGCAATATCTACGGAGATATTTTCAGACCAGGAAGTCAATACTTTTTTGGTGGCCATTTGGTTTAGAAAATGGTCCTCAACCAACAGTACTCTTACAGGTACTTCAGGTGCTTCTCCATTTTTGAGGACAAGTTTTTTGATAGGAGTGACTGGAATTTCTACGTTGTATTGAACTCCTTCAGTCGTATTGTTAATTTCAAATTGACCATTCATTGAACTGACCAATTTTAAAATAATAGCAATCCCTAATTCGTATTTCTTTTCATCTTCGAGATCATCAACGGAGAAAAATTCAACTAGTTTATTATACTTTTTCAATTCTTCCAAACTAACACTAGGAACCATCTCAGCTGTTGTCTTTAACTCAAAACAAAGTTTGAAATCTTCATCTTTTCCTTTTGAGGTTGTACTAAAATGAAGCTTGGTCTTATCGTCTGAATAAAGAAATGCACTATCAAAAAGATTGTAAAGTAGTTGTAGAATTTTCTTCGGATCACAAACTACTTTTTCCGGAAGCTCCTTGTTGAAATCAAAGGTTGCAACTGTTTTAGTATTTTCAGCTTTGATGGCAATCACTTTTTGGAAGCTTTCAATGTTGTCTGCTAATTTCACTTCCTCTTCTTCCAAGCTAATTTCCTCAGAAACTAACACGGAAAAATTCAACATGTTATTCACCATCAGGGACAAATCATCAACAGAAGTTTTTAGTCCTCCAATAATTTCAGATTGCTGATTGGTGACACTTGTTTTTTCGATTAAGTACGTGAAATTCATGATGGAAGAAAGTGGTGTTCGAATATGGAAATTCATATTAGAAATCGCTTCTTCCTTAATCTTCGTAGCTTTCTGAGAAATATTTTTTTCGAGAATTAATTGTTCCGATATTTTACGTTCCGAAATATCTTGAATGACACCAACTAACACGGTTTTTCCGGTCACCTCTTCAAAACGAACTTTTGCTCTCAATGCAACATAGCGAATCATGTGTCCCGAAACAATAATCTTGTGCTCTATATGGTGTTGCTTTCCGTCTTTAGCAGCTTTTTCAAAAAATTGTTCGACCTCAGCCTTGTCATCTTTATGGACATACTCCAAATAATCAGAAAGGGTAGGGCTCAGACTGTTAGATTGGAAACCAAAAATTTTAAAAACTTCATTGGTCCAATTCATTTTGTTAGAAACGATATCCATTTCCCAATTTCCAAAATGAGCCATTTCTTGAGCTTCGATGTATTTCTTTTTACTCAATTCCAGATTGGTCAGAGCATTTTCCAGCTTAAGTTGAGAATTGAAGCGATGCAACGAGTAACGGATGGTTCTTCCCAGTAATTTCCCATCAAATTGACCTTTCACCAAAAAGTCTTGTGCACCAGCTTTGATGGCTTGGTTTCCGACAATTTCGTTGTTGACACCAGTCAGGATAACGACCGGAATATTTTCAATTTTTTCAAGGAAAGAAGTCAATGTTTTGAAGCCACTACTATCCGGTAAGGTAAGATCGAGTAGAACCAATTGGATATCTTGATTGGTGGCAATATCAACTCCTTCAAACAAGGTGTCTCCATGAAATAATTCATGTTTGATAGAGGAATCTTTCAAGCTGATTTTTAATAATTCTACATCCGCAGGATTATCTTCAATCAGTAAAATGTTTACTTTATTCGAGTTGTTCATAAAAAAAAATGTGCAATGTGGGGTTCAATCTAAAAATTAGGCCTCCTGAAAATTTGGAGGTAAAATCGCGGTCTTCAGCCAAAATTCATCAATCTTTTGAATGATATCCGCAAATGTGTCAAAATCTACTGGTTTGTTGATGTAACAATTCACATGTAAATTATAACTCTTCAAAATATCTTGCTCGGCATTACTCGTGGTTAAAATCACGACAGGGATTCTACGAAGATGTTCATCCGTTTTAATGACGGTTAAAACTTCACGACCATCTCTTTTTGGTAAATTTAAATCTAAGAGAATTAAATCCGGCGTCTCTTCATTGACAAATTCGTCCTCCTTCTTTAAAAATTTCAAAGCTTCCATTCCATCCATGGCTACCTTTAACTCAATATCAGAGCCTTGAACTTTGAAAGCTTCTTGTGTAAGTCTTACATCTCCTGGGTTATCTTCAACTAATAATACTTTCACTTGTTAATAATTTTAGGTGAATAAAAAATTTATCGGTGTTGATAAATTTATTTGAATGTATACCCAAGGAAAACCCGAAAATACTTTTAGCTTCGAGTTAATGTTTCCATTAATTATTTTAGTCAAAGTGAGATAGATAATAAATTTAATGGGATATTATAGTTTATTATCTGTTATAGTTAAGTGATAATCAAATAAATATATGTAATTCTTGGAATATAAAACCAAAACATTCATATTTTAATTGATATTTTAACCTCGTCACAAAAAGACCAAAACAGCGCATACATATTAGAACTTTTTAAAATGCAAACACTAAGCCAATTAAGAGAATCCTATCGAAAGTACGCTGACCTTAACACATTTAGGAATCAGCCGATTGAGTTGTATGAGCCAGTGAACTATATCATGAATCTCGGAGGCAAGCGAATTCGGCCTTTGTTAGCGTTGCTTGGGGCACAGATTTTCTCTGATGATACCGATGTCGCACTTCCTGCTGCTTATGTTGCAGAGTTGTTTCACAATTTTAGTTTAGTACATGATGATATTATGGATGAAGCGCCGCTGAGAAGAGGTCAGCCAGCAGTTCATAAAAAGTATGATATCAATACGGGAATTTTGTCTGGCGATGTGATGTTAATACATTGTTATAATAAGTTGATTCAATCTTATGAGGGAGCGGTGGCTTTGCAATTAATTGATATTTTTAACAAAGTGGCTATTGAAGTTTGTGAAGGACAGCAATATGATATAAATTTTGAAACTCATGATACCGTCACAATTCCATCGTATATCGACATGATTGAAAAGAAGACTGCTGCACTTTTGGGTGGAGCGTTGAAAATGGGGGCAGTGATTGTTGGAGCAAGTGAAGCGGATGCATTACTACTAGATGACTTTGGTCGAAAAATAGGGATTGCATTTCAGTTGCAAGATGATATTTTAGACACTTTTGGAGACCCGGAAAAATTTGGGAAAAAAGTAGGTGGAGATATTTTACAAAACAAGAAAACTTACTTGGTTGCCAGATCTTTTGAAAAAGCAGATACGCAAACTGCCCAAAATTTACAATCCCTTTTCAATGATACAGATATACTGGAAGCTGAAAAAATTAACAGTGTTCGATCTATCTTCCAAAAATTAGATATTCAAAAAGAGGCCACTCAATTAATGGATGATTATTATCAGCAAGCAATGGTCTCATTAGAAAAGGTGCAAGTTCCATCAGACCGTAAAATATTACTAAAAAAAATATCTGATGATTTAATGCAACGTGAAAAATAACTTTACGTTAACTTAAATACATATTTCCCTCCGTTTAATAAGTATTAAACTAGTAAGAAACTGCTATCTTCACAAGTAAAAGGTTGTAAGAAAGAAGATTACCCATTACAGAATCTTACACTATTTCAAAAATCAAACACCTGTTAATGAAAAACGTATTGACGTTAATCGTATTTAGCCTGATTTTTTCATGTTGTACTAAGAAATTCGCTACCAATGAAATTCCAGAAGAGAAAATAACTTATGGAAGTGGTGGTGGTTTTAGCGGTTATTATACTGAATATGTCTTATTGAAAAATGGTCAGCTATTTCAAAAATTAAAACAAGGACAAGATTTAATCGAATTGGAGCCAATCACAAAAAGAAAAGCAAAAGCGTTATTCGAAAAATGTGAAGAGCTGAATTTGACTACAATGGATCATCAACAACCGGATAATTACTCACATTACATTGAAGTAACAACGACAGAACATACCAATAAAGTCACTTGGGGGAAAAAGGAAGATCCCATCTCAGGAGACATAAAAGAATTTTTTAGAGAATTAAAGGAGCTTCCAAATAACAATAAAAATACGAAATAATGAAGCAAATAATTACAACACTAGTTATCGTCTGCTTTTCTCTGCAAGCATTTGCACAATTCAAAACGATAGATAACACGACCAAGCGCGAGCCTCGAAATTTCGAATTGGCTCCTGTCACCAATTTCTTGAATGCGGAAGCTCAACCTATACGTTCCACTCCGATTGCGAATTTTACAACAATGCCTGCACTTCAATTGAAAAATCCAGGTCTTCAGATTATTTCTGATAAAGAAAATGGGTTGCCAATTTTTATAAAAGGTAATTTGAAAAATTTAAATGCAACTAAAAGTGTGGACGCACAAGCTTTTGATTTCTTAAATGAAGTCAAATCAAGTATGCAAATCAAAAATCCTATTGATGAATTCCAAATTGTCAACAACACAACGGATGATTTAGGAATGCAACACATCAAAATGCAACAATACTTCAATGGTATCGAAGTGCATGGAAGTCAAGTGATTCTACACAAGATAGGTCAAAAATTAGATTTGTTGAATGGAAGATATTATCCAACACCTAATATAGATAGTGTCGAACCTGCATTGACTGCTGCAGCGGCAGAATCTATGGTAAGAGCTGATCTTCCTGAAGTCAAAGACTTATCGATTGCTGAAACAGATTTGTTGAACATGGATCAGGTGACTGCTAAATTAGTGATTTACCACAATGACTTTAACATTGGTCAGGAAAAATTAGCTTGGCACATCACCATATTCTCCAACATTATTGACAGATGGGAATATTTCGTGGATGCAAATTCTGGCGAAATCATTAACAAGTATACACATGTCTGTAAATTCCACAATCACGATTTACATGATCATGCAACTTGCAATGGACATCATACGACTGAAGTAAATGAATCGATAGCAATTCCAACAGTTGCAAATAATTTCATGTTTGGACCAACTACTGCCAATGCTATTGATCTTCACGGTGACAATATCACCATCAATACTTTTGAGCAATCTGGTGACTACTACTTATTCGATGGTTCTAGAAATATGTATAATGCAGGTCAATCTCAAGTTCCATCTGACCCAGTTGGGATGATTGTAACAATAGATGCACAGAATACTTATCCAGGTAATTCAAATTTCAACTACGATGTCATTGAATCGGGAAATAATAGTTGGAACAATCCAACCGCTGTTTCTGCTCATCATAATGGAGGTTTAGCCTATAAATATTTTGAAGATACTTTTGGAAGAAACTCTATCAATGGATCTGGTGGAAACATCATTTCATTGATTAATGTCGCGGATGAAAATGGATCTGACATGGACAATGCATTCTGGAACGGAGCTGCCATGTTTTATGGAAATGGAAACCAAGCATTCACATCTCCACTACCAAAATCTTTGGATGTTGCAGGACACGAAATGGCACATGGTGTCGTTCAAGGAACTGCAAATTTAGAATATCAAGGTCAATCAGGTGCATTGAATGAATCCTTTGCAGATATTTTCGGAGCGATGATCGATCGTTCTAATTGGAAAATAGGAGAGGACGTCTCAAATCCAAATATTTTCCCAAATGGAGCTATTCGCGATATGTCGAATCCGCACAATGGTGGGACACAATTAGGTGATCCAGGATGGCAGCCTGATCATGTCAATGAAATGTATACAGGAAGTCAAGACAATGGTGGTGTACATATTAATAGTGGAATTCCTAACAAAGCGTACTACTTAGTAGCCAATGCGATAGGAAAATACAAAGCAGAGCAGATTTTTTATCGTGCTTTGGTCAATTACTTGACTGCCTCTTCTCAATTTATTGATTGCAGAAATGCCGTGCTTCAAGCGGCGGCTGATTTGCATGGTGCTAGTTCTGCTGAACAAAATTCAGTAGCCAATGCATTTAGTGGAGTAGGAATTGGAGCAGGTGCAAGTAACAACTATGAAGAAGATATCGAAACCAATCCTGGTGAAGACTACATCTTGTTAACAGATGCTGGATTGGGAGCAATTTATTTAGCAAGTCCTGATGGAAGCTTAACCCCAAATGGAAATCCATTGACAAGTTCAGATATCCTAAGTAAGCCAAGTATTACGGATGATGGAAGTGCTTTTGTATTCGTAGGAGCGGATAAAAAGTTATATGCTATTTCTATAGATTGGGACAATGGTATGGTAGATGAATATGCCATTCAAGAAGACCCGATTTGGAGAAATGTAATTATTGCAAAAGATGGAAGTCGTATCGCTGCTTTAGAAGAATTATATAATAATGGAAGTGATAATTATATTTCTGTATTCGATTTTGGCGTGTCAGCTTGGTCTGACTTTGAATTGTACAACCCAACTTTTACTGAAGGAATTTCAACAGGAGATGTTTTATTCCCAGATGCAATGGAGTTTGACTTCAATGGTGTTGAGATTATGTATGATGCCAACAATAAAATTACAGGTAACGATGGAAGTGATATTGAATGGTGGGATGTAAGTTTTATCCAAGTGTGGAATCCTGCTGCCAATAATTTCACGGATGGATTAAATGATATTTCAAAATTATATGCTGGACTTCCAGAAGGAGTGAGTGTAGGAAATGCAACCTACTCTAAAAATTCACCGTACATTATCGCTTTCGATTACATTGATAATAATGAAGGGACGGTTGATATTGTAGGAGCGAATCTGGAGACAGGTGCGACTGGTGTCATTTTTCAAAATGGTCAATTAGGATATCCAAATTTTTCCAGCAATGACAACAAGGTGGTTTTCGATGCTTCGGATAGTAATGGAGATGATGTGTTAGGAGTAGTGGACTTACAAAGCGATAAAATCAATGGTGTTGATGGTACGGCACAAGTATTAATCCCTGGCGGAAAATGGGGTGTCTGGTTTTCAATTGGAGAAAGAGACTTGATGGTGGATACAGAAACACCTTTCATAGAAATGATCGACTTCAGTATTTTTCCAAATCCAACACCAAATGAATTGACTATTGAGTTTGCAATGGAAGACGCAAAAGATGCACAAATTGAAGTGATCGATGTCTTTGGAAAGCAAATTTACAACAATACATTAACAACTAATGTTGGAAGAAATGTGGTCAATATTTCACTAAAAGAATTCGCAGCCGGTACTTACATCGTTCGCCTAACATCAGGTGATCAGATGATTGCACAGAAAGTGGTGAAGTATTAGAAGTCCTATTTCTTAATAAATAAAAATCCTGAGTCGAGATGAATCAACTCAGGATTTTTTTGTTGCTTATGTAACTATCATCTTTTAATGGCATAATATACAGATTGAACCCCAAAATGGCGGTTATCTATGAGAAAAATTTATCGATATCTGCCTTGAAAAGCCCTGTCTGCTTGGCGCAGTCAGGCAGGCTTACCGTAACTAAGGCTATGTTTACGTTTTTCGCCTTAATCTCAATAAATTTTTCCTCCATATAATTTGCAAGCCCTTTTGTAGTACAAGCCAGCGCGATTATATAATACAATCTGTATTAGGCGACTTCAATTGCTGCATAATAAATTCCCAAAAAAAAGTTTCTGCAATCAAATTGTTACAATAATTATTTTATATTCAGAATACCCAGTCTAGTCGGGAACAATCCTGATCCATAAATAAATATTTGTTCATCATTAATTTGCTTTATCCATTTAGGACATGCCAAAACACTGTATACATATTTTTGGGCAAACACTTTGGTATTGGCATTTCCATCCTCATCAATTCTTGTAATTAAACTGGATTCTGCAATTGGGAATAAAGGTTTCTGGCCAAATACTTCACCTCTAAAATTATTGAATATCACCAGTATTTCTTTTGGTGTCACAATTACTTTCTGTCCATGAATTGCATAATAATTTTCTCTTTCATGTCTCTTGATTACTGGTATCTCCCAAACAAGCTCACCAGCTCTATTTAGGCAGATGACCATGCCACAATTGTGGTAATTGGTAGTGCCTTCGCCTTGTCTATGAACGCTGGAATGTCCTTCACCTTGAATAATGATAAAATCATCTTTCCAAAGAAATGTATCTCCCAAAACAAAGCCTAGAAATTCCTTAACCTTTCCTTTTTTTGTTGCTCTCTTTTGATTATTTGGAGACATGCAAGTATGTAATACTTTAGGTGTTAAAGGAGTGTAAATTATATTCGGTATAATTTGAGTTTTTACATTCAAAATAGTTGAAAAAACACCGCGGATTTTTGAAGGATATTCTTTATCTGGGTTGTTAGAATACCCGCCACTTATTAAAAATTCATCACCACGGATTCCAATAGAAATGTCTACTATAGTTTTGTCTGATTCTTGTTTTATTTCTTCGACAATTGATTGGTCGGTAGCATAATGATATTTCCATGCATACACTTTTCTTTTTACAGATTGAAATTTTCTCAAAGATACACCTGCAATATCCCCAGTGTTGCTAACAGCTACTTGCTTCAAAATCCTTTTACTTTTTGAATCTGGGATTTCAAAAGTTCCTTCCCGAACCTTTTTCATTGTTTCATCAAAAAGGATAAATTGGTATTTAGAATTTGTGTCTGATCTTGATTGTTGATGGATACAAATAGATGTAAATAAATTGTTATTAGATTGGTTGATGAAATACCTTCTTCCTTTTTTAAAAATTGAATGAGCACCATCAATCTTTAAAGAAATTATTGAACCATCAGATATTGACAGATCACTATTTATTTCACTAATGGAGAGCACCTGCTCATTCTGAGTATTTGCAATACTTACTAACAATAGCTTTTCTTTAGTTTTCAACAGCTGGAATGCAACACTTTTTTTACCATTTACGATCGTATTAAATTTCTCTTCTTGAAGTAGTTTAAGATTTTGATCAAATTTTCTAATTGAAGTTTTATCTTTATTTTGGATGACTGCCCCTGAATTGTGGTTTCTTAGCAAATAATAATGACCTTGAAATTCAATGACATCTTTGAAAATAGAGTTTTCAATCATCTTTTCAGACCAGTTTATTTTAAGATCCTCTTGCGCCATCAAATAGATAGGAAAAAAGCAAATCAATATTAAAATTCTCATATTAGGTGTGTTTTCGATTTATTCAATTCATAATACAACTAAATCATTACTTTTGGAGATGTAAAAATTCAATGGGTACATAAAGTAACAAAAATAACACACAAAAAAGCACCATGCAAGGCACCGCCTTACCACTCCTACTTCTAAAAGCAGAAAGAAAAACACCCATCAAAAAAGTGTTGATCATTCGATTCTCATCTATTGGGGATGTGGTGTTGACGACTCCTATCGTGCGTTGTATCAAAAAACAGCTCAATGCAGAAGTACATTATTTGACTAAGGATAGTTATAAATCTATTGTTATATCAAATCCGTTTATAGATAAAGTTTACTCAATTACATCTGATATTTCCCCAATCTTACCGCATCTAAAAAATGAAGATTATGATTTGATTTTAGATCTTCATAAGAATATTCGGTCATGGAGAGTTAAGCGAGCATTAGGTACACGTGTGATTGCTTTTGATAAAATTAATTTTGAAAAATGGTTGATGGTTCGATTTAAAAAAGATCGATTACCAGATACGCATTTAGTAGACCGATATTTTTCAGCACTTCGTAGTATCCATGTAAAAGATGATGGATTGGGTTTGAATTACTTTATTCCAAAAGAAGAAAAAATTGATATCGCTACTTTCTTAAAAGAAAATGGAGTCACCACTTCATTTGGAAATCAATACATCTCCATCGCAATCGGAGCGGCACATGCTACCAAAAAATTACCGAATGATAAATTGATTGAAATTTGTCAGAAAATAAAAATTCCCGTCATATTGTTAGGTGGACCTGGTGATCAACAAAATGGAGACAAAATTAAAACCTCGTCAGGTAGTCATGTTATCAATGCTGCAGGAAAATTATCAATTCATCAATCGGCATCGATTATTCAGCAAGCCTCAAAAGTCATATCACATGATACAGGCATGATGCATATCGCGACTGCTTTTCAAAAAGAGCTAATTTCTGTCTGGGGAAATACGATTCCTAAATTTGGTTTCTTTCCTTATTATGGTTCCAATAATCCAAATCTCAATACAACTATGGAAGTGACGAATCTATCATGTAGACCTTGCTCTAAATTGGGTCGTGGATTTTGTCCGAAGGGGCATTTCAAATGCATGAAACAACAAGAGGTAGCTGAAATTATCGCTAAGCTAGACCAAAAACCTAACAGGTTTGAGAAGTAGGATTTGAGAATAATTCCCCAATTCAACCCAAAAAATCAATTTTTACCTAAATCCTACCACATAAATGCCTAGCACACAACATATTTATGGCAATGAGATTAAAGCAATATTTAATAAAAAACCTATCTTTCGTCTTTAATTCCATTTAATATTTCAATGTTGAATTGGATTTGAGGGAATCCGAGGTGATTTTCCAAATACAAATGGCAATTGTGATAATAAATCGATAAGCAGTAAAAAATAAAACGAAAGCTCAATATGAAAATATTTAGACTCATTCTGATACTTCAACTAAGCATCTTTTGCACATTTACTTCTGAAGCACAGGATATTCACTTTACCCACTACACGATGTCACCGTTGGACTTAAATCCATCACACACTGGTAAATTCGAAGGTACTTTTCGTATTGGTGGTATCTACAGAGATCAATGGTTTAGCTTCCTTTCTGGTGCTTACCGAACTCCTGCAGTTTATATAGATGCGCCGATCATGAAAGGATTTGGTAAGAAAACCAAAGATTGGATTGGATTAGGAGTAAGAGTTTTGAATGATCAAGCAGGTCGTGGAAAACTTAACAACACAAATGCAATGTTGTCCGCAGCCTACCACCGATCATTGGATAAAAAAAGAACAAGGATTTTTTCTTTTGGAATTCAAGGGGGTATCAATCAAAGAAGACTTGATAAAAATCTGGACATGAGCAGAAATGGTTTACTTTTCGAAGATCAAATCATTGATAATTTCGCTACTACCGGTCAGATAGTTTCTACTACAGAAAATATCGCAGATAATATCTCCTACTATGATTTCAGCGCAGGAGTAATGTATGATGGAAGAATTAACAAAACATCAGGAATTAACTTTGGTGTAAATGTAAGACACATCACGACTCCGAATTATTCTTTGGATTCGACGTACATTAATTCCGATTCGGATACGACCAACTCAATTCCTCTAAGATTTTTAGTACACGGAGAATATGATACACAATTGAGTGATAAATTGACGCTAAATCCAAGATTCTTATATCAGAGAATGAGAACAGCTCAAGAATTTCATGTGCAAGCTTTGTTGCATTATTTGGTAAACAAACAAAATGATGTATCACTGAATTTTGGATTGGGATATCGTTTTGGAGATGCAGGAGAAGTATTGTTAGGGTTGGACTATAAAGACTTTAGATTTGGAGCTGCCTATGATATCAATTTATCTGACTTGACAGCCGCCTCCAATACGGTCGGTGCAATAGAAGTCGGATTATCTTACATCGTCAAGATATTTAAGAAACCAGTTGTGAAGCCGGTTATAATTTGTCCGAAATTATAACGTTATAGCTATCAACAAATTCATTTTATTAAAATCTACTCAAAATCATAAATGATGATCAAGAGAAACATAATATTTTTTGCAGCACTTTTATTCAGTGCATCCATTTGGGCACAACCTTTAAATAGAGTAACTGGTCCAATTATGATAGAAGTTGCCGAAGAGCAAATGGAACTAGGCGATGTTTACAACGCTTTAGAGTGGTATGAAAAAGGATATAAAGAAGAACGTGATCCAGAAGTGGCTTATACGATCGCCAAGTTGCAATATGAAATTCGGGATTATGCAAAAGCAGAAAAATGGTACGAACGTGTAGTCACCAGAACTTATAGAAAGTCTAAGAATCCTTACTTGCCAGAAGCAAGATTCAACTATGCGCGTGCACTGAAAATGAATGGAAAATATCCAGAAGCGATTGCAGAATTCAACGCATTTATTGGAGAAAGTGATGATGATGCGATGAAAGCAAAGGCGCAAAATGAAATCGCAGGAGCGGAAATGGTCAATGGAATGGAAGAACGTAAAGATCTATTTGTTGAACATGCAGGAAAAAATGTAAACTCTAAATCTTCAGAATATTCTCCAATTGCAGTTGGAACAGAAGTAATGTACTTTACTTCCATTAAGTCAGATGAGGTAGTTGAAGTTTCCAGATCTGGAGAAGCACATTTGGCAAGAGCTTATTCTGCAGCAAAGCAAGGTGATGGCTGGTCAGAACCAGTTGAACTAAATCAAAATATCAACCGTCCGGGATTCCACGTAGGAAATATCAGTGCATCTCCTGACGGTCAGACTTTATATTTTACAAGACAAAAATTATCAGGAAATAATTTAGCGGAGAGTAAATTATTCATGAGCAATAAAGTGGATGGAGAATGGGGACCTGCCAATGAATTAAATGGTGTAAATGGTGACTATATCAGTAAGCAACCGGTTGTTGGAGAATTGTATGGAGGAGAAGTCATCTTCTTCGTTTCAAATCGTCCAGGTGGTTTTGGTGGTTTCGATGTTTACTATGCAACCAATAAAGGAGAAGGAATTTTCGGCGAACCAGTTAATTTAGGAAACACCATTAATACAGCCAGCGATGATGAGACACCCTATTATGTAGATGGAAAATTATACTTCAGTTCCGAAGGGCATCCAGGAATGGGTGGTTTCGATATCTTCTCTTCTGAATGGAATGGTTCTAGTTGGAGCGCTCCAGAAAATATGGGTAAAGGATTCAATTCATCTTTAGATGATTTATATTTCACAATCGATGAAAAAGGAGCCAACGGATTCCTTACGTCCAACAGACCTAATAAAGATTTCAAATCTCTAAAAGGAAAAACTTGTTGTAACGATATATACACGGTTACGATTCCAGAAATTGTTTTAGATCTAGCTGCTACAACATTCTCAGGGGGCAAAGCATTAACAGGTGCAAAAGTAGCGCTCTTCGAAATAGTAGATGGTGCAAAATCAGTTGTTGATGATAAGACCAATGGCAATGGAAATGATTTTGCATTCCCATTACGTGCTGATCGTGCATATGAAGTGATAGCTTCGAAACCAGGTTATCAAGATGCAATTGCAAGTTTCAATACGGTAGGGAAAGTAACTTCAGAATCAATTGCTAAGAAATTGAACTTGATGTTTATTCCTCCGCCACCACCACCTCCGCCACCACCGGTAAAAGATGAGTATGAAGAAATAGTCACCAATCAACCAATCGTATTGGAAAACATCTTTTATGATTTTGATGATGATAAAATTTTGATAGAAGCAGAACAAGACTTAAATACTATTTTGGAATTAATGGGAAGATATCCTGATATGGTAATTGAATTGTCATCACATACAGATGCGCGTGGTAATGATAGTTACAACCAAAAACTTTCTCAAAGACGTGCCAACTCTGCTAAAAATTGGTTGGTCGCAAAAGGAGTTTCTGACCCAAGAATCAAAGCAGTAGGTTATGGTGAAGCACAAATTAGAAATCACTGTTCGAATGGTGTGAAGTGTGAAGATGATGAACACCGTTTCAATCGTCGTACAGAGTTCAAGATTATTTCTGGACCAACAAGTATTTCTATTAAGAAAAAACGATTAAAAAAAAAATAATTAGCACAGGTGGAGGAGGTTCTAATCCTTCACCTGCTCCTATCCCTAATTCTGCTCAAAGTACACCAAAAGCAAAGCAGCCGGATCCAAAGACAAAAGGAAGACCGCATTTGGTTTTCGAAACAGAAATGCACGACTTTGGTACACTGAAAAATGGAGATAAAGTAACACACATCTTCAAGTATATCAACGAAGGAGATACCGCTGCAGAAATTGATATCATCACCGCATGTGATTGTACAACGTTAGATTATAACAAGACCAAGCCAATTCAACCAGGTGAGTCTGCTACTATCAAAGCAGTCTTCGATACCACCACAGAAACAGGAGAAGTTGATAAAGATATCACAATCATTCTGAAGAATACCGACCCACCTTCTGGTTATCCGATTGTTTATGAAGTTCGGTATAAGGCGAATATTATTGATTAGCTCCTGTCCGTTTTCCGTCGTGAGCTAAAGCCACCTTTTCCGTTGTCCGTTTTGACCGTTATTACGCAAGTGAACGTCCTAACGGTCAAAACGGAAAAAGGAATGCGAGCGAAGCTATGCGAACGGAAAACGGACAACGGAAACAGAAATGCAAGAACTCCTTAACCAACTACAAGCCCAAACCCCAATAGAATGGCTAGCTGTCGTCACCGGTCTCATCTATGTACTACTCGCAGCCAAAGAAAAAAATGCCTGTTGGATATTCGGAATTATCAGTACGGCTAGTTGGGGGTATGCTTCCTATTTTCATTACGACCTTTATGTAGATGCATTGTTGCAAATGTTTTATGTTGTGATGGGTTTCTATGGAATTTATAAATGGCAATTCTCCAAAGATGAAAAAGAAAATTACCTTTCTGTCACTAAGTTGTCTAACAATCAACATGTGCAAATCATAATTGGAGGAATAGGCTTGAGTGCACTGGTAGGATATTTCTTAGCAACCTACACACAAGCAGCAGCGACTTATCTCGACTCCATTACGACCGTCTTTTCTATCGCAGCCACGTTCATGACAATCCATAAAAAGATTGACAATTGGATTTACTGGATAGTGGTGGATATCATTTATGCTTATTTGTACTTCTCAAGAGGTGCTTTATTATTCGGTGTCCTGATGATTATCTATACAGTCATTGCGATCTTTGGTTGGATCAATTGGAGGAAATCAAAAAGTCTATAAGTATAAATCTGGATATTTTATGCTGTCGCACCTTTGGCGCTTGTAAGAATATTGGATGTTTTCCTTTGTGTAACACCTACCAGGTTTTCAAAACCTGGTAGGTGTACATATCATGCATGGTGGAGTTGAAATAAGTCAATTGCCCTACCTCAAATATTCCTTGTCTACAACGACACGGCCCAAAGCCCAAAGGGCTTAAATCACAAAACATGGGGTATCGCCCCATGTATTCCAAACAAGGAATCAAAGCTCCAACGGAGCGAGCCTTCACCGAACCTCGGCGAAAGTAAGAAGATTGGATGTTTTCCGTTGTGTAACACCTACCAGGTTTTCAAAACCTGGTAGGTGTACATATCATGCATGGTGGAGTTGAAATAAGTCAATTGCCCTACCTCAAATACTCCTTGTCTACAACGACACGGCCCACAGCCCAAAGGGCTTAAATCACAAAACATGGGGTATCGCCCCATGTTCCTTAAATAATGGTCTAAAAAAGCTCCAAAGGAGCGAAAGTCTTTGGCGTTCCAAAGCCCAAAGGGCTTAAATCACAAAATATGGAGTATCGCCGGTATCGCCCCATTTTCGTTAAATAATGGTCTAAAAAGCTCCAAAGGAGCGAAAGCCTCCACCGAACCTAGGCGACAGTAATAAGATTGGATGTTTTCAGTTGAGCAACACCTAACAGGTTTTTAAAACCTGTTAGGTGTACGTATCCTCAATTGGTCCTCCTCAATTACTCCTTGTCTACTACGACATGGCCCACAGCCCAAAGGGCTTAAATCACAAAACATGGGGTATCGCCCCATTTTCGTTAAATAATGGTCTAAAAAGCTCCAAAGGAGCGAAAGCCTCCACCTAACCATCACCACAACATAATTATAAAATTCACGTAATACAGATAATACTGAAATTCAGTAAGTTACACTTTTGTTTAGAATAAATCTAAATAAAAACTGTTATTAAATAAGCTGTTGACACTGATGGTTTTATATTAAAGAGTTACTATCTTTGCCGAGATTTTAGGAAAGGCACATTTTTAAGCCAAAATCGAACACTTCAATTAATCAATTTTAGCATGATAAAACGTAGATTTTCATCGCTTTTCACGATACTTTTTATTCTACTTTTCACGATTTCAGCATCTGCTCAAAGCGGAGTTGGAAACTCTTCTAGTTACTTGACATATGGAATTGTTGCCATTGCTGCATTATTATTCCTAGCAGTAATTGTTTTCGTATCTGACAACTTGCTAATGTTGCAAGCCAAAAGAATGGGAGTAGATGAAGATGGATCCAATTATTCAATATTTCCCAAAGTTGCAGACAACACTTCAGGAGATTTTGTGGAAGGTGCATTACCAGATGACGAAGGCAAAACACATGATCTTAAACAAGGTTTTGACATTCCAATACAGGGGATTGCAGAAAATATAATCGCAGACGATATTCAAGTCAATACTTTTGCAGTTCAACCACCCAACTTCAAGGGAATTTCTCCAATTCCAAAAGTAGTAGTAGAAGTAGGAGACGAAGTAAAAGCGGGTGATCATTTATTTTTTGACAAGAAGAATCCGGATGTAAAATATGTTGCACCAGTTAGTGGAGAAGTAATCGCTGTAAATAGAGGAGCAAAACGTGCCATTACGGAAGTCGTCATCTTGGCGGACAAAGAACAAAAATTCCGTTCTTATAATGTACCGAATTACGAAAGCTGCACAAGAAAAGAATTGGTAAACTTCTTGTTAGATAGTGGAGCTTGGATACATTTCACACAACGTCCTTTTGGTGTAACTCCAGGTATTACTGATGTACCAGAAAATATATTCATTTCAACTTTTGATACAGCTCCTTTGGCACCAGATTTAGATTTCATTATTGATGGAAATGGAGAAGCATTCCAACGTGGATTGGATGTGCTGACAAAGTTGACACTAGGTAACGTGCATCTTGGAATGGATGGAAGAGTGGGACCAAAAAATCCTTACGTTTCGCCAGTTTACAAAGAAGCGAAAAATGTAAAAAAACATTGGTTCACAGGTCAGCATCCTATCGGAAATGTTGGTGTACAAATTCACCATATCGACCCAATCGCACCTTCCTCAAAAGTATGGACCCTAAGCGTGCAAGATGTGTTAACAATCGGAGACCTTTTCTTAATCGGACAATACAATGCAAAAAGAACAATCGCATTGACAGGAGCTGAATTAGGAAAGCCAAGATATGTAGAGACTTACATCGGTGCAAAAATAGAAGACCTTTTGAAAGGACAGATAGAAGGGGAGAATACCAGAATCATTGCCGGAGATGTATTGTCAGGAAGAACAAAAACAATGGATGGTTTCTTAAATTTCCATGATGATCAAGTGACCGTAATGGCAGAAGGAAATGAGGTAGCTTTCTTAGGTTGGTTGAACCCTTTCAAAGGAAAACCAAGTGTATCTAAAACTTATCCATTAGGATTATTTGGTGATATGAAATTTAGAGCAGACACCAATACGAATGGTGAGAGAAGAGCATTTGTGGTGACTGGTCAATATGAAAAAGTATTGCCAATGGACATCATGCCACAAGCATTGATGAAAGCAATCTTGGCAAATGACTTTGAAAAAATGGAAGGATTAGGAATTCACGAATTGGTCGAAGAAGACATTGCAATTTGTGAATTTGTTTGTACTTCTAAGCAACCACTTCAAAAGATATTACGACAAGGTCTTGACTTCGTTCAAGAACAAGGATAGGCGAGTCGACAATCAAAGAAAAGCTGACGATCAAAATAATCGTTCGCACAATCAAAAAGCATTGTGCATAGAATAGAAAATACGTTTTTAAAAACCATTTGAATTTAAACAATGGCGTTAATAGATTTTTTCAAAAAGATTGAACCGGACAAAAAGAAGTCTCCACTTTTACACACCGTATATGATGGATTCTTTACTATTTTTTATACGCCGGACGAAGTAACTACTGATGGTGGTGTACATATGCGTGATGGAATGGACTTGAAGCGTCTGATGATTCACGTTGTAATCGCACTTCAGTTGGCTTATATTTTTGGTACGATCAATATCGGTCACCAACACTTTCAAGCACTAGGTTTATACCCTGGTTTCTTGGAAGCATTGCACCTGAAGTTGGCGTATGGTCTAATTAAGTTGCTCCCAATTTTCATTGTTTCAAACGTTGTAGGTTTGGCGATTGAATTCTGGTATGCAGCTAAAAAAGGACACGCAATTGAAGAAGGATATTTGGTAACCGGTGCATTGATACCTTTAATAGTACCACCAGACATTCCACTTTGGATTCTGACAATGTCGATTTTCTTTGCGGTAGTAATTGGTAAAGAAGCATTCGGAGGAACCGGAATGAATATTCTAAATATAGCACTACTCTCACGTGTTTTCATATTCTTCGCTTATCCAACAGAAATTGCAGGAGATACCATGCAAACAGGTAAAGAAGTTTGGGTTGCAGGTTTTGAATATGATGCAGCAGCATTAGCAGAAGGTGTCAGAGTACAAGTCTCACAATACGGATGGGCCCACGGCTTTTTCGATTGGATATTTGGTTGGTTTGATACCACCACTTTTGGAAGTGGGGGTGACCGTATGGTCGATGGTTTCACGGGTGCTACTCCGCTAGGTCTCGCAGCAAAAGGTGGATGGGAAGCAGTAACTGCTGTCTATTCTCCGCAACAAATGTGGTGGGGAGGAATTCCAGGATCAATTGGTGAAACTTGTAAACCTTTCATTATTGCAGGAGCATTGTTATTAGTAGCGATAGGGGTTGGGAGTTGGAGAATTATGTTATCTATGTTGATCGGTGCTGCTGTCACTGCAATTGCATTAAGTGCATGGGGAGCCACTCCATTCATGGAAGTGCCTTGGTACTATCAATTTTACATGGGAAGTTTCTTCTTCGCAATGGCATTCATGGCGACAGATCCAGTAACAGCCACCTCAACACAAACAGGAAAATGGGTTTATGGATTCTTTATAGGAATGGTTGGTATGATTATCAGAGTCATGAATCCTGCTTATCCTGAAGGTTGGATGCTAGCCATTTTATTTATGAATGTATTTGCACCACTTATCGATCACTACGTAGTGGAAGGAAACGTGAGTCGTAGATTGGCAAGAGCAAAAAAGAAAAAAGTTTTAACAGTTGCAGCTGAATCTTCAGAAGCAGTTCAAGAATTAAATCATTAATCAAAATACCATAACAAGTGCATAGTACTAATTATGTTATCATGTTTGTTTTAGCATTGACCAGTTTGGTCGCAATCGGTTTGACCACATTACGTGAAGTCACTTTTGATACTGCTGAAATGAATAAAGCAATCTTTAATAAAAGAGAAGTCATCAAAGCGGTAGCTGATCATATCGGATTGGAGCCAGGACAAAAAGTAGCAGATTTACCAAATGAGCGAGTGCTTGAAATATTCGAAAACGATATCAAGCAAATTGTTCTCGACATGGATGGTAATGAAGTTGACCAAAACACCGTACAAAAAGTATACAAAGGTGGATTGGCAGAGCATATTGATATGTCCAAGGAAAAGAAGAAAGATGAGAAAGATCGCTTACTACCTTTATATGTCTACTCAAAAGGTGGAAATACAAAATACATTGTCAGTGTAATCGGTAGTGGACTTTGGGATGAAATCTGGGGCAACGTAGCAATGGAATCAGATTTGAATACCGTTGTTGGAGCTAGTTTTGATCACAAAGGTGAAACGCCTGGATTAGGTGCAGAAATAAAAGACAATCCAGTTTTTGCTGCGAAATTCAGAGGAAAACAAATTTACGGAGATGGAGAAATCAAATTAAACGTCAGAAAAGGAGGTGCCAAAGATGCGACCTACGACGTGGATGGTATCTCAGGTGCAACCGTTACCGCAGATGGTGTAACAGAAATGCTACAAAGGGGGATTGCATACTACAACCCTTATTTTTCTAAAATAAAATCAAGCAAGTAAAATTGCTGGTCAAATAATAAAGATTCAAAATGGCTGAAACAGCAGTAGTAGAAAAAAAGCAAGCGGTTAGTGAACCGTTGTTTGGAAAAAAAGAAAAAAAATTAATCACAGACCCGTTAGGTGATAACAACCCAATTACAATTCAAGTATTAGGGATTTGTTCTGCACTAGCGGTTACCTCTTTGGTCGTACCTTCATTGGTAATGTCCGTAGCGGTAGTTTTTGTTTGTGCTTTTTCCAGTTTATTTACTTCGTTAATTCGTACTAAAATTCCTAAGCAGGTGCGTATGATTGTCATGTTGGTAATCATTGCAACTTTAGTGACGGTAGTAGAATTGATGTTGAAATATTTGAACTACCCAATCTATAAGCAACTCTCTGTTTACATCGGATTGATCATCACCAACTGTATCGTGATGGGACGTTTGGAAGCATTCGCAATGGCCAACAAACCATGGCGTTCATTCTTGGATGGCGTCGGTAATGGATTGGGATATGGTGTCATCTTAGTAGCGATTGCAGTGATTAGAGAAATCTTCGGGAAAGGAACTTTGTTTGCAGGTAGTGCAGTCGAAATGAAAATAATTGGTGCCAGTAATGAAGTAACTTCTTACTGGATCAACACCGCAGCAGAAAGCGGAATCGGTTCCTGGTTCTCATGGTATTCCAACAACAACTTAATGGTATTACCTGCGGCTGCGATGTTCATCATCGGTATCATGATTTGGATACAAAGAAGTTACAGACCACACTTAGTTGACATCTCGTAGTTCACTTTAATTAAAACAAAAAAAAATTTCCAACATGGAATTATTCAATACATTTATCAAAACAGCTTTCGTTGAAAACTTAGTGTTAGCTTACTTCTTAGGAATGTGCTCTTTCTTAGCCGTTTCTAAGTCTGTAAAAACAGCATTTGGTTTAGGACTAGCCGTTATTTTCGTATTAGGAATCACAATGCCGATCAATTGGTTAATTTCTGAATACCTATTAAGCGAAAACGGATTGATCGGAATGGATTTGACCTTTCTTCGTTTCATTTTATTTATTGCCGTAATTGCCTCCATGGTACAACTGGTAGAGATGATTATCGAGAAAAGTTCACCAGCACTATATAACTCCCTAGGTATTTTCCTCCCCTTGATTACGGTAAACTGCGCAATCTTAGGAGGATCATTATTTATGGTTTCCAGAGAACTGGATTTTGCCAACTCAGTAGCATTTGGACTGGGTGGAGGATTTGGTTGGTTTCTTGCTATTATAGCATTAGCAGCAATTCGTGAAAAACTGCAATATTCCAATGTTCCTCCTGCATTACGTGGATTGGGAATGGCATTTATCCTTACGGGATTGATGGGACTTGCATTCATGAGTTTGATGGGTATCGATCCATCGATTTATACAAAATAATTATTTGAAATTTAATTTAGAATAATGATAGTTCTTTTTAACGTATCGTTGATCTTATGGGCAGCACTTGTTTTCTGTCCTGTAATCTTGTTGTTATCAGCCATGTTGATTTTTGCAAGAAAAAAATTGATCCCACAAGGAGATTTGAAAATCGTCGTCAATGGTGATACTTCGAATCCAATAATTGTTCAACCAGGTTCCAACCTTTTAGGTGCCTTGTCTGACAAAAATATTTTCCTACCATCTGCATGTGGTGGTGGTACTTGTGCGATGTGTGAGTGTCATGTTGACAAAGGTGGTGGTGATGTATTGCCAACAGAGATGAATCACTTGACCAGAAAAGAAGCTGCGGAAAATAAAAGATTAGCATGTCAGGTGAAAGTCCGTGAAGACATGGAAATCAGAATTCCGGAAGAAATTTTCGGTATCAAAAAATGGGAATGCGAAGTTATTTCAAATTATAACGTGGCAACTTTCATCAAAGAATTTATCGTAAGATTACCAGAAGGGGAGACACTAGACTTCCAAGCGGGTGGATACATTCAAATTGATGTTCCAGAAACAACAGTCAATTATAAAACAGACATCAACATTGATGCGCATCCAAAATATCACGACTCACTAGATAAGTTCCAAAAGGATTGGGACAAATTTAAGTTGTGGGATTTGAAGATGAAAAATGATGAAGAAATTTTCCGTGCTTATTCAATGAGTAATCACCCAGCTGAAGGAAACATCGTATCATTAACGATTAGAATTGCAACACCACCATTTGACAAAGCGAAAGGTGGATGGATGGATGTGAATCCTGGAATTTGCTCTTCTTATGTATTCGCACAAAAGCCTGGTGATAAAGTTACCATCTCAGGACCTTATGGTGAATTCTTCATCAAGCCAACCGAAAATGAAATGTTATATGTAGGTGGTGGAGCAGGAATGGCACCGATGCGTTCTCACTTATACCACTTATTCCACACGTTGAAAACTGGAAGAAAAGTTACTTTCTTCTACGGTGGTAGAACGAAACAAGAATTATTCTACGTACAGGAGTTCAGAGAAATCGAACAGAAATTCCCGAACTTCCGTTTCGCTGTAGCATTAGATAATCCACTTCCAGAAGACAACTGGGTATTGAAAAAAGATCTAGATGATCCAGAAGGTGATGGATTTAAAGGTTACGTTCACCAAGTTGTGATCGACGAATTTTTATCTAAGCACCCAGCTCCAGAAGATTTAGAATTGTACTTCTGTGGACCTCCAATTATGAATCAGTGTGTCATCAAAATGGCAGACGATTGGGGTATTCCTGAAGAGAATGTTGCCTTTGATGATTTCGGAGGATAAACATCATTTCGATAAATAAATAAAAATGCTCTTTTGGGGAAACTCGAATGAGCATTTTTTTGTTACAGAAATCAGTCAAGTCGCTCTTTCTGAAATTTAACCAAGTAATTTTTCTACGTCCCATTTCTGTATTTTCAGTGAAATCTGCGCGAACCCAAATACGTTCTCTTCTGTGGAATCTGTGTTTTCTGCGTGAAAAAAATTCACGAAACAAGGTCTATGTGAAAACTATGTTTCTATTGTGAACTATGTGTTAAAATACGTCCACAGCGTCCTCACCCCAAAAGATCTATGTGTTTAAAAACCATCTTTGGCGAGACGCTAAAAGCAACGTATATTCGCACTACAAACAGACAAAAAATGGCAGATCCAAAAAGATATTTAGTCACCTCCGCACTCCCATATGCCAACGGCCCATTACACCTTGGCCACTTGGCGGGTGCATACTTACCTGCAGACATCTATGTACGATACCTGCGACTTATGGGTAATGACGTGGCATTTATTTGTGGTTCAGATGAACACGGAGCAGCGATTCCAATAAGAGCAAAGAAAGAAGGTATTTCACCAAAAGATATTATCAACAAATATCACGAACTCAACAAAAGTTCCTTTGAACGTTTAGGAATATCATTCGATTATTATCACAGGACAAGTGCAGAACTACATCATCAAACAGCACAAGATTTTTTCAAAAAATTAATTGAGAAAGGAGGAGAATTTGAAGAGAAAACTTCGGAACAATATTATGATGAGGAATTCGATCAGTTTTTAGCAGACCGATTTATAATGGGTACGTGCCCGAATTGTTCGCATGAAGAAGCATATGGTGATCAATGTGAAAACTGTGGTAAAGATTTATCTCCAACTGAATTGATTAATCCTAAGTCAACACTAAGCGGTAAACAACCAACCTTGAAAGAAACCAAACACTGGTATTTCAAATTGGACAAACACGAAGCTTGGTTGAAAGAGTGGATCAAGGAAGGAAAGGTCAATGGCGTCACTTT
>CALFWW010000098.1 GCA_937928575.1 uncultured Saprospiraceae bacterium | reverse complement strand
GAGATTAAGGCGGAAAACGCAGACATAGCCTTAGTTACGGCGAGCCTGCCTGACTGCGCCAAGCAGACAGGGCTTTCCAACGCAGATATCAGTAAAATTTTCTCATAGATATCCGCAATTATAGAGTATTATTTGTATTAGTTATTCAAAATCAGCAAAAAGGTCAGAAATGACCTGTTTTCGCATAAAATTGAGCAAAACATATAGGAAATTGTAAATGTTAAAATCCACAATATTTATTTAGACCATATCTAAATAAGAAAGACTTTTTTATATTTGCATCGATTTTTAACCGCAAATCAAGTCAAAGACAATGTCATCTAAAATGAAGAATTTTCTATTCATATTTGTTCTTTTATCGCTCGCCTCTCCCATTTTAAAAGCACAAAATATCGACTTTGATAAAGACGGTACACTTGGAAATCTCTTCATCAGAATGTACGGGGAGTTACATTACTATCAACCGGTCAATACGACTACTTTTCAGCAAGGTAAATTCGATGCTAAAAGAATGGTGGCCCTCTTCGGGTATCAATTTAATAGAAATACACAGTTTGTTACGGAGTGGGAACTAGAACACGGTAATGAGATTTTTTTAGAGCAAGGATTCATTAAACACAAGATTGCGGGAAACACTACAATTAAGGCTGGAATGATTTTACTTCCTATGGGACTTGTCAATGAGTATCACGAGCCGAATAATTTTTACAGCGTGGACCGACCTTATATAGATCGCAACTTAGTCCCAACAACTTGGCGGGACATTGGTATTGGTCTAAATGGAATCTTCCCGAGCAACGATATAAAATATCAAATCTATCTTGTAAACGGATTGTTAGGATACAAATCTGGTGAAGCTAAGTTTAATGCTGCCTCCAACTTTAGATCCGGTAGACAAAAAGGTATAAAAACCATTATGTCGGGATTGCCAGCAGTTTCTGGACAATTAGAATACTTTGGTTTCACGAATGGAAAAATCGGATTATCCATCTATTCTGGAAAGTCAAATACAGATGCGTATACAGGAATTGAACGGTCAAATAAAGCATTGAAAAGTGTGGCGGATAGTACAACTGTTTACACAAATATGGTTGGATTGCATGGTAGTTTTGACATGGCCAATTGGACGATCAGAGGACAAGTAATTTATTCCAAAAATGAAAATGTTGAGGCCTATCGTGCAAAAACAGGCAGTGATTTAGGAGCCTCTTCTTTTGGGACTTATATTGAAGCAGGTCGACCCTTTACTAAAAACGGAAAATGGATTGCGTTTGCCAGATACAGTTATATTGACTCAGTGCTTGATGAGGTAATCGGCAATGACAATATGGGAGTGAATCATATCATTACAACCGGAATTAATTACAAAGCAGCTGAAGGTGCTATTTTCAAAATTGATGGTCAATGGACCAACATACACGAAAATCCATCTTTACAAATAAATACAGGAATAGGCGTATGGTTTTAAAAAGTAGTTTTCTTTTAGTCGTTTTGAGTCTATTTTCTTTTACCATCCCAAAAGAAAATGAAGGCCGAATGTATGAACAGTATAAATCAAAAATCGAAAAGCACATTAATAAAGTTTTTGATTTGGACGGCATCGTTTCCTTAAAGGGTATGGAGGTTCCTAAAGAAAAATTTGAACAATATTTCATCAACCACGATACCAATGCAAGCGGATATTTGTTCCTCAAAGAAGTGAAAGCTTGCTCTCTAACTGGATGCACTGCCAGCAATAAAAATGTAGTCACCAATAATGTCGGAGCGGAGTATTATGATCTCGCTGTAATTGTCGACTCCAATTTTGAAATTTTAAATATCAAAGTCTTGGATTATTTCTCTGATTATGGTTACGAAATTGCCTCGAAACGTTATCTCAAACAGTATGTTGGGAAAAATATTTGCGATTTCTCCAACAATTCAATTGAAGTGGATGGAATTTCGGGTGCGACCATCTCTTACAATGCTCTGATCGGTAGTCTAAATGATTTCTGTGCAATCAATATGAATGTTGAAGCTAGTAAAAACTAGTTACTCAAAAACATTAAAAAAACGCCGAAGCAAAATTAATTTATTTGCTTCGGCGTTTTTTTGTTAATTCATCCTTGCAACAATAAAATCACTTAAGGACAAGTAATACAATTTGTATAACAGGAAGTGCCGATAAACTATCATTATTATTGACAATCAGGACCTAACAAGAACCATTTTCCGATGTCATAATCAAACCAGTATGTGGCGAACTTAAAGTTAAGATTACGCAGAATTTCCGTAAGCCCCTACTACATTTTCTGAATCACAAGCATTTCCGCCTCATTCACTGCCGATATCCTCACACAAAAGACATCACTACAAACGGCTACAAACGTTTACAAACATTTATAAACAACTATGTTACCCAACGAGAGTCTATTTATTTGTCATTTTACATTTAGTGCCGTAGGTTTGCATCAAGAACATTAGGACCTATCTGTATAATAACCAACAGGTATTTTTAATAATCTTGACTAAACTCTAAATGAGCGAATATGAATCATTCGACCAATCCACAACTTGATCTTGCCTATAAATATGTGTGTCACACAAACAAGCCTGTCTTCTTGACGGGCAAGGCGGGTACTGGTAAAACCACGTTCCTCCATAGAATTAAAACTGAAACGAAAAAAAGAATGGCAGTAGTTGCTCCTACTGGTGTTGCTGCTATTAATGCAAAAGGTGTAACAATACACTCCCTTTTTCAACTTCCATTTGGACCGCTTGTACCTGGTCAAGCACGTGAAGAGATGAAAAAGCGACGATTTTCTGGTGATAAGATTAAGTTGTTGCGAAGCCTTGACTTGTTGGTCATCGATGAGATATCTATGGTTCGCGCAGATGTTTTGGATGCAATTGATGCGGTACTCAGAAGATATTGCAACTATACCAAACCCTTTGGAGGCGTACAGTTATTAATGATTGGTGATCTTCATCAATTGCCGCCAGTAGTTCGACAACAGGAATGGGAATTATTGAAACCGCATTATGATACTGCATATTTTTTCGGTAGTCATGCACTTAAAAAAACAAATGCCGTTACGATTGAACTGACCCACATCTATCGACAATCAGATGCAACTTTTATTGAGTTGTTAAATAAAGTTCGAGATAATAAAATGGACGATGCAGTTTTGCAACAACTGAATAGTCGATACCAAGAAGGTTTTAAACCCAAAGAGAAAGAAGGTTACATAACATTAACCTCGCATAATGCAACCGCGCAAGAAATTAATCGACGAAAACTCAAAGATGTCTCAGGAAAATCCTATCATTTCAAAGCGGAAATAAAGGGTGATTTCCCCGCACATTCCTATCCAACGGCTGTCGATCTTGAATTCAAAGTAGGCGCACAAGTCATGTTTGTCAAAAACGATGTTTCGGGTGACAAACAATATTATAATGGCAAAATTGGAACCATCACTAAAATTGATAGGACTGATATTTATGTTCGTTGTCCTGGCGATAATTTTGACATTACTGTTTTTCAAGCAGAATGGCGCAACATGAAATACACGTTGAATAAAAAGACCAAAGAAGTACTGGAAGAAGAACTCGGTACTTTTATTCAGCATCCTTTAAAATTGGCTTGGGCAATTACGATCCATAAAAGTCAAGGTCTCACTTTCGAACGTGTGATTATTGATGCACAAGCTGCTTTTGCACATGGTCAAGTGTATGTAGCATTAAGTCGGTGCAAAAGTTTTGAAGGCATAGTATTACGGTCAAAAATTGGTTCAACTTCGGTAAAAACAGATTCAGTCGTTCGAAATTATACCGAAGAAAATCAACAGAATCCTCCTGATGAACAGCAATTGTTAAAAGCGAAAAAAGAATATCAACAAGAGTTACTTTACGACTTATTTGATGGTAGACCTTTAAATGTTATCTTCAATCAATTAGAGCGTGCAATTCTTGAACACAACAATTCACTTGCAGGCAGTATAGAAGCTGATTTTATAGCATTCAAAACAAAAGCTGGAAATGAAGTCATTGAAGTTGCTGGAAAATTTGCTCGACATTTGACCACTTATTTTCAAGAGGCAGCAATGCCAGAGGAAAATCAAGATTTGAAAGAACGCTTACAAAAAGCAAGTGCATATTTTATTCCTAAAATAGAAGATGAGCTACTTCCCGATTTAAATCAATTACAAATCTTAACGGACAATCAGACGGTCGAGAAAAAAGTTACCGAAAAAGTCGAAGCACTTCGCAAAGCAATGGTTATTAAAATTGCAGGGTTCAAAGCTTGTCTCGGAAATTTTACAGCCAATAATTATGTGAAGGCCATTGTCGATGCCGACCTAGATTTCAAGAAAACAAAAACACAAGCAAAAACAGCAGCAGTCGTTCCCAACAAAACTCCGAAAGATATCGAACACCCAGCGCTTTATGAAATCCTATCCAATTGGAGAGCACAAGAAGCAGAAAAGGAAGATGTCAAACTTTTTAGTGTAGCAACCACCAAGTCGCTGATCGAAATTGCAGAAGTGAGACCTGTCACTTCCTATACTTTGAAAAAGATTCATGGCATCGGAAAAGTGAAAGTGGAGAAATACGGAGCAGCCATCATTGAAATTGTTCAACAATATAGTGCCGATCACCAATTAAAAACAGATCAATTACACTTATTGACTGGCACAATAAAAAGACCCCCTAATACTGACAAACGGGACACCAAAATCATCACTATGGAACTTTTTAAAGAAGGTAAGTCCATTAAAGAAATAGCCGAGACACGGAGTTTGGCCGAATCTACTATTACCGGTCATTTGTCCCATTATGTTAGTATTGGTGAATTGGAAGTAACGAAATTTTTGAAGCAAGAAAAGTTAGATAAAATCGTTACCTACTTTGAAAAAGCGGAAGAAAAAGGTCTATCACAAGCGATTAAAGTTTTGGGATCAGATTTCACTTATGGTGATTTAAGAATGGGGTTGGCTTTTTTGAAAACTCAGGAAGTTGATAATAAATAAATGACTAGATCCCTACTTTTGTGGCTCAGGATTCTATGTCCTTTAAATTTTCGAATCTGTAATACAAATTGTAGTCTAAAAGTGCGGATATATTTGGAAGGAAAATTTTTCGAGATCAAGGCAGAAAACGTAGACATAGCCTTAGTTACGGCGAGGCTTTCTAACGAAGACATCGGGAAATTTTTCTCAAAGATAACCCTAATTATAGACTACAATTTGTATAATTTAAAATTTACTGAGATAACAAATCAGATACGTCTCATTAACCCTAACAAATAAATAATACAAATTGTAGTCTAAAATGGCGCTAGCTTGTACTACAAAAGGGCTTGCAAATTATATGGAGGAAAAATTTATTGAGATTAAGGCGAAGAACGTAAACATAGCCTTAGTTACCGCGCTGGCTTGCATTGCAAAAGCACATGACTTTATTTTCAACGCAGATATCGATAAATTTTTCTCATAGATAACCGCCATTTTGGGGTTCAATCTGTATAAATAAGCTTCATAAACTATGAGATTGCGTAAGACGTTTTTTTTGAAAAATATATTCTTTTCTAGCATTTAATCAGCTAACACACACCTAAATCCAGTATGACTCAAGCCCGTATCTATACTCGACCCCATTCGGCGGGCGTTTCGATAACCAGAGCAATAATCATCATTACATAGAAATGATCCGCCTCGAATAATTTTCTCTTGTTGATATGGCATACGAGGATTGAAGGCTTTAGTAGGTCCCTTATTATTTGCTTGAACGGCTTCTGACTTTTTATAATAATCAAAATCGAACCAATCATAACACCATTCCCACACATTGCCAGCCATGTCATACAAGCCATATCCATTGGGTGGAAAAGATTTCACAGGCGAAGTTGTCTGGTGACCATCCTTCAAATTATTTTCAAAAGGAAACAGCCCTTGCCAGAAGTTAGCTTTTGGTTTTCCAGCATTGACGTCCTCTCCACCCCAAGGATAAGTTTGATCTTCCAAACCTCCTCGTGATGCCCACTCCCATTCTGCTTCAGTAGGCAATCGCTTGCCCGCCCACTCTGCATACGCTGTCACATCTTCCCACGCAATATGTACGACCGGATGATTCATTTTATCTTGTATCCCACTGTCTGGTCCATCTGGATGTTGCCAGTTGGCTCCTATCGTCCAGTACCACCAAAGTGCCGGATTATTTAATGGAACCGGTTGGTTGGTCGATCGAAAAACGAGTGCACCTGGTTGCAACAAACTATCTGGCGGCTTCGGTGTATTCGGTGGCAAATCCTTTTCCATTGCTTCCCAATCAATGGGCCGTTCGGCTATTGTTAGGTATTTAGTTGCTTTGATAAACTCACTAAATTGCGCATTGGTGACCTCTGTCTCATCCATCCAAAAACCATTTACGGCTACTTTGTGTTTGGGGAACTCATTTGGGTCAGCTTGCTCGTTGTCGCCGCCCATATTCAAGACACCACCTGGGATTAATACCATGTCAATTTTTTGGTTATTAATTGCCTGCCGTTCATCGGAGTTCTTAATTTCACTGTTCAACTTTTTTGACTCATCACTACTGATGCAGCCCACGGATAAAACTAGGATTGGAATTAATAGACAAACGACCCGTCTCATACTACTTTATTCTAATAAAAAGTAAATAAACTGAACATTATGATGATAAAGATAATTAAGCATTCAATGTAACCTTAATTTATAAAAATACAATGCAAGAATAGGTTTAAATAGCGGTACATTATTGTAGATTTCTTTTGAAAATTTTGCTGAGAAAATTAGGCGATTCATGTACGAGTTCCTTTGATGATGCGATATAATTGTTAGTAGAGAATAAATTACTATAAACATCAAAAATATTTCTGTTATATATAAACCAAATCCCCCCTCATTTGTCTAACTTGTGTCAACTCAGAAAACAACATAAAACTACTCGGAAAACTAAACCAACCGAATCGAAAATGATTAAAAGACAATGGATCATTTCAGCAATCGTTTCGCTACTCATTTTACTCATTGGAGGAGCGATCTCTGCAAAACTGAAATCACAAAAAAAGTCAACCGTTACGGATACGCCAATTGCACAAGAAATAATTTTTGTAAATACACAGTCTTTCCCGATTGAATCCATCCAAAGTAAAATCAGTATTGACGGTAGAATTCAAGCAATAGAAAAAATCGATGTCGCTGCTGAGGTACAAGGTCGTCTCCTACCAATTAATAAGAAGTGGAAAAAAGGTTCTTATTTCAAAGAAGGAGAATTACTTTTTCAGATTGATAGTCAGGATGAAAAATTCAATCTTTTTGCACAGCGTAGTAGTTTGATGAATGCGATTACTCAAATAATGCCGGATTTAAAACTCGATTATCCCGCCGCTTTTAACAAATGGAAAACGTATTTAGATAATTTTCAGGTCGAACAATCGACTCCAGCATTACCTACTATATCAAGCGAACAAGAAAAATACTTTGTTGCTAGTAAAAATATCTATACCACTTTTTACAACATCAAAGGTCTTGAAGATCGCTTTAAAAATTATCAAGTGTACGCCCCATTCAGCGGTGTGTTTTTATCCGTTAATGCATACCCAGGATCAATGGTTAGTCCGGGAATACCACTCGCTAACATTATGAATACAAATTTCTACGAATTGTCTGCTCCCATTAATCAAAAAGATTTTGGATTGATAAAACAAGGTCAATCCGTTGATTTAATTGCAGAAGATTTGGGGAAGAAATTTAAGGGAACCATTAGCAGAATCAGTAATACGATTGATCAGACGACGCAAAGCATACCCGTTTATGTCAACGTCAGTGGTCGAGGACTTCGAGATGGCATGTATCTGAAAGGAGAATTGAAAGGATCACAAATCAGAAGTGTTGCCTCCCTACCACGTGAAGCGATTGTTAATCAAAATCTGATTTATGTTTTAAAAGACAGTATTATTACCCAAAAAGAAGTAGAAGTAGTCCTTCGTAACGATGATAAGGTCCATGTAAGAGGAGTTGAATCAAATGATGAAGTAGTTGTCAGAGGAGTCAATAGTTTATCACCCGGTCAAAAAGCAGTGGCCAATAATTAGTAAACTATGAGAGGAATTATCAATTTTTTCCTGCACAATTCTGTGGCAGCAAATTTGCTCATGGTGTTTATTTTCATCATGGGATTTTTTGGTTTATATCAAATCAAGACGACTTTTTTCCCTGAAAGTCCATCCCGAATCATCACTATTCAATTGGTATATCCGGGTGCATCTCCGGAAGAAATGGAGGAAGGAGTCGTCAATAAAATCGAAGAAAATCTTATCGGTGTAAACGGTGTTAAAAAAACAACTTCTACTTCTTCCGAAAATGCGGCATCCGTAATTGTGGAAGCAGAAAGAGGATTTGACACCGACTTGGTATTGACAGATGTGAAAAATGCAGTAGATCAAATCAGTAGTTTTCCTATCGACATGGAACCGCCTGTGATTTACAAACGAATCAATTATTCGACCTCTTATAAATTCTCGATATCTGGTGCCATGGATTTGAGAACTCTAAAAAAGTATGCAAGAATTGCCGAAGATGACTTGTTAGAATTGGATGGTATTTCAAGAGTGGTGGTTTCTGGTTTTCCAGAAGAGGAAATCGAAATCAGCTTTCGCGAATCTGATATGCGCGCATTGAATATAACCTTTGATGAGGCCGTTAATGCGATTCGTGGAAACAACTTGTTATCAACTGGTGGCACCATCAAAACAAAAACAGAAGACTTATTAATCCGTGCCAAAAACAAAGAATATTATGCCGAAAATTTCGGTGACATCGTCATACGAAGTAATCCAAATGGCGGAATTATAAAGTTGAATCAAATCGCAAGCGTCCAAGATCAATGGGTCGATAATCCTTCGCGTACTTACATCAATGGCAATCCTGCAATCACGATTGAAGTCTTCAATACGACTGATGAAGATATGTTCACCAACAGTGCTTCTACGATTGCTTATTTGAAAGAATTTCGCCAAAAATATCCAACCGTTGAAGTTTCGAAAATCAGAGATGGAAAAGAGTATCTGAATGGTAGAATTGAATTCATAAAAACAAATGGGCTCATTGGGTTTATCATTGTACTGGTTTTACTGGCCATGTTTCTGAATGCAAGAATGGCGTTTTGGGTGGCTTTGGCGATTCCAATTTCATTTGCGGGAATGTTTTTGGCAGCCTCCTTTTTGGGCATCACCATCAATGTGATCACAACTTTCGGAATGGTGTTGGTTATCGGAATATTGGTAGACGACGGAATTGTAATCGCCGAAAATATTTACCAACACTATGAACGCGGAGCAGATGCAATGACCGCTGCATTGGAAGGAACGATGGAAGTTTTACCTGCGGTCTCTTCTGCAATTTTGACGACGGTAATTGCTTTCTCCTCTTTCTTTTTCATAGAAGGTAGATTAGGAGAAGTTTTTCCAGAAATGGCGGTAGTTGTTATTTTCACTTTGATATTTTCATTGGTAGAAGGTGCCCTGATTTTACCTGCTCATATTGCGCACTCCAAGGCATTGAAAGAAAATACATCCAATCGAATTTCGCAATTTTTTGAACGGATCATGGACTTTATGAAAGACAAAATGTATGGTCCTCTTTTGAGAGTATCCATGCTCTATTCGTTCCCTACTCTTGCAGTATGTGCTGCCGGATTAATCATCACTATCGGAGCGATGGCAGGTGGGGTCATCCGCGGAACTTTCTTTCCAAATATTGAATCCGACAATTTTGGTGTCACCGTCGAAATGCCAACTGGAAGTAGTGCAGATCAAGTAACTAGTGTGTTAGATCGTGTGGAACGTGCCGCATTTGCAGCCAATCAAAAAATGAAAGATCGGTACTATGAAGGCAAAGAAAATGTCATTGAAATTGTAGAAAAAAATGTGGGTCCAACTTCCTATCAAGGAAATATGCAGTTCTATTTGATGAAGGGAGAATACCGAGATTCGGTAAAGAACAGAAGAATCATCGATATGATCAAAAAAGAACTAGGTCCTATTCCCGAAGCGGAAACATTGGTTTTCGGACTTGGAAATATATTTGGTGATCCAGTCTCCATATCATTATTAGGAACGAACCCAGAGCAACTTGATCTGGCCGTTGAAGAATTGAAAATGGAGTTGAGTAAAATAAAAGATTTGACCGACATTGATGACTCTAACAAAGAAGGGTTAAAAGAAGTTTCACTGACCTTGACACCAAAGGCGCAAAGTTTAGGATTCACATTGGCGGAGGTATTGCGAAATGTGAGACAAGGCTTTTTTGGTGCAGAAATCCAGCGTTTACAACGAGGTCAAGATGAAGTAAAAGTATGGGTGCGTTACGATTTAGAAGATCGAAGCTCCATCAGCGATTTGGCCAACATGCGAATTCGGTCTGCATTGGGTCAATCCATTCCGCTTTCCGATTTAGTAACTTTCAATTCAGAACGTGGGGTCATCGCGATCAATCACATCAATGGTCAGCGAGAAATCAGGGTGACTGCCGATGTTCAAAATGATAAAGTATCTGTCAGTGATATTGTTGCTGATATTGAGAATATTTTGTTGCCTAGAATTTTGGAAAGATACCCAACGGTGAGTGTAGGATTGGAAGGACAAGCAAAAGAAAACCAAGAAGCAATGGTATCGATGCAAAGGACAATGCCGATCATCTTGTTATGTATGCTTTTTGTTATAATTTTGACTTTTAGCTCAGTTAGTCAAGCACTCATTGTATTTATGCTAATTCCATTTGGGTTTATAGGTGTTGGATTTGGACACTGGTTTATGGATGTACCAATCAATTTATTTTCTGCTTTAGGAATTATTGCTTTGGTTGGAATTTTAGTGAATGACGCATTGGTATTCATCTCTACTTTCAATGACAATATCCGAAATGGAATGCCATTCAATGATGCACTTTATAAAACAGGGGTCTCTAGATTCCGTCCAATCACATTAACCACTATCACAACCGTAGCTGGATTATTACCGTTAATGCTGGAAAAAAGTACGCAAGCCCAGTTCTTAATACCGATGGCAATCTCTGTTGCATTTGGATTGATTATCTCGACGTTTATTTTATTGATTATGATTCCTTCGTTGATGGTGATTTCCAATAGGATTAAAAAGTTCACGACCCAACTTTGGTTTGGCGAACAAATGACTGCGGCGATGGTTGAGCCAGCCTATCCCAATCGGAGACATCCTTGGTTTTTGACCCTATTGGCAGCATTGGTAGTGCTTGCATTTATTATTGCAATGGTGCAAGTGACGATGAAAGTTTCTAGTGGAATAATTTGATAGATTTATTTGCTAGAAGATTATAGACATAAATGAAAAATGGAATAGGTAAATTTTTTAAATGGCAAAACATTTCTCGGTTAGGTATATTAATTTTAGTAAGCATTAACTTGAATATCTTTATTACTCCAGATTCTAAAATCGCTTTGCCTCCTGACGTTAAATATTACCCTAATTTACAAATACTCAATATTTATTTAGTATGCTCTTTGGTTTCAATTGGCTGGCATTTTACGAAAAATTTTTCTTTGTTCAATAGGTTAATGAATTTGCTTTTTTTGATTACTGCGGGACTCATCATCTCAAAGATTTCATATTTAGTTAATCTTATAATTGAAAAAGTTGACAGATCTGAATTGGTTCTAAAGCTTTTAATATTAGACTCAAGTGTTATAATATTTTCTGTGTTTGCTATTTTAATACTTTTTGCTGAAAATATATTGGTGTTGTTTAGTAGAAAATCTAAGAGGGAAAACATACTAGACTCTGACTAGACAAAAAACTAACAGAATCTCTGGTACACTAGAAAAAAGGAAGGATTTATTTTTGAATAGAGTTATAACAATAAATGCACTAGTCTTTCGCATTGTGTTCCTTCACATTATTGTGTGTTATCATTGTGGTATTTCACTTTTCTTTTTTTTGCCACTGCACTCCATCTATTAACGTATAGTTTAAAAAAACATGAAGCTCAGCTTGAATAACTTTTCCCTGATTGATCCAATTTTCAATCAAAATTTTACATTGTCATTAAAAATGAAGATTATTGAATCATAGCTTTCATTTTGAGAGATTTTTACGTCTGAGTAAAAGTTAATATTGTTTATTTGTTCAATAGCCTCATTCATCAAGTTGAATTATGTCTTATACAAATTGTAGTCTATAATTACGGTTATCTTTGAGAATACAATTTGCATTATTAAACAACTGTCAATCAATCATTGATGAAACTAATTTTCCGTTGACCAAACGTTAAATTATAAAACAATCACTACTATGTATTGCATAGTACCTTGTATTGTATTAAATTTACTAAGAGAACCAAAAAACCTTGCGATGAAAATTAACTTCAAATACTTAATACCGATTATGGTGCTAGCTTGCCTCAACGTAGCACTACTGAATGATTTTTTTGAAACAAATATTTATTCCAACACTTCAATTTCAACTCAACCGATCGCAAAAGTCAAGCCTTCAAATGAAGCCAAATCCAAATGGCATACCCGCGATAGTATTGAGACCAAAGAAGTGAAAGTATATTAATCATTATTTTTGTTAGTTTGAGTGTCTGAGCAAAGACAAGAAGGAACCTTTCCAAATGAAATTGAAACCTTACCTTTATTTCTACTGTTAAAAGGTAGAACACCTTAATCAATCTATTATGTTCTGGAAAAAGAAACCTAAATACCCTACTACCCAAATCACAAAAGAAAATTTTGAAGAACTGGTTGTCAAATCGGATGTGCCTGTATTGTTGGATTTTTATGCCGATTGGTGTGGTCCTTGCAAAGTGCTAGGTCCAATCATAGATGAGTTGGCAGAAGAAAATGAGGGAACTGCTCTGGTTGCAAAAGTCAATACACAGCATAATCCGGAATTGGGTCAACATTTCAAAGTCAAGTCAATCCCTACACTGATATTTTTCAAAGATGGAGAAATGGTAGAGCGTTTTTCTGGTCTAATCCCTAAACCTAATCTGCAGGAGATATTGGATGAGTATAAAGTGGCTAACACATAGTGCACTTTTTTACAAAACAGAATACGCTTATTTAACACATAGTGCACATAGAAACATAGAGGCACATAGCAAATATGAATTTGGCACTTTTATTCTATGTGTTTCTATGTTTCTGCTGTGATCTATGTGTTAAAAATACGTATTCTTTGTGTTATACAACTTGTCGAATTAGGCTCTATTTGTTAAACCATCTAATTCATACGCAAAAAATAAATAGGAAACCCAAGTGACTCCTCTCTCTTCATGATCCGAAATCCAAACTTCTGATACAACTTCAAATTGTATTCCGTAACTGTATCAATAATGACTGGTAATGTATTGTCTGCATATTTGTGCATGACTTGTTTGATTAATCGAGCTGCCGTCAACTTTCCTCTGACTTCAGGTAATACCCCAAAAATAATTGGAGAAATATGTTTTTCCTTTGGATGATTTTTTTTTGCCAGTCGCTGTCTTTTCAACACACTAGGTACGTTGATGAACCCAATACATTTAAAAGCCAATTCAATATCCAAAAAAATTGTTTTGAGGGTTGTTTTTTGTTCTGAAAAATTAATTAACAACACTCCTTTTCGGTCATCTGATAAATATACTTTGCCAAATAACATGGAGTTTTCAAAAAGATAAGCCATCAGCACTTGCATACGTTGTCTGCGATCTTTCCCATTTCCTACTATTAAGTTAATTTGATTTTCGACTGTTTCTGTTTCAAATGCGGAAGTTAGAATTTCTACGACTAATGCTTTTTCATTGTATGTTGCTTCTATCAATTTCAAATTTTTTGTCAATACTCAAGTTCCAAATATAGCTTTTTCGTGGTTCAAGTCTAAATTCTATGCTAACGATACGTTGTGTAACTAATTCGTTCGCGAAGCTGTCGGATACTTTAGATTGGAACGTACAAAATAAGATATTATAAGTGTGCAAAAAAGAATGATAAAAATATTGGGCTGCGTAGAAGTGTATTAAAAATAAGGTGTGTAGCTAAAGCACTTATACAATTTGCGGAAATCGGCGGATCTATGTAAGAAAAAAACAATTCTTCGATTAACATCCTGAAACTTTAGACCAATGAACTCCAAAATTTGAACGAAGAAGTCTTAAAATAATGTTAATATAATACAAACAATGGTTAACTTTAGAGAAAATGACGATTGGTCATTTTAAAGCTAACAAAGATGCTGCTTGGGTATGTAAGTAATGTGTTAATGATCGGCTTCATCTTATTTTTTAAGTATTTTAAATCAAACGAAAATGATTGAAATTCTCACATGGGTGTCCCTGGTTACTGGCGGAATTCTTATTCTAATGTTACTCTTATCCCTGATTGGTGGACTGGATCTCGATATTGAAATAGGAGGCGGTGATGTAGATGTTGACTCAGGTGGATTAGGATTCGTAAAAGGATTTTTGACTTTCATCTCTGTGACTACCTGGATCGTCAAAGCACTATTAATCGGTGGTAAGCATCCTGGAATGGCTGCAGTGATTGGAATACTTTCCGGTTTGGTTGCACTCTTTGTAGTCAGTTATGTTTTCAAATTGATGTTGAGAAATGAAGCGAATGTCAATTGGAGTATGGACGATGCATTATATCAAAAAGGAAAAGTTTACTTAAAAATTCCAGCGACGGATGGTGAAGGAATCGTGCAAGTGACCATCAAAGGCGCGCAAAGAGAATTGAAAGCAAAATCATTTAATAAAAAAGAAATTATCACTGGAGCACCAATAAAAATCGTGGATGTAGAAGAGAATTATGTGCTGGTACTTCAAGAAGAAACTGAATAACAAACAAATCTGATAAATTATGATTAATGAAATTTTAATGGGCGGTGGCTTCGTAATAGTTGTGTTAGTTTTAATAGCACTATTTTTCATAAGCCGTTACCGAAGATGTCCTTCTGACAAAATCCTGGTCGTATATGGAAAAACATCAGGAGAACAATCTGCGAAATGTTATGCTGGTGGTGCCGCATTTGTCTGGCCTGTCATTCAAGATTATCGCTACCTGGATTTAACACCGATTAGTATTGATGTGAATCTACAGGATGCCTTATCTAAGCAAAATATCCGTGTTTCCGTGCCAGCGCAATTCACAGTGGGAGTCAGTAACAAGCCTGCTTTAATGTTGTCCGCAGCAGAAAGACTGTTGGGTTTAGATCAACCATCTATCCGCTCTCTGGCGCACGATATTATTATGGGTCAAATGCGTTTGGTAATTGCGAATATGGATATTGAAGAATTGAATACTGACCGTGATAAATTTGTCGACTCTGTATACACGAATGTCGGAAATGAGTTGAATAAAATTGGATTGGAACTAATCAACGTAAACGTTACAGATATCCAAGATGAATCTGGATACATCCAAGCATTGGGTAAGGAAGCTGCTGCAAAGGCAATCAACGATGCAAAAATCAAGGTTGCAAATGAGGAAAGAACGGGTGCGATTGGACAAGCAGAAGCACAGCAGGATCAGAGAACACAAGTTGCAGACGCAAATTCTCGCGCAGAAGTTGGAGAGGCAACCGCACTCGCCTTAGCTGCATCCGGTAAAAACGAGGCAAGTATTAAAATAGCAAACTCTGATGCATTAAGAGATATCGAAGTCGCAGAAGCAGAACGTAAGGCAACCGCAGCTAAGAAAGTCGCAGCAGCAAAAGCATTGGAAGAGTCTTATGTTGCAGAACGTGAAGCGGAGGACGCACGTGCAAAAATGGAGCTGGCAAAGAAACAAGCAGATGAAGTCGTTGATGCAGATATCGAAAAGCAAAAAGCAGTCATCGCTGCACAAGCAGAAGCAGAGCGTCAAAGAGAGACGGCAAAAGGGGAAGCAGATGCATTGTTAGCAAAGTATATGGCGCAGGCAAAAGGTCAAGAGGAATTGTTGACCAAGCAAGCAGAAGGATTTGCAAAACTAGTCGCTGCAGCTGGTGGTGATCCACAAAGTGCAATCGGATATTTGATGATCGATAAGTTGACAGAGTTGGCCCAGATCCAAACTTCAGCGATCAGAGATATGGAAATTGACAAAGTGGTGGTCTACGATAGTGGAAATGGTCAAGGCGTCAGTAATTTTGTCAAAGGACTATACGGTATGGTCCCACAATTGAATGATTTCCTCGAGCAAAGTGGAATGAGTCTTCCAGAAGCATTGGTACAAAAATCAAAAGAAGATGACAATGAAAACGGGCACCCTCCAACTATCGAAACCACCTCGACCAACAAAGACGTGTAATTAATTATTTTTGAGAAAAGGTTTACAGACCTGTCATTGATTTGGCAGGTCTTTTTTTCTTTTCTTATTCTAACCATTTCAGTATTTACCCCGTTTTCTCAGGCTTATTAACTTACAACAGATTAAATAGAGGAAAGCCTAATTATACAAATTGAATCCTAAAATGGCGGTATTCAAAATGTACGCTACCCAACTTAGATGGATAAAAACAGATTGTCATTAGATGAAAAATATTATTGAAAAATTTAATTGAAAAATGAAGTCGCTACCTCATTTTTACTATATTTATTCCTTGAACCAAAAATCGATAAATGAGTTAAAGAGAAAACATTCAAGTAGACAGCATTTACTCTTCATCCTTACAATATAAAATTACCCCATTTTATATTCTTTAATTTCATAAACAACTTATTTTATAGTTGTCAGGTCATCTTGCACTAGCGTAAAACTTAGTACTGAAATTGGTATGCGTTGTTTCGTAAAACATGCGCCGATACCTTAATTTAATAATGCCCTAAAACTAGACTTATGGCTAAAATAAACCATAATAATCACTTAGATCTAATAAGTGATATTTCTTTCGATGTCCAAAATCGTGGACTGACTTTTTTGAAAACTGATGATGAAGGTTACTCAGGTAAAGCCCTTCAAGTGAAAGGTCAAGACCTTAGAAACTTCGGAACTTGTGGGTATCTTGGGATGGAATTTCATCCGAAATTACTCGATAAATCTATCGAGTTTACTAAAAAGTATGGTACTCAATTTTCTATTTCTAGAGCCTACATGACCAGTCAAATTAATGGTCTTTTAGAAGAACAACTGGGTGCAATGTTCGGACATCCTGCTATCGTTCAATCCAGTACCTCAATTTCGCACATTTCTGCAATCCCTACTTTGGTAACTTACAAAGACTTGATTGTACTCGACCAACAAGTACATATGAGTGTCCAAACTGGTGCACAAGTGGCTCGACAAAAAGGGACAGAAATTACCATGATCCGACATAACAACATGGATATGCTCGAACGAATTTTGGCAAAAGAAGGTGACAAGTACGACAAGGTATGGTACTTGATCGATGGCGTTTATTCCATGTACGGTGATGTGGCTCCTTTCGATGACATCAAAATGATGATGGACAAATATCCGCAACTGCACGTCTATATCGATGATGCACATGGGATAGCTTGGTATGGAAAAAATGGAACCGGTTATGCTTTCGAGGTTTTAGGAATTAATGAACGAATAATTTTGAGCACTACGCTGGCAAAAGGATTTGGTGTCGTCGGTGGTGTCTTAATATTTCCAACTCAAAAAATTTATGACAAAGTTCGTGCTTTTGGTGGTCCATTGACGTACTCCCACCCACTCCCACCTGCTACCATCGGAGCGGCTGTTGCAATGACAGAAATTTGTTTATCTGACGAAATTTATACGCTGCAAAATGAATTACAAGAAAACCTTGATTATGCAAACAAATTGTTGGATGCTACTGACTTACCAGTAATTTCTGATCCTATTACTCCGATATATTTTATTGGCATGGGACAACCAAAGACAGGATATGAAATGGTGAAACGTGTGATGGAAAGTGGTTTCTATAGTTCTATTGGGGTGTTCCCAGCAGTACCTATAAAAAATACAGGACTTCGTTTTACTATTACTAGACATCAATCGAAAGCAGATATTAAGGCTTTTGTAGAAACATTAGTCCATCATTATCCTGAGGTATTAGCTAAAGAAAACCGAACCGATAAAGAAATCAGAAAAGCATTTAAATTAATCGAGAAGACATCTCCAAAATCTGATCTTTCTCAAACGAAAAAAGTAGTTGGTGATTATCTGCTGGAATACCATACAGACATTCAAGATATCGATTCGAAAGAGTGGGATGAATTATTGGGCGACAGAGGTTCTTTTGATGCCGATGGTTTAAAAACACAACAAGCCATATTTTCAGGTAATCCTAAAAAGGAAAATAATTTTTCTTTCCACTACATTATTATCCGAGATCAAAAAAGTAAAAAACCGCTTTTAGCTACTTTCCTAACATTCGGTATACATAAGGATGATATGTTTGAACAAGAAAACATATCCTTCCAGATTGAAAAACAACGGAAGCACGATCCGTATTATCTGACTTCCACCAAATTGATGATGGGCTCATTCCTAACAGAAGGCGAGCATTTATTTTTAGATAGATCAAGAGATGATTGGAAACAAATTTTAAGATTATTTTTCAATGAGATCGAAAATTTATCTGAAAGCTTGAGTGCTGATGGTGTTATGTTTAGAGACCTAAAGGCAGAAGATGAAATATTTCACACTTACCTTTTGGAAGAAGGTTTTATGAAAGTGAAATTGCCGGCAACAAATGTCGTGAATGTGGTCTGGGAAAATTTTGATGCTTATTTAGATCAACTTTCCTCCAAGAAACGATGGAAATTAAGATCGGAAGTCCTTGCATTTGAAGATGAGCTTTCTGTGAAATATGTGAAAGAAGTTTCTGCTGACCTCAAACAACATATTTACGATTTGCTTCAAAATGTAAAAGAAAATAATCTTGGGGTCAATTTATTCGATTATCCGATAAATTTTCTGGATAAAATGTCTCAAAACCCAAATTGGGAATTCATCTACATCTACGACAAAAATAACGATAAAAAACCGATTGCAGTATCATGTTGTTATTTTGCATATGGAAATTACAATCCTGTGTTGGTTGGATTGGATTATGGCTACATGGAATCACACAATATTTACAAACAATCATTGTATCAAATGATGCGACGTGGTTTGGAATTAAAAGCAAAGAAAATCTACTTTGGTTTTACTGCAGACATCACCAAGAGAAAATTTGGCGCAGTTCAAGAAAAAAGAGTCGCTTATGTTCAACTCAAAGACCATTTTAATATGGAAGTGATTGCAGCCATGGCTACTTCCAAAGTCTTAGACTAATTTTTTAATTTTTTTGATGTGATTTGCAAACCTCAGTCTTCAAACGTATATTTGGATTGAAACACATTTATAATTTTTAAAATATAAAGTCCATGGCTAAAGGAAAAGATACGCGTAAAAATGTGAAAAAAGAAAAGACAAAAACGCTGAAAGAAAAAAGAGCTGAAAAAAGAGCAAAGAAGAATAAAACTTAGTGCCGAATCGTTCAAAAAGTATTCTTACCCAACCTAACCGCTCAATACGAAAATATTTAACCTTATGAATATTCTTGTATTGAGCGATTTAAATTGGGAACCCCACCTCAAATCGATTACTGAAAGCGAAGTGCTTTCTTTCGACCCTTCCCGTATTTCAATCCTTCGTTATCAAAGAATTTATCGATATCTCAAAATTATCGAAGCAGAAAAAGCAGATCTAGTCTTATTTGCCGGAGATGTAACAGGTGATGGTTCTTGTGGACATGGATTTCACCACGCATTCAACCTACTACTAACTTTATTGGAAGCAAAGCAAATCCCTTCTATATTTATCGCAGGCAATCATGATGAACCAGTGTACTACAAACAAGTCAACGAATTTTCAAAAACCTTGAAATACACTCAAAATATTAACAACACATCTACAACCATAAATGGACTAAAAATATTAGGAGTTTCCTATTATACTTCTAAATCCAAAAGAAAGCTTGATGCCATGATTAAGGCTAGTCAAAATGAGTATGATATCGTTTTGGCGCATGCTCAACTAAAACGACGCATTCGATTATTTGATATTCCAACCAAATATATATTTACCGGACACTACGATCGAAAATTGTGTACGCATAGAAATAAAATCTTTGTTGCATTAGATAACGATTCGAGTGAAGTCTCTTACGCTCTTCTACAGGTCAATAATAATGGAAGTGATAAAATTCACTACAAAATCAAGCCCAACGATGATGTCCTTTTTAGTCTAAGTGAGGATACCACCCAAATGTTGAACAAAAAACGAAATTATATTGTTAAAATCAATGGAATCCAGGATGTTGACTTGAAGCAAATCGAAGCTGCTCCTTATCAGGCATTAATTAATGAACGGGGAAATTATTTGTATTTCAAATATTTGCGAGGACTGCAATACGCTAAAAGTTTGGATACCTTATACAAAACCAAAAATGGTATTGACTTAAATGAAAAAGATCTAACGCTAGATCAAATATTCCAGTTACAAATCACGGATGCCTATAAAATTTCGAAAAGTTTAATGGAGGATTATTTAGGGAAATTTTGACTTGTGTACTTTTGCAGTATAAAACTTTTGGAAATCGATTGCTTTCAGAAAGGTCTACATAAAGCTAGCTAATGGAAGAAATCCCTATGGAGGCATCAGATTTGATAGGAAGACTTTTCAAAAAAACAATACTATTACGTATATATTTTACTCCTATCTTATTTTTTCAAACTTTCTCTTTTTTCATGGTAACAAAATACCTCTTTTAGTTACCTATGTTTAGAGAACTGCTATCGTATGATGTTTATGCGCATTAGAGATAATTAAATGTCGTGATAATGTTGTTAGTTTGATACTTTTTATTATCTTTCTAGCTCCAAACAAAAATACTCTTTCAATTCTCCTTTTTAAATCACCCTGCATTAAATAACTATGTGCTAACCTTTTTGCGGTGGCCCTCTAAATTCGTGTACAACTAACTTATTTTATAACCGCTAAACAAACACGCTTATGCCAATTGATCACATGATTCAAACTAATTTTCAAGGCGAAAAAAGGAGAGGAAATTTCACATCTGATTACATAATGGTGGATTTATTATATCCACAAGTTGACCACATGGGTGAAATAATCAACAAACCTGCCTACACTAGAACGCAAATGGTAACAACAGTTTCTGACACAGAAGTCTTTTTGGCCGGACTTATCCCAAACCCAAACCCAAGAGGAGGAGGTCCATGGCCACCGGACACTTGTCAAATAAATAAACATTGGTCAAGTCCCGTTACACCAGGTGATGAAAAAACATACATACTTCATGACATTAGGGAAAAAATTGAAGAATTCAACATTTATAGAATAAATGATGGGAAGCTAATTTTTATACTTGAAGCAGAGTTGAACGGACTGAATTATCTGATCTTACAATTAGGTAGACCTAGTGGAGCCAAAGATATTATTCAAGCTAATGAAAAAATAAGATTTGAAATTAAATTCAAGGTAGGTACTTAGTTACAATAGATAAATTTGTACATTTTGTCTAATTCTTTGAATTCTATGATTAGATTAAAATACTTAATAATTCTTTGTCTTTTTGCAAATCAGTTGTTATCTCAAGAGATAACAACTGATAGTTTATTTAAATTAGCTAGGCTAAACTTTGCTCCCGACCTGACAAAAACAAATCTGTATTTAGATTCAGTAGTTACAATTGCTGCTAATAGAAAAGATACCATCACTCTGGTTAATGCCCTGTTTGTAAAAGGAGGTTGTGCACATTATTTTCGTAAGTTTGAAGATGTTTATGACAACTATAGTCAAGCTGAATTTCTCATCAATACAGTATCTTCTTCGGTTGCAAAAGATTCATTCAAAATAGAAATAAACTATGCTCTTGGGAAATATTTTTTTGATATAGATGATCAAATTAGAGCAGCAAAATACTTCACAAACAATATTAATTTTGTATCAAATAAGAAGTTGAGGACAACATCAGATACAAACAGATTGAGGCAAGCCTACCAATTTATTTCAACAATAGCTGAATTGAAAGGTAATTACGGTGAGGCACTAAAATATCTCAACTATGATATTGAGATTCTTACAAAACGCCACCAAAACAAGAATCATCCAGAGGTAAATAAGAAGGTATGTAATTTGGCCACTTTCCAAACTCGTAACAAACATTACAAAACAGCCATTTCTAATTTTGAAATATGTATCCCTGCCATTCAGAATGAATTCGAAAACGAGGAAGAATTTCCTGAGTCTTTTGGTAGATTTCTTTCTATTATTTATAAAGATTTTGGGACTTGTCAATTAAATCTAAGCAATATAGATAGCGCACTTATATTGTTAAATAAATCCTTAACCTACCCAACCACCGGAGAAGATTATATTGCCATAAGTGAACTATCTTTAGGGGAAGTACATGCTAAGTTAAACCAACATCAAAAAGCAAACAAGTATTTCAAAAGTGCGCTTCAAAAAATGAATGATTTTCACAAAACCAAACATCCTGAAATTGCAAAAATGCACTTGGCAATTGGAAATCATTATTTAAAAAACAATGATCATGAAGCCGCACTCGACCAATTTCAGCAAGCGTTAATTCAGCTGATTCATAATTTTAATTTGGATGAGTACTACGCTAACCCATTAGCTTCAGATTTATTCATCAATGATGATCTCATAAAAACATTGAGTTTAAAAACAGTTGCATTAAATGCATTATCAAATATAAAACAAGATGCATCCTTAAAAATTTTAGCCTACGAAACAGGTAAATTGGGGATTCAACAGATGACAAAGGCTATTTCTGAGAGCACTCGAAATGAAACAGATATAATCGGAATTGTAAATCGGAACTATGGTTTATATGAAGAAATATTATCTCTTGCATACGATTTAGGGATAGGAACAACAGATGAATTTTTTAATTTAATAGAGTCCAGTAAATCTGCCTCCCTACTCAAAACATTTAAACACAAAAATGAAACTAACCTTGCAAAAATACCTCAAGTTCTTTCCAATGCATATCATGTTGCAAAACTTAAATTGACTCAAAAGGAGAATGAGAAATATGAGATGGAGACTTCAGCTAAAATTGACACGATAGCCTTAGCAACTATAGGAAATGAGATTTTTGAACTTGAGCGAGAAATAGAATGCTTGAAATATGAGATTGGCACCTATCTTCCTCAACAAAATAAGAATAATACGAACATTCGTGTTGAAACCATCCAATCGAATCTTTTAAACGCAAACGAAACGATTGTGGAATACTTTATCGGTCAAGAAAATTCGTTTGTCTTAATCATAAAAAAAGACACCGTCCACTTCGAAAAATTAAATCTCACAAATGAAGACCTCATTGCCGCAGGAAATTTAAAAGAAAAAATCTTTGGTGGAGCAAATGAGTCATTCATTCCTGATGCACACCGACTGTATGATGTTTTACTGAAACCGATAAAAGAGAAATACGGTCTTACAAAAAAATTAATCATTATTCCAGATGGTCCATTATATTATTTACCATTTGAAGTTTTATTGACAGGTCCGGTTAATAACCCGAAAGAGTTTGGTGAATTTCCTTACTTGATCCAAGACCATACCATTAGTTATTGTTTCTCAAGTTCCATGTTGGAAAATCTGGAGGGAAAGACGCATATTCAAACACCCGTTTCAGAAGTCCTGGCCTTTGGTCCATCTTTTACAAATACTGCTTCTGCTGGACGCTCTGTGGCATCAGTGAGAGGCGATTTAAACGATTTGGATTACAACAAAGATGAAATTGAGTATATCAAAGAATGGTTTTATTGCAAGTCATTAGTTGACACCCTGGCGAATAAACAAACTTTTCTCAACCTCGCTCGCAATTATCGATTCATTCATTTAGCGACCCATGCAAAAGTAGATGATAAAAATCCGGACTTCTCTTTTATCGCTTTCACCAATGGCATTGACACCATTATTTTGTCAGATCCTGAATTTAAATTGACCATTAATGAACTTAGCACCCTCAATCTCAACGCAGACATGGTCGTACTTAGCGCATGTGAAACTGGTGTTGGAAAAGTGTATAAAGGTGAAGGAATTATTAGTATTTCCAGAGGTTTTATTGAGACGGGAGCAAAGAGTATCGTGACTACGCTTTGGAATATTGATGATCAGCTATCCTCTAAGTTGATGGATAAATTTTACAAACATCTTTCATTAGAAAATAAAAGCAAGGATGAGGCACTTTGCGATGCTAAGCGAGAATATCTTTTAGACAATGATGCTTTTCAGGCGCACCCAAAATATTGGGCAGCTTTTGTTCCTTACGGAGATATGTCACCGGTGGAAACAAGAAGCTATTTCTCTATCTGGCAAGGTGGGTTGTGGACATTGCTTTTGTTTTTTCTTTATCGGGGCAGGCAATTTTTTGTTATTGGAAAAAACGGAAGCGACTGATTTTTACCTTGTTCGTTTTTGGGTGCTTGGAGTTGGAATTGATCGGAGAGGACGTCATTTTAACACATAGCGCACAAAGAAACATAGAAGCACATAGAATCTTGTTTCGTAAAAAATTGTTTCAAACTATCACGTAACAAGAGCTATGTGTTTCTATGTCTCTAATGTGATCTATGTGTTAAAATTACGCGTTCTTTATGTTTTACTACAACCGCTCCTTCAAAGCCTCCGCCCGTTCCTTATACTTCTTTGTAATATCAGAATTTAGGATGGCCTCAATTTGTTTTTTTGCAGCTTCGTTATTGCCTAGCCCGACTTCAACCAACACACAATTCCATTTCATCGCATCCCAGTTGATGTTGTTGCCGTTATAAATGGCTTTTGAGATCGGATTATTGTGTTTTGCAAGCAAACTGTTGTAAATTTCTTTTGCTTCCGCATATTTATCATCCTTAAAAAGCTGATCTGCTGTTTCGGCTGCTTTTTCGATATTGGCATTGATCTTTCCCATTTCATCTCCAGGAAGGATAGCCTCTTGTTCTGCTCTTACGTTTCCGACATGGGTACTTACAAAATTAGTATCAACCAGTTTATCGAAATCAACATCTGAATCCGAATTCATAAAATAGGTGCCTCCTAAAATCAATAAAGCTACAGATGCAGCTGCTGCCAACTTAGGGAACAAACTTCTTGTCTCAGCTTCTTCTTTTGTAGTTGGAGTTGGTTGTTTCTTTTCTGTTTGAACAGAATTAGTAGCAGTGTCAAAATACTTGTCATTTAGATAGGACAAGGTTTTTTTTAATTCAGCTTCTTTTGCTAATTTAGATTTATCCACGGGAATTGCTTTTCTTAATCCTCGAACGATGTCAACTTTTTCGGCTAATGCTTTATCCGTTTTCAGCTGTTCTTGGAATGTTGTGAATTCTTGACCTTTCAATGTTCCGTCAAGGAATTCATTAATCAAATCTATCTTTTCTTTCATAAACATTTAAAATTGTAACATTAAACTTACTCATTGTCTAAATCGCGGATCTTGTTTAATCGATGCGATTAGTTTGTCGAGACAATTGTTTTTTTCTCTTCTTACATACGAGTAATTCAGCTCTAAGACAGCCGCAATTTCTTTTAACGAATTGGTTTTATTGGTTTGTTCATTCATAACCAGACTAAGCCCAATAATCTCTTGGCAAGTCGAAGAAAGCTTCGAAAAATGTTCTCTATAGATGTTGAATTCTTTTTCTTTCCCCACAGAATGTACTATTTCCTCTCTTATATATTCTAATCCCTCATTCTCCAGATTTGTTACCTTAAAAGCATCGGTTTCTTTAATTTTTCTCTTTTTATCCCCTTTTAATTGGTCCAACCACTTATAACGACACATTGCCAGAAAGTAGGGTTTGAATGGGCAAGTAAGTATAAAACCATCTTGTCCTTTGCGATAAAGGTCTATTAAAGTTTCCTGGAAAAGATCTTTGGCTTCCTCAACACTTCCACTATTGTTGAGCACGTAAGAAGTGACAATTTTAGAATATCGATTATAGATTTCCTCAATTTCCTTTTGATCATCATTCAGTAAAGCCACAATATATTTGTGATCTGGGTCGGCTTCCATAAGCAGTGTAATTGTATAGTTTTCATTGATTTTGTTAAATATATAAAATTCTTTTCCCCAAATAGGTAACAATTTTAGAAAACCATCTATTTATCAATGAAAGTAGAATTTATCGAGCGCTCTAACAATAAATAATCCTAAAATCTCTGAGTGAATCTCTTATTGAAAAGTCAAAAAGAGGTTGCTCAATTTCTCGATCGCACCTTGTTTCATTAACCAAAAGTTTAATCAATGAAAATTCAAGCGATCCAATTACAAACCACCAAACAAGTATCTACACCTAAACTCTTTTTAATTTTACTGTTTTCGATTAGTGCAATTATCAATATTTCAGCGCAGTCCACCAATTTGATTGGAATGGATTATGGCGTGATACTGATTCCGAAAATTTCATCTTCAGGTGTAAATGATTCCAATTACTCGATGGGGATTTATTCGGAAACAGAATTCAACAAGCATTGGTCGATTGGCTATGGATTTAGGTATCTAAAATATGGTAGGCACATTCATTATGAACCAGTTTTTGGTCTGCCAAACAGTAATCGGGAGGTATTAATCCAAAAAGATCAATATAGTATCCATAATGTTGGAATCAGTATTATTGGCAAATATCGAATTAAACAGGCTGGTTTTTTTATCGGCATACAACCTGAAAAAGCAGTTTTTAGTTCCCAAATAACCACACAAGAATTAATTCCATTTGAGGACATTCGCAATGAAAATTATCCGCAACATGAATTACGGGCTTATAATGTTTCATTAATCAGTGGCTTCGAATTTAAAAGAGAATTTGGTGATCGTTTAGAATTTTTCACTAGACCTGCTGTTCAGTATTTTTTAAATTCGTTTTACGTGCATGACGGTTTTGAAAATACCAGAACTTCATTTCATCTTACTTTCGGATTTAATTACGTGTTAACAGTGTTTGCTGATGAATAAAATGGTAAACAGGAATAATAGACTGTTTATTTTAATTTGGTTAAGGTGTAATTTTTTAATTTAATCCATGTCTGAAAAGTCAGACATGGATTATTGAAAAAAATTATTAAAAAATATAAAGTATAGTTTGATTCAATGTCTAGCTTTTATAATCAATTCAATACTAAAATTAAGGTGTGATTTTAAGTAGTTACTCGCTTGCTTTCTTGGCAAGTGGGTGCTACTTATTTTTTAGCATATTGCATATTAAGATTTAGTTATTCAGTTTGCACTAAAAAGCATTGTTTAAAATTTGGTAGTACGGCCTACTCTGGCAAGGCTCTAAAGTTCTAAAAAAGCTCCAACGGAGCAAAAGCACTATAAATGGGCAACGCCGGCGAAGCCCATATTTTGTTTACGTTCCGTTGGAGCTTTGGGCCTGCCCCATTCTTTCCTAATTCTACACATAAACTCAGATCTAAAATAGAATGAGCACCTCTCATTTTCAAAACAATTTTGTATCTTTTGGCTAGATAACTAAAGTTAAAATGCCACAATCAAAAATCACCGTCTTACGAAATGGAAAACCAGCGATGAATATCAAAGTCACTCTTGAATTTGTAGGAATTGTTAACATGGGATTTACGAAAGCTATTTTTACAGACAAAAATGGGATTGCCCTTATTTCTCATTCCTCCAATGGAAAGGCATTGGTATATCTCGATGGCCGAAGATGGGGTGAACTATTCGCACCTAACCAAGATACTTTTTACCTATAAAAAAAATATATATATCCATTTGATATGACAAAAGAGCAAGCATATTTTGAAGAGATTGTGCTCAAAAACCAGGATGCTACCCTATCTCAAATGTTCGGTAAACCATGCGGTAAAATTAATAAAAAGGCATTCGTTTCTTTTCATGAAAATGAAATGGTCTTTAAGATTGGAAGAGACAACATCGAAAAATTAATACTGAAATACAAAGATGCTAAGAATTTTGACCCTTCTGGCAAAAACCGTCCTATGAAAGATTGGATTCAAATTCCAGCAACCCATAAAAAAGATTGGCCAAAACTAAGTAAACAAGCTGCAAAATTTCTTACTGAAAGTATATCATAACAATTAATCTACAAATTTGACAAAAGGTACATTTCTAGCATGACAGATTTGGACACAGAAATTCAGCAAACCTACGCTGAAGTAAAAAAGAAAGAAAAATATATACACCGATTGGAAGTAATTTCTGAACAAATTATTCAACAAGAGATTCTTTTGGACGAATTAGAAAAACAATGAACTTAAAAATGTTGAGGATTTGGAGACAGACTCTTTGAGGAATATTTTCATGTTTTTTCTTGGCAATAAAGAAGAGGCACTTGAAATTGAACGGCAAGAATTTGTCTGGGCTCAATTAAATTATCTAGCATGTAAAAGGCGTATCAAAGCATTGAAAATCGATAAAGAATCCATCAGTGAAGAGATTGCAAAATTTCATTTGTCCAATAATTATTTAGATGAATTGCTGGTAAGAAAACAAAGACGCATTAAAAAGTCAATAAAAGAATTTGCAAAATATAAATCCCTTAATGATCGAGTCCTCCAACGCCAACATATGCTCAAAGAAATTCGCGAAGCAAAAGTAGCTGGCACTAATTTACTCGCAGTGATTTCTGAATTAAAAATTCAGTTGGTACAAATTCAAAAAGAAGATACTTGGAGATCGCTTGATCGTGCAACTGCTAAAAAATTTCATGGTAAAGGAAACTATTCAAGCTATGAGAAAAAACAGTTTGGAAAAGTCAGTCAAGAAATAGTTTTTGAAATTGACCGACACATTTTAAAGTTTCTATCCGAATTGGATGATATTCATTCCAACTTCCAATTGGATTACACCCGTCATCTAATTATTCTTGAAGAATTTATTTCGATTTTTTACGACAATCTAATCACAGATTGGGTCGTCCAGCGAGAGATCATTAATGCACAACGATCGACCAATATCCTGTACAGTCGCGTTGAACGTATACTACTGATGCTTGAGCATGAAGATCAAACCATTCACAATGAATTAGACTATTATCTATCGAAACGTCGGGAGTATTTGTTGAAGGAGTAAAATTTTTGGATAGCTTTCAGAAAGCCATCTTTAATAATATAAATTTGGAAAAGCTTAAGATTTAATTTATTAGTAATTAAATCGGAAAGCTTTCAGAGCGGTACTAAATATCGAAAAGCACTAGCAATTTTTATAAAAATCTTCTAAATTACCGCTGCGTTCATCTTAACAAACAACATCTATGTCCACTATAATCATCCGGCCTGAGAAATTGAGCCATCAGCAATTGGATAAATTGCTGGCATTGGGATGGTTTCGAATGGGACAACTTATTTTTACTTGCCATTATATTTTCTTCGACAAAACTTGTTACTCACCAATGTGGTTGCGATTGCAATTAGAAGGGTATGAAATGAGTAAAAGCCTTAGAAAGATAAATCGAAAAAATCGAGCAGCCTTTCAAGTAAGTGTTCAAAAAGCAGTCATCGATAAAGAAAAAAATAATTTGTTCCTTCGTCACAAAAAACGGTTCAAGGGATACAAATCTGCCACTTTGCAACAAACATTGTTAGATCAAGAAGAACACAACATTTATGATACCTATGAAGTGACAGTATATGATGGTGATTTATTAATTGCTGCCAGTTTCTTTGATGTTGGCGAAAACAGCACCACAAGTATTATGGGCATTTTTGATCCTGATTATAGTAAATTCAGCCTCGGTCTTTTTACGATGTTGGTAGAAATTGAGTACGGGATTGCAACGGGTCGTGATTTTTATTATCCAGGTTATTTTGTTCCGAAATATCCACTCTTTGACTACAAATTACGACTTGGAAAAATGGAATACCTTTATGCCAAAGATAGAGCATGGTACTCATTTGAAAAATTTAAAAACAATAAAACTCCGATATTTGAACTCAGAAAAAAATTAAAAAGTTTAAAAAAAACATTGAAAGAAGCTGGTGTCGAAACGAAGATTCTCAATTACCCACTTTTTGACAAAGGAAGTTTCGATGGCTCTCCTCAATTAATACAATCTCCTTTATTCCTATCCATCAAACAAACCAACAAAACACACGTCATCGTAGATTATGATGCAATCAAAAATAAATATCGATTGTTTATCTGCAAGCGATATCCCGGTCATCTTTTCAATAGTTGGATCAATATTTTGGAGCCATTCAGCAAAAGAAATACTTGTTTCGATTACCTCTCAGCGGAGTCCAATGATTTAGGAATTTACTCCAAAGAAGCTGATATCGCTAAATTGGCCATTGCTTTCAGCACTTCTAAGTGAGCCTACTCCACTGTTTTGGGATAATAATTGCCTATAACTTAACCTATAGGCGTACTATATATGCAATTCAATCTATTTAGATAGCCTAAATGAGCTTTTACCTCATTTTTAATAGCAGAAAGCTGTAAATTTAAGAGAACAATCAAACAACAAATTTATAATGTACAGGATTCTGATAATTTTCTTATCATTTTTTGTCTATTCAGATGTATCTGGTCAGGATATAATGGGAAAAGTAATGGATGTCAATGGCGCAGTTTTAGTCGGTGCCAACGTCTATTTCCTCGGCACTACGAATGCTACCACAACCGATGACACAGGTGTCTTTTTTATTTCAGCGGATGGAATTGACAAACCTATTTTAATCACTAGTTATGTTGGTTATGAGCCAGATACTTTTGACATGTCTGGTCATGATTATATAGAATTTAAATTGGAAGATTCGGCAATGTTGGAAGAAGTGGTCGTGAAAGGGGAGCAAGATGGCACCTACATTTCAAGTATCAATCCAATCAAGACGGAGGCGATTACTGCAACGGAATTAAAACGTTCAGCTTGTTGTGATCTGGCCGGTTGTTTTGAAACAGAAGCTTCTGTAGAATCAAGAACAACCAATGTGATTACCAATTCCAGAGAGTTACAAATTTTAGGATTGTCAGGAAATTATAATCAAGTTTTATTAGATGGGATTCCACTTGTCAACGGTTTGGCTTCTACTTATGGTATCAGTAGTATTCCTGGAACTTTGGTAAATACAATTTTTATTTCAAAAGGCGCAAATAGTGTGTTACAAGGTTTTGAAAGTATCAGCGGGCAAACCAATGTCTTGACCTTAGAACCAGAGAAAGCGGATAAATTTTTCGCCAACGTGTTTATGAATCATTTTTTGGAGCGACAAGAAAATTTGAGTTTTGGAATTAAAAAAGGCAAGTGGAATAACTACACTGCTCTACATGCAGTACAACCAGCCAGAAAAATTGACCGCGATAAAGATACTTTTATTGATGTTCCTCAAATTACACGTTACGAAATTTTCAACAAATCAAGTTATGGATCTGATGTAGAGAATGGATGGAGTGCAAAATATATGGTTCGTTTTTTAAAAGAAAACAGAGTTGGCGGGCAAATGGCTTTTGATCCTGAGAAAGACAAAGGAAGTTCAGAATATTATGGTCAGACTGTTGACATCATGCAACCTGAGATATGGGGAAAATCAACTTATCGCTTCAACAATAACAGTAAGTTTACATTTTTCGGAGGCGCCTCTTATCATGATCAACTTTCGTATTTTGGAACTACCAAATATGATGGTAATCAAACCAATCTTTATACAGCCTTGCAACATGATCTGGAATACACAGAAAGTCATTCGGTAAAATATGGGGTAAGTTTTAGGTTGTTGGATATTGATGAAGATATTTCTTTTACAGATGAAATGAATCCAAAAACATATGCTGGAAATTATATCAAGAGAGAGCGAATCCCAGGTATTTACGCAGAAAATACATTCCGCTTTCTTGAAGATAAATTGACTTGGATCATTGGTGCTAGATTGGACCATCACAATACTTATAACATGCAATTTACACCACGGTCATTGGTTAAATATGATTTTAATGAAAATTCAACACTTCGTTTGAGCACTGGTTTTGGTTGGCGAACGGCGAATTTATTTAGCGAGAATGTCGGATTATTGGTAAGTTCTCGAGATATTGTTTTTGAAGAAGTATTGACGCCTGAAAAGGCGATTAATTACGGGATCAACTACACTCAGAAATACGCCAATGATATCTTATCTGGTTATTTCAGTGTTGACTTTTATCGCACTGATTTTCAAAATCAAATTTTCCCTGATTTTCATAGTTCTACTACTAAAGCCATCATATCAAATTTTGAAGATCGCAGTTATTCCAACGGTTTTCAAGTTGAATTCAATACGAAAATCAGAAGTAAGTTGGATATGAAGATTGCTTACAACTATTTGGATGTTTCTCGAGAGCATCATCCTGGACATTTCGAATCTTTACCGTTTGTTACGCCACACAAATTCCTTTTCACTGCCGGCTTCAAACCGGAATCCAAGAAGTGGCATTGGGATGGTAGTATCCATTGGTTTGGTCAGAGAAAATTACCTGATACTTCAGAAAATCCGGAACCATATCGTCGTCCTGATTATTCTGATAGTTATCTAACAGCAAATACCCAATTTACCTATTCTTTTGAAAAAATGGAGTTGTATGCTGGTTGTGAAAATATTCTTGACTTCCGACAATTACAACCAATTATTAGTTGGGAGGATCCTTTTGGGCCTTATTTCGATACTTCTTCAGTTTGGGGACCTACTAAGGGACGAGAGTTTTATATTGGGGCTCGGTATAAGATTGAGTGATTTTTTAGAGTTTTTTAGTGTAGAGTACAGAATATAGTGGCTTCTCCTATTATTAAACCATGAGAATCATTAAACATCAGGGAAGCCACTCTAAACTTTAAACTATTCACTCTACACTCTTAAGCATGCCGATTCAAATTCAAAGCATCCAAAACCTCAAAAGCCGTCTCTGCCATTTTGTTCCCTTTATTATCTAACAATGGATTTACTTCTACAAATTCGATAGAAACAACTTTATTGGAATCAATGATTCTATTGATAATTTCAATCACTTCTTTGGGATCGAATCCTTTCTGAACGGGGGTACCCGTACCATAAGACACTGCATCGCAATCCAAACTATCCACATCAAACGAAACATAGAAAATATCACAAGCATTCAGCAATTCAATTCCTTCATTGACACATGGCATGACACCTCGATGCCTTACTTCATGAACCATAAAATTTCGAATCGAATGTTTTTCCATTTGCTTTTCTTCCGGCTCTTCCGTATCTCTGACTCCGAAAAAGACAATTGCGTCCCCACTCACTTTTTGACCTTCCACCCCAATATTTTTCATTTTATCCCAATACAACTTTGTTTCGGGATTGATATCATTGACTTTGCAATCTAGGTTGTCTTCTGCAATCGCTGCACCTAAAGGCATCCCATGAATATTCCCAGAAGGAGAAGTATAGGGCGAGTGCAAATCAGCATGTGCATCAATCCAAAAAACACCTAACTTCTTATCTGGATACATGGCTTTGATACCACTGATCGTGCCCAATGCAGAGGAATGGTCTCCCGAAATAACGAGCGGGTATTTATTGTCCGATAATGTCTTTTGGACCGCATCAGATAAGCGCGTACATTGCTCATAAACATGACGAATACGTTTTCCAAATGAATTATTTACCTTATCATAAACCGACTCATTATGAGAATCAACATCAATGTATTCAAATTTATTAAAGAAGTCATTTCCCCGATTGATGGCAGCGATCTCAATGGCATCAATTCCCATGTCAGAACCTCTTGTTCCTGCTCCAATATCTGATCTGTTTTTGATGATTCGTATACGTGGATTCATAAATTAATGGTGTCTTGATTATTAACTTGAATTAATTGCCTTTTCCTTTTATAAATTAAGCACTTTTTTGGGATTACGAAATTAGGAAATCTATAACAGTATACGCAAGGAATATTTAATAGTTTATGCTAATTTTGCGAAAACACTTTCAAAAATGGAGTCTTCAAAAATATTCAAAATCACTGTCATTCTTTTATTGGTACTTACCAATATCGGATGTGATCAAGTGTCCAAGAAAGTTGTACGAGAAAACCTAAAGTATCATGATAGAATTGAAGTTGGAACTGATAAACTGATTTTGATAAAAGTCGAAAATGATGGAGCGATGTTGGGTTTAGGACAAAATCTTAGCCCGTTTTTAAAAAAAATATTGTTGCAAGGGATCCCACTCATTTTTTTGATTGGAATGCTAGCCTATATTTTATTTACGTCCGGATTGGATAAACTTTTCATCATCGGACTGACATTTATTATTGGAGGCGGGATTGGCAACATGATTGATCGAGTATTATATGGTTCAGTCACTGATTTTATGCTCATTGATTTTGGATTTGTTAGAACCGGAATTTTCAATGCCGCAGACGTATCGGTTATGATTGGTACTGGAATAATTCTATTGCACACTTTTACTGCCGAAAGCGAATAAAACTCAGCGTTTTACATATTGGTCATTTTTCTCATCCCAAATGCAGGACATTCAACTTTTTTTTGTGGATAAAAAATTGCAATTTATAGAGGTAATTAATAATTAATTCCTCCAATGCAAAAACTAATCTTTCTTCTCTTCTCATGTTTTTCTTTTTCTCTTTATGGACAACTGATTCCTAATGATAGATTAGTCAATTGGACCAAAGCTGGACATGTTGGAGATTACATTGAACCTATCAATATTATTAATTTTTTTGTCGAAGGTGGTGACTCTACTGGAATGACTCCAAACGATGTTTTAATTCAAAGCATCATTTCAAACAATACAGGCACGGAAACGACGATCTTCTTTCCTGCAGGAAATTATCTTTTTAATCAACAAGTCCGATTACCCAGCAATTTTATAATCAAGGGTGATAACTTAAGTACTACTAAATTACTTTTTGATTTGGAACAAGAAGAAGATGCGATTCGAGTACTCGGAAATATCACGAGTAATCAGCTACCCATTTCGGCATCCGTTTTTAAAGACAATAATTATGTAATTCTAGCTGAATCAAGTTTATTCACAACTGGAGATTTTGTATATCTTATTGATAATGATATTGCAAAAGTCACTTCCGCATGGGGAACACAAACAACGGGTCAAATCAGTGAAATAAAAAGTATTGTTGGTGATACGATATTTTTTGAAAATCAAATACGTAGAGATTTTTTATTAGCTGATAGTCCTGTTTTGAGAAAAACGAATTTGGTGAAGAATGTGGGAATAGAAAATTTGACAATTGAAAGATTGGATCAAACGGGTAGCCAAACCAGTAATGTAAGTTTTGAACACACTTACAATTGCTGGATAAAATGCGTAGAAAGTATCAATTGCAATTTCGCACATTTTGATGCTTCTTTTAGTACCAATATTGAAATATCAGGTTGTTACATTCACGATGCCTTTGACTACGGGAATGGTGGAAAGGCATATGGTGTAGTTTTACATTTTGCTACGGGTGCTAGTTTAATTTACAACAATGTATTTGAGCATTTGCGCCATTCTATGTTGCTGCAAGCTGGTGCCAACGGAAATGTATTGTCATATAACTACTCTATCGATCCATTTTGGAGTGCAGTCGCCCTTCCTGCTAACTCGGCTGGTGATGCGGTATTACACGGAAATTATCCGTACGCCAATTTATTTGAAGGGAATATCATTCAACAAATCGTTATCGACAATTCTCACGGAATTAATGGACCTAATAATACCTTTTTCCGAAATCGTGCAGAATTGTATGGTCTTTTTATGAACAACAATCCTGCAAGTAATCGTCAAATTTTTGTAGGTAATGAAATCACAAATGAAGGTGGATTGTTCGGTCTATATGTATTGGAAGGCACCGACCATTTTGAATATGGAAATAATCAAACCGGAAATATTATCCCTGAAAACACAACCGAACTCACTCAAACATCTCTATACCTCGATGAGGCACCTGACTTTTTCTCCTCCAATTCTAATTGGCCACCAATTGGCAATATCAATCAATTGAATCAATTTGACATTGAAGCTAAATCCAGATATGATAATGGACAAGTAACACCATGTTCTCCAATTATTGCAAGCTCTGTTCCACAACATCTCCAAGATGAGATAAAGCTCTATCCGAATCCTGTTTCTAATATGTTATTTATAGAAAGCGGAAATATTCCTTATGAAAAAATTATTGTAAGAAGTTTGTTAGGAAAAGTGGTGCTGGAAAGCATCACTCCTCATTTCGATATTTCGTTTTTGGAAAGTGGAATTTATTTTGTGGAGTTGATTGATCGGGGACAGGTGCAGGTTGTTTCTACTTTTATGAAAGCGGGTTAATTAATTGATAATTATAAAATTGAAATTATAAATTCGACGACCATGAAGTGAGTGCTTGAGCCCGAGTGTCCACGCGTAGCCCTTCCTTTTTTAAAAGGAACGTCCGAAGGTACAGGGATGGATACTAATAAGTTGCACACGTCTGACGATCAATTTATATTTTTCAATTTTCAATTTATAATTCATTTGACGGTCAATTTATAATTTCCCTACACTTTCTTAAGGTACTGCGTCTTCAGAACAATCGTCGCTTTTCCCACTCTACATTCTATTGCATCATTACTATTCGTCAATCGGATATTTTTAATCTTCGTCCCTCTTTTCATATTTAGGGAAGCGCCTTTGACTTTTAAATCACGAGCCAACATAACAGTATCTCCTTCTTTGAGTTGATTTCCGTTACAATCTTTTACTACAAGTTCTTCTGACATCTTTTTTAAGTTTAAATTTGAAATTGTATAATTATAAATAGGATTTTGGTTTGGGTAAGAAATTAAGAATAATAAAAGTAAAATTATAATCTATAATTCTTCTGACGATCAATTTATATTTTTCAATTTTCAATCTATAATTCTTCTGACGATCAATTTATAATTCCTTATAGTCATAAAAAAACGGCTGCCCAACAAAGAACAGCCGTTTTTTTCTATTTTGATCATCACCTAGTCTTACAACTGAGATTGCTTGATGTCGAAAGTATAATTTTGAGTGTTTGCAGAACCTGTATCATTTACTGCGGTACAAGTGAATACATAGTAATCAGCAGCACCAACTCGTGCCATGTAAGTAGATCCAACTGAAATTGTTCCACTTAATGATAAGTCACCACCAGCTTCATCCCAAGCTGCAACCAAAGATTCTCTTGAACCGATACCAGCGTAAGTATAAGAAGACTGAGCGGAAAGAATTCTCAATGCAGCACCGTTAACAGGCTCAATCGTTTGATCCCATACACCACCAACATTTCCTGAATCCTTGATATCTGAATTTGAATTGTTAACTGAAGTTTCATTCGTTCCTAAATCAAGATTGATGGTACCGAAACCAGAACCTGAGTTGTTAAATAATGGAACTCCGAAAAATTCATTCGTTAATGCAGTTGCTTGCGCATTTAAAACGATATCATAAGTTACTGTTTCTTGGTTTCCAGCTTCATCTTCAACAATAATCGAGTAGTTTGAAGTACCAGGAGAAGTTTGTGAACTAATCCAAACTGATTTTACAAAACCATTGATATCATCTGCAGGCAATAAGAATGGGTTTTGATCGAATTCAGTACCAACATCTCCGTAACGAAGACGAGATAAATCAGTAACAGTTGATCCATTTTCTAACACTGCAATTGTACTCAATGGACTTCCTCCTTGAGAAGCAACCAAGTCAATCTCAATTAAAGAAGGATCGTCAAGTGTAATACTTGTTGGACCATCGATAACTAAAGACAAAACTCCTGCAGAAATAGTGATATCTAAAGAAGTAATATCGTCATCGCCTGCAACATCAGAAGCAACGATAAATTCATAGGTAGAAGTTCCTGACATGTGAGGAGCGATCGCAATGTCAAAAACAAATGAGCTACGATTTGCATCAAATAAAAGAGCTGGATTGTTCCACTCTTGCGCATCTACTGTGTATCTTGAAGTCTCCAATAGATCTCCATTTTCTCTTATAGTAAGCGTGTTCATTTCGTTATCACCAGCAGTTGCCGAAAGTCTTACATTAATAGTAGTACCAGGATCAATGGTAGTAGCTTCTGATATCAAGCCAGTACCTGATTCTAAAAACGAGGAAGGGTTGATAACAACAGGATCAGTTGAATCCGGATCACATGAGGAAGCAAAGATGATTACAGCTAAAGCTAAAAACAGCTTTGATAAAGACATTAAGTTTTTCATTGATTAAGTGATTTTTACTTTTAAAATTTTTACACATACTAAACGTAATTAATACGTCTATTGTGCTGCAAAAAACGGTAAAATTGCGTTAAATATGCTTCTTTTTCGAAAATATTAACGAAAAGACTATAGAGAATTGAAAAATTAAACATAAAAAAACCAGTCTTTCACTTTATAAAATTTCGAATTTCGTTGATTTTTATAAACAATATTTTAAGTTTTGGTAATAATGACCACATTAAAATTTGTTTAAATCATTTATCGACGAGTTTGCCTAATTTAGTGATCCGATTGCCTAAAATCAGATTTTCTTCAAAAAACCAGCACCATGCCTCATCTCAAACTATTTTTCACTACTCTACTGATAGCTTACTCATTAAATACGTCTGCTCGACATATACTAAGTGGCGCCATGAATTATGAATGTCTTGGCAATGGAGAATATGAAATTACGATGACGATCTACCGAGATTGTTTTGGTAGTGGTGCCGATTTTGACAACCCAGCCATGATTTCTGTTTTTGCCAATGAAGAGGAATTGATTAATACATTCCCAGTTGCACGTGATGTTTTAGAAGAGGTTGAACCAATTGACTGCAATGGCGCACCGGTACAATATTGTAGTCAAAAAGCCGTCTATAAATTCACCACCCTCCTAGAAGATGGAAACGCTCCTTACCAGGTAGTTTACCAACGATGTTGTTGGTCTGATGCAGTTGCTAACATTATGAATCCGGGCGAACATGGGATCACAGTCATGACAACAATCACCCCTGCAGCGCTAGAAGTCTGTAATACACAACCAGAAATTAATATGCCACTGTCTTTTTCAGCATGTCCAGGGCTAGAAGTTGAAGTTCCTTTTTTCCCTTTTGATGCAGACGGAGATAGCTTGGCCTTTGAAATTTGTATTCCTCTGGAAGGAGGCGGTCTTTTAGGTACAGGTGATTTTCCTGGCGATCCAACTGCTTGCGATGGAGTGGCTCCAGATCCCGCTTGCCCTCCTCCATATTTCCCTTTGACACTTGCTGATGGTTTTGATTTGACCAATCCTTTCCCTACTGTTGACGGTATCCAAATTGATAGTGATATTGGCATCATTTCATTCACTCCTTCTACTCAAGGCATTTTTATTTACGGCCTTTGTGTTACTGAATATCGAGATGGAGAAATTTTAGGTTTTAGTACTCATAATATTGAAACTACATCAGGGGTGAATATTTCTAGTAATCAAAATGAAGAATTCATGAACGGTTGGGAGATGTCTTCCTCATTTGCCAATCAGGAATTATTTTTCACTTCGAATTCACCAAGTAAAAATGGACAGATTTCATTATTCGATATCTCCGGGAAATTAATAACAACAAAAAAATTTATTAATCAAACGCAAACGACTATTTCAACGCAAAATTTGAATTCAGGCATTTACTTTGCTTCCTTGAAAACAGATGGTTTTTTGAAAACATTTAAAGTCATGGTTATTGACTAGAATAACGGATTATCAAATCTTATACTGGTTTTAACTTTCTCAATTTTCTTTTCTCATGAGCCAACTTTTTGATGGTTGAATACGTTATTTTTGTGTTATAAATAGTCATTGATAATGGCGCGACAATAAAGCACACGTTTCGCAGTTCAATTACTAACAAATAATTCAATCTTTTAAAACAACTCCTTTTAATGCGAACCCTCTTTTTCGTCTTCCTATTCATTTCTCCTTCTTTTATTTTTGCTCAAAATGCCCCTGACTTTTCAGACCTAAAATATTGGGCTGCGCATCCGGACAAAAAAGACATGGCCGATGTCGTCCCCAATGATGATTATAAGGACGAACAAGCTTCATCACAAATCGACGTGTTTTTTATTTATCCTACTTTATTTTGGAAAAAATGGAAAGATGGAAATTACAACGCAGATGTAGATGATGTCAAGTTAAATGAAAAAGTATCGGATTCTACTATTAAAAATCAAGCCTCCATATTTAATGGGGTTGGCAAAGTATATTCTCCGATGTATCGCCAAGCCAACTTAAAAGCCTATGATCAATACACTAAAAAAGATCCAAGAGCAACTGCAGCATTTGAACTCGCTTATTCTGACGTAAAAAGAGCTTTTGAGTATTATCTAAAACATTATAACAACGGACGCCCGTTTATCATCGCATCGCATAGCCAGGGAACCACTCATGGCAAAATGTTGATTAAAGACATGGTCGAAGGCACTCCTTTGATGAATAAATTAGTTGTTGCTTACTTAGTCGGCATCAAAATAGAAAAAGATTATTTTAAAGAATTACGACTTTGTAAAGATAAAAATGATACGGGTTGTTATTGCTCTTGGCGTACCTTCAAAAAAGGCTATTATCCAAAAGATAGAGATTATGGTGATCATATTGCTTGTACGAATCCATTAAATTGGTTGACTGATGAAACACCGGCATCTTACGCAGAAAACAAAGGGGCTATCTTAAGAAACTACAACAAGGTAATTCCGAATGTAATGAATGCCATGGTCAAGGACGGAATGCTTTGGGTCAGCACTCCAAATGTTAAATTTGGAAAATTTCTACAACGCAAGAATTGGCACATTGCTGACTTTAATTTTTATTGGGTAAGTGTGCGCGAGAATGCTAGACATCGGTTGAATTTGTATTGGAAGTATTAGGGGTAGAACGCAACGCGCTGCGCTGTTGCTTTTTAGACCGCTTCGCTGGAAGACCGCAAAATTACCTTCGACGCTTTGCTTTGGACCGCTTCGCTTTAAGACTGTTTTGAGTCAGGGTTTTGTATGTCGATTAATTAAACATTTTCTTTTCGCAAGTACTGATAAATCTTACTGGGTGTTTGTAAAGATGTGAAGTGGATTCTTCCTCTTTTTTTCTTTAAATAAAGTAATTTGAGCAGCCAAAAAAAGGTTGGGCTTGATGCTATTTTTTCGCATCTTGTGGTCTTATCAATCGAAGTTTAAATTAGAATCATGGCTAGTAAAAAAGAAATTCTGAGTAAAATTAAAATCTTAATCACTCAAAAATTTGAAAATCCGGAAGATGCCTTTGCTTTTTTCGATAAGAAAGGAGATGGATATCTTGAAAAAGGAGAATTGGTTTCATTGGTTAAGGAAGCGAAAGTAAATCGATTTTTATCGGGCGCGGTTGCCGCTGCATTGATCAAGGAATTGGATGAAGATGCGGATGCTAAATTGGATTGGCAAGAATTTCGAAAGGCGGCCAAGAAATTGATTGCAGAAGTATGATAAGCATATAATTTTTGATTATTCAAATTACTATAAGCGTCCTACCTGCAATATTTATAAAAACAAAAAGACATTTTGTTGGTTTATTAAGATAGATCAATGAAATTAAATCTGGAATTGCTTAAATTGAGTTATGAAAAGAAGACATTTTATAAAAGGTTCTGCCATTGTTGGGGCGACAGCGGTAACACCGTTCTTGTTAAGCACTGGCTCGGGTATGTTTGCCAATCCGACTTCTAGAAAAGTCCATCAAATATTAGATACCAGTAAAATTAACGTGGGGACGCTACCAGTTTTGCGTGCATTTGCTGGGGACCAAAATGATTATGTATCCCCTTTCGTTTTGTTTGATGAATTTGGTCCAGTGCAGGTAGAAGCTGGAAGTGATCCTTTGCGCGTAGATGCACATCCGCATGCTGGCGTGATTCCGACGACTTATTTTATTGCTGGAAATGGACACCACAAAGATAGTCTAAACTACGACTTTCAAATTGGCAAAGGAGATTTCATGATGTTTAGTTCTGGCAGTGGTGCTATTCATATGGAAGAATCTGGAGCAGAACTTGCAAAAAATGGAGGCGCTTATCATGGCTTTCAAATTTGGTTGAACACTCCTTCCGCATACAAATTTGATGCACCTGCAACCTATGTCTTTCAAGATGATAAAATGGGAGAATTAGTGGCTGACAAAGTAGTGGCTAAAGTAATATTAGGAGAATTGTATGATGCAAAATCAGAAATCGAAACGTTGTCACCTGCCTTTTATTTCCATATCAAAATGGATAAAGGAGCAAGGTTGGATATTCCAACAGAGCCTACCCATAACGCATTTGTCTATGTGGTCGATGGAGAAATTGAAATTGAAGGAAAAAGATTATTGAAAACTAATCAAGTCGCTCTATATGAAAGAGGTGACAGCATCATCAATACTTATTCTGAAAACGGAGCTGAATTGTTAGTATTAGGTGGACAGCCTTTGGATGAAGTGGTTTTTTCTTACGGACCATTTGTGATGAATACGGAGGAACAGATTCGTCTGTGTATCAAAAATTACAATTCAGGAAAAATGGGTAATCCGGATTTGGTGAATTAAAATTAGACCAATAAAAATATATTGAACTGCTATCTAAGAAATTAGGTAGCGGTTTTTCTATTTAGAGTAAGCACTTAACATCCTATAAATGAGGCAAATGTGGTATCTAATTATGTTAAAATCGCATAATTGACTGCAATTCGGCTTATGATTTGCGTTCTTAGTAATAACAAATTATAATTCGCATGAAGTTATTATCAAATCTACTTCTATGTGCACTAATCCTGTGCACCATATCGTCTTGTCAAAAAGATGAAGTAGACTTACCAATTACCGTTGAAGGAAAATGGGAAATTACAGCGGTCTCTTGCCAAGATGGTATCCAAACTATTTTTAAAAATGGATCAACAAGTGGTGGCGCATTCATCTTTCAAGGCAAATCCTTTGCTTCAGAGATTGAATTCAAAACTGATGCTACCTATCAAGGCTCAGGAACCTATACAAGAATTTTTTCAACATTAGTTAATGGAGAGATGCGTTCTGAATCTCTTGAAGCCAATGATTTTGCAAAAGAAGGTGTTTGGGAAAAAATCGACTCCAACTTGGAATTAACAAATTTTGATGTAGAAACAATTGAGATCCTAGATTTAGATGCTCACAGAATGAGTCTAAAAGCAGAAATGAATGAAACGATTGAAGAAACTCATCGAACTATTAACAATGTAGGCATGGTTTACTATACTTTAAGAAAAAAGTAGCTTATTCCATTTGTTCGATCCATTTGGCAATGTGTACCACTCTTTCTTGATGGAATAGTTTTCAACTTACTTCAGGCATTATGACGTCGGAATCTGATAGCTGTATTCGGTAGACTCATACGGATGCGTCAGATTGGCTAGGACGATTCCAATTGGTCCTCCATTAGATTAACAACCTGCCGCTATTGGTACTTTCTGAACAACCCATTTATTTCTTCCGGATCTATCTTTATCAAATTTTGGCTAAAAAATAGCATGTACAATTCGTCATTTATTTTTGCTAAATTTGGGTTCCATGGCTAAACATACAATTCTAAAAAAGACATTTGGGTATTCCGAGTTCAGAGGAAACCAAGGTGCTATTATAGATCACATTTTGGATGGCAACGACGCATTGGTCATTATGCCAACGGGGGGTGGAAAATCACTTTGCTATCAAATTCCAGCTCTTATAAATGAAGGGCTCGCAATCATCGTCTCACCTTTAATTGCATTGATGAATGACCAAGTGGCAGCACTTCAGCAATTGGACGTAAATGCTGCAACCCTCCATAGCAACATCTCTGACACCGAAACCCGACAAATATTTGCAGACATCCAGGAAGGAAAATTAAAGTTATTATATGTTTCTCCTGAAAAACTAATGTCGGATGGTTTTTTAAAATATTTGGTCAATCAAAAGATATCCCTTTTTGGTATTGATGAAGCCCATTGTGTTTCCATTTGGGGCAATGATTTCCGACCTGAATATGTCAAACTTTCAGCATTAAGAAATACATTTTCTGCTGTTCCAATTATTGCATTAACGGCAACTGCAGATCATGCAACTCAACAAGATATACTCCGACAATTAGCCATTCCAAATGCCAAAACTTTCTTGAGCAGTTTTGAAAGAAAGAATATCACTACGCGCGCAAAATCTGGTCAAAAACGAATGGAGCAAATTGAGAATTTCGTAAAAATTCATCCTAATGAATCTGGAATCGTATATTGCCTAAGTCGAAAGAGTACTGAAAAGGTGGCTGAAAGTTTAGAAGCAAAAGGGTTTCAAGCTGCGGCCTATCATGCAGGATTAGATCCAAGTACCAGGAGACGGGTTCAAGATGATTTTCAAAATGATACTGTCAAAATTGTATGTGCAACCATTGCATTCGGTATGGGAATTGACAAGCCTAATATTCGCTGGGTAATACACTATAATATGCCAAAAAACATTGAAGGCTATTATCAGGAAATCGGAAGAGCTGGAAGAGATGGTGATCCCGCAGAAACATTGTTATTTTCTAGTTGGGGAGATTTTCTAATGCTCAAAAAATTTATAGATGAAAGTCCAAATAAGGATTTTAAAACAGTACAATTAGCAAAATTGGATCGCATGTGGCAATTTGCAACGGCTGCAAGTTGCAGGACCAATATGGTTTTGAATTATTTTGGAGAATTTGTCAATAACAATTGTGGTCATTGCGATAATTGCCTGCATCCGCCAACATTTATTGATGGAACTGTATTTTCTCAAATGGCACTTTCCGGTATTATCCGCACAAGAGAACAAGTCGGAATCAACTTGTTAATCGATATCTTAAGAGCATCTTATAAACAAGAAATCAGAATGAAAGGATATGACCAATTAAAAACTTATGGAGTTGGTCGCAATATTTCCTTTCAACATTGGCAACATTATATTACTCAAATGATCAATCAAGGTATCATCCGAATTGATTATACAGATCACTCCAAATTAAAAACCACTCCCCTTTCTAGTCCCGTCTTAAAAAAAGAAGTAGCAATAAAATTGACAGAATTTGTTTCTCAAAAAGAACAAAAAGAAAGAGAAAAGAAAATCAAAAAAGAAGTCAACTTTTCCAACATTGATTCTGCACTGGTCGCTCGACTAAAAAAATGGAGAACTCATTTAGCTAGAACTCAAAGAGTCCCCCCTTATGTCATATTTAATGATCGAACCATCAATTTTATCGCAAGTGCCAAACCATCCACCTCTGATGACTTGATCGCAATTGATGGGATTGGCCCTGTGAAACTAGAGAAATACGGTGAGGCTGTTATTGAAATTGTGACAAGTAAGTAGATTCCTTTTTGTCTCAACATTCATTTGCTTTTTCAATATATATTTTTTCGTGACATAGCATTACTATAATTAAAATTCACTTAAACACTAATTTTAAACATAAAACCAAGGTATTTTTTTTCTAAGAAATCAAAATCTAATACGCATTTCCCAAAGAAAAAAACAATACGTCTATTAATTGTTATTTTAAATTACTGATCTTCTTAACAATCACTAGCACACATTTTGCTTTAGAATATATGTTACAAAGAGTTCTACTTTGAACTCAAATTCATAACTCCAAAAAACCACCAATAATGATTAAACGGTTATTATTAGCACTATCTATGTGTGCCCTTTTTCTAAATCCGAATTTGCTTGGACAAGAAGCAATTCCTACCAATCCAGATTTTACTAGTAATGTATTAATTTCTGCTGTACTGAAGGCCGAAAATGTAGTGCCAGCAGCTCAGAACGATGTAAAAGGTATCGCAGGAATATTTGTGAATGAAAAAAGAGATGAGCTTGTATTCAATCTTTATCTAAATGAAGCTGCCGGAAACTTAACGGATGTCCGAATTAGAGAAGGAGACGAAGAAAGCAACGGCCCTGTCATTTTCAATTTAACAGACGAAATTGCAGGTAAAAAAATTAACACTACTATTACAAATTTTCCAAAATCAGTAATCACCAATTTACTTTTAGGAAATTATTACATTGAAATTTCAACAAACAACCTTATGGGTGTAGCCGCTCGTGGCCAACTAAGACTAGAAACTCCTGATGCTTATTACGGTTTTGCAGACGCATCCAAAATACTAAATGGTCAAAGTGACTCGAAAGCAGAGGGAATTATCTCAACAAACTATACACATGAGATCAAAGAATTTGAGGTCAACTTTTTTGCTTCTGGTTTAAAGAGCCCAATCACAGGCGCTTTCCTTTACGCAGGTGATGAAACAACTACCGACAGTACAGTTGTTGTGGATTTAACACCGTATGTTACCAACAACCGAATTTTTGCAATTCTTGATGCCACCAATTTTTTTGAGGAATTACAATCTGAAAATCTTTACTTAAAATTACATACAGAGGATTTTCCTTTGGGAGAAATTAGAACTCAATTAGAATACACTGATTTGATGCTTATGGATGGGTGGATTTCTGGAGATCAACAAGTACCTGATGCTACCGATGTAGGTATTGAAGGTTTCACTGTGTTTTTATTGAGTCCAGATTTTAGATTCATGAGATACTATGTGCTTGTAGATTATGAGGATGATGCGATGATTAATAGAGTAACTATCCACAATGCACAACTTGGCGAAACTTCGATACCAATTTACAATCTATCTTTCCTTACCCCAGAAAGAGTTTTTATAGGAGAAATAGCAGAAGCTTCTATTGCCACTTTTGCAGGTATTATGTTGCGAGGAGCTGCCTATATCAGGATTAAATCTGAAAACCCAGCGGATGAAGATAGATCAAGAGGACAAGTCTATAGGATCGCAAGAGATGGTCGATTGTTTACTTTTTGTTCAGGACAAGTTAGCCCAGATATCGCAACCAATGCTGACGGCGGTGGCTTGGTCGCAATTGATAGAAAATTAAGTCACAGCCATGTTGTTTTTTCAAATTATGACTTGTCAAGCGACCCAACTGCTGTAACATTGCATGCTGGACAAGTTGGGGAAGATGGGCCTGAATTAGTTGATCTGACAGATGTTTCAAACAATAGCTTTACGGATTATTTTTGGCATGAATCCACAAACACAACTCCATTTAACAAAGCTATTTCTGATGAAATTAAAAGAAATAATAGTTACTTCAAAATTTCGACAGAAACATATCCTGAAGGAGAAATAAGAGGACAAGTACTTTCTCAATTAAATTGCACCAACCGCTTCAATGAATCAGCAGATTTAGAATTGAGCTTAGATGTTTCTCGAGTGCACTATGCACAATATGATACATTGGGGATGTGCTTCACCATTCAAAATACAGGCGTTGTGACAGCAGAAAACGTACAGGTTAGTGTACCGCTTCCAGATGGGTTTGTATATTGTTATGACATTGCAGGTCAAGGTGACTATAATTTGTATTATCAAACTTGGAATGTTGGAACATTGGCGCCTGGTGAATCTGCAAATCTCAAATTGGTAAATTTAGCGTTATCCAGCGGCAACAATATCAACTATTATGCGGAAGTATCTAACTCTTCAGCGTATGATCACGACTCCACTCCTAATAATCAAAACTTCAATGCAACGGAAGATGATGAAGTTGCTACAACAATTATTGCCATAGAAAATGGTGGATCTGGTACTGGAGATGCTGATGTTGATTTGGAAATGGATATCATAGCCGATCAAATGCAAGTTGGTCAATATCAAAATGTAAACTATACAATCACGGTTTCCAATAATGGCGCTGACCTTGCAAGCAATGTTCACATGAATGTAAGAATTCCAAACGGCTTAGCTTACGTCTCTCATAATGCTTCGAAAGGTGACGTTAGACTATACAACGGTACTTGGTTTATTCAAACTTTGCTGCCAGGAGAAAGTTCAACGCTTGATATTGAATTGTTTACCCTATGGCTATCTTCTAATATTTTCTATTTCGTACAAGTCCATGCAGTTGATCAACCAGACAAAGATTCAACACCTGGAAACGTTTACAATTTTATTGTTACAGAAGATGACGAAGCAAGAATTGACATTGCGACTACTGCCAATATGCCGCAGAATGATAACACTAGCAGCTTCAGCGTAAGTGATATAAATATGGGTATTGTATATCCTAATCCTACTAGCGGACAAGTAAATATTGATATCCAAAGCGAGGCAGACACCGTCGGAGAATTATTGATTTATAACACCGCAGGACAAATTGTCTTAAGAAGAAAAGCCTCCTTTTCACAAGGATTTAATGGATTTAATTATGATGTTTCAAATTTTCCAAAAGGCACTTATTTTATAAAAGTTCCTGAGTTGGAAATCACATCAAGATTTATAAAGATGTAATTTGGTTTGGTTGTTAGATGATTAATCATCTTGGAGGAAATCACGATTGTGGTTTCCTCTTTTTTTTTACATTATACTTTCTAACAATATATTTGTAAATTAATTTATCGCTAATAATATCAGCATGGTTTTTGGATGACTATTTCCAAATAACAACTATAATCATGATAAAATTTCAAAACGGAATCATAGCATTCCTTTGCTTTACAATGATGTGCTTTTCAAGCTGCCGTAAAGACAACAATACAGGTCCCAATCCAATTGAATCTCAAGATGACGGGTTGGTCGAAACGCCTTCCGAGACCTACCAGCAAGAAATGTTGGATTTAATCAATGAAGTAAGAGCTAGGGATTCCAATTGTGGTGGCGATCTGGTAGCTGCTTCGAATCCCGTTCGCTGGGATAGTCGGTTGTACGCTGCCGCCCACGCACATGCCAGGTCAATGAATGACAAAAATTATTTTAGCCACACCGGCACTGATGGTTCGGATGTTGGAGCGCGTGTGGAGCGCACTGACTACAACTGGAAATATGTAGGTGAAAATATTGCTTTCGATATTGCGGATGTCATCACTGTTAATAGCGGTTTTGAGAGCAGCCCTACCCATTGCAAAGTCATGAATAATGCTTCGTACACAGAAGTTGGTGTTGCTAATGTTGGTAGATATTGGGTGGTTGTTTTTGCCGCGCATTTATAAAAATGAGGAAAAGATAAAAGTGATTAAATTTTATTTTTGATAATTGCAAATCACTTTTATCTTCACCATATGCAAACATACATCTCACTACTTCGCGGCATCAATGTCAGTGGAAGTAAAAAAATTAAAATGGTGGAACTCAAAGCACTTTATGAAAAATTAAAGTTCAAAGAGGTGCACACATTTATTCAAAGCGGAAACGTCATTTTCAAATCTACAAAGTTGGAGACCGCCATTATCCAATCAATTTATGATGGACTAAAAAAAGAATGGAATTATGATGTTACAATAATTATTAAGACACCAAATCAACTCCGCAAAATACTCGATGGCAATCCTTTTCTTGAGAATCGAGCTGAAGACATCAAAAAACTTTATGTTACTTTTCTAGAGGAAGCACCTCCAAGAAAATTAATCAACGAGATCAAAGATTTCAAACCCAACAATGAAGAATTTGTTTTTAAAGGGAAAGAGATTTTCATTTTTTATCCAGAAAATATGGGTACTTCCAAAATTCAAAATAACTATTTTGAAAGAAAATTAAACGTCGGAGCAACTACTCGTAATTGGAATTCTCTGAATCGGATGTATAGCAAAGCAATCGAAGTTGAAGCAATGTAAGTAACAAAAAAAACCACGCAAATCTCTTTACGTGGCTCATTTTATTTTAAATCAAAACTTTTTCAAACAATCATAAAAGTACTATTGCTTTACAAATCGCTTAGTAGCCATTTCTCCATCTTTCAAGAAAGTGATAAAATAAGCTCCGTTTGATAACGCTTTTACACTTACTTCATTAGCATTTTGAAGTGTAATGACATCTTCTCCAATAACATTAGTCACACGAATTTCATCAAATTGCAAATCCGCTTTAATAGTTATCACTTCAGTAGCTGGATTTGGGAAAATTTCAATGTCATTTGCCCATACTGCTTCATTTGTAGAAACATCAAAATCCAAATCTGCCATATATCTCGGAAACAATTGATATCCTTCATCATGAGGAACGCTATTATCAAACTGTCCACCAATTCCTGTGACAAAAAAAGTATAAGCAGGTAATGTAGCCATATTTGCAAGATCTGTGTCATTGTCAATTCTGATCGTATGTCCATCAAGTGTCGTCACATTGAAACTACTTCCATCTCCTTCCCAATCAGCTGGATCAATAGTCACTGGGTTTGCAAATTTTACCAATTCTGATTCAGTTGCCTCAGATAAAGCAGTAATCTCTGTCGGTATATTCAAAGGATTCCCTGAAGAATTGAAGATAATCGTATCAGGATTAATTTGTGCCAATCCATTGAACTGACTCATCACTCCACGGACCGTCACTTCATCTCCTTCCGTCACCGTGTACCCAAAAGATTGATTTGAAAATAAGCCCAAACCACCAGTTGCATCGATAAAAGTAAATTGAACAGGGTTGTCTCCTTGTAAGTCAATTCCGTGGACAATTCCTGTCAACTCATAAGGTTGATCAATTGTTGTCAAAACGCCGTCTGCATCAATGACAGAAGCATCACCTACTGAAGCAACGGTATAATTTGTAGGGCAATTAACCGTCACAGTCACCAATCCTGATTCACACATCATTGTATTATCGCACACCTGATAAGTGAAATTGTCCATACCACAAAATCCTGCGTTTGGCGTGTAAGTAATGTTTGAAGAGCCAGCTACAACTGCAGCGCCCCCATTAGCACCGTTAGAAAGTATATCTAAAGAATTCCAACCATTTGGCAACACATCATTTACTAAAACATCTAAGGTGACTGGCACATCTTGATCCGTTGTTACAGCATCATCATTTGTTGCAATCATTGTTGGCGGAACTGAAGAGTATGTGCAGGATGGAAATGGCATTGCCGCACCAGCATTGGTTGCTTCACCATCCAATACATTGATACCACTATAAGTAAAAGTTCCTGGATCGAACGTTCCCATATTGGCTGGTGTTCCATCATTACGATAAACCCATCCGTCTAAGTGATCCCAAACTTCACCACTACCATCCGTGTTGATATCTCCAACTACATCGATAACCACTCCAAATTCAAACAATTCAATTGCGTCATCTCCGTTTATGTTGGCAGCACCACCTGTGAAATTTGGAAAAAATCCAAAGAAGTCATTAAACAAAGCACTATCAGCCGCAACGTAAATACAGTCACCTGCAGATACAGCCATTGATGGAAAAGAGAACTCTTCACCATCAGATCCACCACCATTGTTGGCAGATCCAACTCCAAAGTCTGCTAAATTTGGAATATTATTGACCGCATATAATTCGAATCCTTTGGCTCCAGCACCTGAAGGTTGTGCATCAAAAATCCCAGAGATCACTAAATCACCAGTAACAACACCGGCTTCCACTATAATCGTCCCTACCATTCCGAAACCCACATGAGGGTCACATTGATAGCTGTAAGTGCCAGGAACTGTAAAAGTATACTCATACGTCCAAGCCATGGAAGAAGCAGCACCATTACCAAAACTTTCTGGATTTCCAGGGTAAGTACCTTGATCACCATTGACATTGTGTGATCCTTCAAGATTAACCCACTCTACTGACTCTCCTTGTGTGATTGTCAAGTTTGCAGGGGTGTAAATATTATTTGAAACCTCTATGATGTGGTCTTGAGCAAAACCAAGCGTAAGGCTCATTGTAAGTAAAAAAGTAAGTAGAAATTTATACATAGATGCGTATTTGAGAGATGTAAAAAATAGGTTATAAATCATAGCAAAATTAGTTTTAATATAGAGAAATAAGAAATAATCAGATATGAGATATTTCTATTAACACCCAAGTCGTTTTAATGGGGACTCAAAAGTATTTTGCAAACTAGGTGTAGCAGCAGAAATTTAGTATCAAAAAAAGGGAATTATTTCAAGAAATCGAATTGTACTAAAAACGTGACATGGTTTATTTATTAAAGACCAAAATTGGGTTCAAATTCAATGGATTACTTAACCTTCCGTTAACATTAAACTCATACCTTTGTCGGAATTTAGAAAATCAACTTAATCACTAAATCAGTTTAAAATGAAAAAACTTATTACGCTCAACTTATTTATGTTGATCAGTTTTTTTGTGATGGGCCAAGGAGTTACCACCTCCTCCATGCAAGGACAAATTTCTGATCAAAATAAAGAATCACTAATCGGGGCTACTATTGTCGCGACTCACACCCCAACAGGTTCCGTTTATGGCACTGTCACTGATGAATCTGGTTACTACCGAATTGACAACATGAAAGTTGGTGGCCCCTACTCAATTACTATTTCTTATGTTGGTCAGGAGGACGCTGTTTATGATCAAGTCTTTTTAAGATTAGGTGAACCTAAACGTTTAAGTGTTGCTATGGGTGACTCAGCAATTGCATTAGATGAAATTGTAGTATTGGCTGTTGCAGGATCTGTTGGACAGAATTCTGGAACCAGTACTCAAATTGGAGAAGAGGCGATTGAAAGCATGCCTACATTGAACCGAAACTTAACTGATTACACGAGATTAACTCCTCAAGCAAGTGGTAACTCGTTTGGTGGAATCAACAACAGATACAATGCAATTTACGTCGATGGAGCAGTCAACAATGACGTTTTTGGTTTGGCCGGATCTGGTACGAATGGTGGACAAACGGGAATCGCACCTTTTAGTATCGACATCATCGATCAACTACAAGTAGTATTGTCACCTTATGATGTAACCTATGGTGGTTTTGCTGGGGCAGGTATTAATGCGGTAACAAAATCTGGTACCAATACTTTTTCTGGTACGGCTTATGGTTTTATTCAAAATCAAGCTATGGTTGGAAAAACAAATCAATTGGAAATCGACAGAATTGGTGGAGATGCAGAAAGAGAGAAAGTGGCAGACTTTACAAAAACAACTTATGGTGCTTCTTTAGGTGGACCAATCATAAAGGATAAAGTTTTCTTTTTTACAAATGTTGAAATTCAAAATGATGAAACACCTTCTCCTTTTAATGTGGATTTGTATACTAACGAAGAGGAAGGAAGAGCTACAGAAGCTGATTTGAATCAATTATCCGATCATTTGATAAATGAATTTGGCTATGATCCAGGAACTTTTGGTGATGTTTCTACTGAACTAAAAGGGGTCAAGCTTTTTGGTAAATTAGACTTCAACCTGAATCAAGATCACAAATTAACCCTTAGACATCAGTATACTAAGGCAGAAGAATTTGATAGATTCAGTGGAAATGCTGATAACATTAATTTTTCAAACAATGGAATTTTCTTCCCTTCTACTACCAACTCATCTGCACTTGAATTAAATTCGAATTTCAATAATAAGATGTCTAACAACTTGATTATTGGATATACAACTGTAAATGATGATAGAGATCCATTAGGCAACCCATTTCCATATGTTGCTATTGATGACGGAGATGAAGGAACAATTATTTTTGGGTCTGAGCGTTTCTCTACTGCGAATGTATTGGAACAAAAGATATTTACACTTACGGATAATTTCAAAATCTATAAAGGAAAACATACCCTAACATTTGGTACACATAATGAGTTTTACAACATCAGAAACGTGTTCTTACCTTACAATTTTGGACAATATGAATTCAATAGTTTAGATGACTTCTATAACGGTGCACCTGCTGATTTCTACCAAAGAGTATATTCTATTCTAGGAAATGATGTTTCTGGTGATGACACCAATGCTGCAGCTGATTTTAATGCGATGCAATTAGGTTTCTATGCACAAGATGAAATTTCCATTAACAATAATTTTACATTAACTGCTGGATTAAGAGTAGATATTCCTATCCTTACTCAGGATCCGTTAGAAGCTCCTGGATTTAATGAACAAACAGTGCCTATTTTTGAAGCGGAATATCCTGAGTTTGCTGGTCAAATTGTGTCCGGTCAAGCACCAGAAGGTCAATTGATGTTTAGCCCAAGACTTGGATTTAACTACAAAGTTAACAGTATATCTACGTTGAGAGGTGGTGTTGGAATCTTTACCAGTAGAATTCCTTTTGTATGGCCAGGTGCGATGTACAATACTAATGGAGCAACTTCTGCTTATGTCAACAATTTCGGTTTGGATGATCCTGTTACTTTTGAACCAGGTATCAACGCTCAATATGAATTGGAAAATCCGAATCCTCCTGTTGGTGATGCTAATTTATTCACCAAAGATTTCAAATATCCTCAGGTTTTAAAAACGAATATCGGATATGACACAGAAATCGGAAATGGATGGAATACTTCAATAGAAGCAAGTTTTACAAAGACTTTAAATAATGTCAGATACACCAATCTGAATACTTCAAGCGAGATTACTGGAAACTTTACTGGGTCAGGAGATGATCGCCCTATTTACGACAGAACGGAAATTGATACAACTGGTATTGCAGCAGTATACTTAGGTTCCAATACAAGTGAAGGGTATGGATACAACTTAACAGCCACAGTCAATAAGAATATTACACCTGATTTAAACATTATGTTGGCGTATACTTTTGGAGACGCGCATGCATTGTTTGAAGGAACTTCAAGTCAAAATTCTTCCCAATGGAGAGGTTCAGTAAATGTTGATGGAAGAAATAATCCAGCATTTGGAAGATCTGATTTTGCACTTGGAAACAGGATTCTTGGAGTTGTAAATTATAAAGTCGATTGGGCCAACAACTTAACAACTACCATCTCTTTATTGTACACAGGTGAAAGTGGGAATGCAATTTCTTATGTAATCGGTGGAGACAGAGATGCAAGAAACTTGAACAATGAAAGTGGTTCTACTTCCAGATGGAGATCTTTAGTTTATGTTCCTGCGGATGTTAATGATATTAACCTTGTTGATATCACAAGAACTGATGAAATTGATGGTGTAGAAGTAGAAACAGTCGTTTCCACCGCTGCAGAACAATGGGAAAACTTAAATGCTTTTATCGAAGATGATCCACACCTTTCTAGTCGTCGTGGAAATTACGCTGAAAAGAATGGTGGTCGTGCTCCTTGGGTGAACTTCTTGGACTTAGCGATAAGACAAGATTTCAGCATTAATGCAGGAGAAACTTCTCACAGACTTCAAGCATCATTTGATGTATTCAACATTGCTAATTTGATTAATCCAAGTTGGGGTGTTAGATACAATGTACCTGGTGATTTCAATAATTATGAGTTGTTGAACTTCGTAGATTTTGACGCTGACGGAACCACTCCTCTGTATCAATATAGCGAAGATGCGTTAGGAAATGATACTTACAACGTGAGCTCATTCTCTTCAAGATGGCAAGCGAGAGTTGGACTTAGATATATTTTTAACTAAGCGCTAACTTCATTTTTTAAAAAAAGCTAAATGTGATTGATTTCGCATTTAGCTTTTTTTGTATAATAGTTCGCTTGGAAAACATATCAATCAGAAATTACGTCCGCTCTATTTTAATTGGACTACTCTGTAGTCCTAAGAACCTATTTTATTTAAAGCTAACATAGTTTTACTGCTCTGCAGTAATAAAACAATACGTTTCCAACCACAGAGTGGTCCTACTATGTTAGCTAATATTTTAAAGAAAATTTCAGACTAAAGAGTATACAGAGTAGTCCAACTAATTCGAGAATAAGAATTTAAACAATAATCATCTAACAGCTTGGACAGGCATCTATTCAGGTTTTCTTTAAAAAGATCTCAGCAACCATACAACGCAAACTTCCTCCACCAAAATACTCAATCGTAGGAATCGTACAATGCAAAACATTCGTGATAGACTTCAACTGCTTCAGTTGCTTTTTATCCAATGACGAATACGCAGTAGATGACATTAAAAGATATCGCTTCCCTTTTTTATTCCTTACCTGAAGCGTGTTGCAAGCAAAAGAAATCATTTGTTTGTATGAAATTTCAATCACTTTTTTGCCCGTCTTTTTAAGTTGTTTTAATACCCGTTTTCGTTCCTTTTTCTTTCTGATAGTTTTACTGCAAATCATCACAAAATCTGTTCCTACCGACATCATCACATTCGTATGATAGATCGGTTGTTTAGATTTATCAAGAGCAGTAAACAAACAAGGCTTATACCCCATTGATTGACAAAAATTATTGAAAACGATTGGGTCCGTTCGCTCACTTTGACATGCGTAAGCAATTTTATTATCACGATCTAAAATCATGCTGCCGGTTCCTTCCAAAAACATCTCCGCATCTTCAAAAGCTTCTAATTGTATTTGCTTCCTTACTGTAAAATGTTTTTCTAATTTTTGGATGAACGTCGGATTACGTTCATGCCTTCTTTTTTTAGAATACATCGGATAAGTTACAACAGTACCATCTCGATGGGTCGACAACCAATTGTTAGGAAAAACAGCATCTGGCTTTTTAGGAGCTTTGCTATCCTTTACCACCAGCACATCAATCTTTGCTTTTCTGATTTTATTGACTGCTTTTTTGAATTCTTTCAATGCGGTCTTTTGAATTTCTGATGACGACAAATGCTTCCCTTTTTTTTGAAATGCATTGTTTTTTGCTGTCTCTGAATTATACCCAAAATTGGAGGGTTGAACCATCAAAATATGCTTTGCTAATTGTTTACTCATGAAAATAATCTCGATTTATCTAATCAGCTGAATTACTGTACTTAAAGTTAACTTTTTTATATCCAGATTGAAAAATTTTCCCTTAATCCATAAACTTGGAATAATATTTGTTTTCGGTTAATACATAAGGCTCTATTAATAAGAGCTTTAAATATATAACAAAAATTAAATGGCTAACAAATGACCCTAAACTCTTTCGTTTCTGCGTGCGTCCTTTCAATTCTTTTTTGTAGCTGCAGTGAACCTGAAAACTACGATCAGGCAAATATTCAAAAGGCTTCAATACAAATTTATGAAGTTCAAAAAGAAGTTAAGGTGGTACACTACGATTATGATAAAAGTGGAAAACGATTGGTCAGAAAGTTTGAAATAGTAAATGAATCTAATCCGGATATACTGAAAATCGCGATTCAGAATTTTTTAGCAAAAACAAATTTCAGAGGTCATTACAAGCAATTAAACTTTGAGCATTCTGTTTACCAATCGGATTTAATCACCTTTTATTTTAAAGGGAATTATGATTTCAAAAGAAACGCTGATGAAGAAATTTTCAAAAAAGCATTGGAACTAACTATCGCAAATTATATAGACAACACAAATATCAATTTGGTTTTTAACGACAATAAATTCTAAAAAAGAAAATGGGAAAAACATTAATAATCGGAATCGTAGGTATCTTGTTAATAGGAATGACAGGTTTTAATGTCTACAATATGAAGACATTAGATACGCAGAAGAATGCACTGAGCTCTAAGTCAAAACAAGTTAGCAAACTGGTAAAAACGCTGGACCAAGAAAAGTTGGAAAATGAAATTTTGGTCGATAAGAATATTGAGCTTGAAACTAAAATTGTGGAACTAAGAGACAGTATTTCCATGCTTAAATATCAGCTAAGGAACTTAAAATCAAATTTCGCTTACAACAAAAACGAGATTCTTGAATTGAAAAAA